>JBBIJJ010000051.1:0-20309 GCA_037446035.1 Burkholderiales bacterium
GCGCTCGGCCGCGTGCGGGCTGCCGAGCGCGCTGGACGCATTGCCGCGCGACCTGCCCGCGCCCGCCGCGCCGCTGCGCGCCGGGCAGCCGCGCGCGCCGTACCGCGCGGCGCGGCCGAACTGAGGCGCGTGCGGGCCTAAACTGCGCCGCTTGCGCCGCGCCGCGCACGTGCGGGCTTTTGCGGACCGGACTACTCCAACCGGCTACACCCGCGCGGCGCGCCTTAAGCACGAGCACCGAACATGGCCGATCTTTTTGCCGACGAACCGTGCGCACCGCGCCCGGCGCCCAAGCCGCTCGCGGCGGCGCCGCTGGCGCAGCGCATGCGCCCGCGCACGCTCGACGAGGTGATCGGCCAGGCGCACCTGCTGGGGCCAGGCAAGCCGTTGCGCGTGGCGTTCGAGTCCAAGCGCTTGCACTCGATGATCTTCTGGGGTCCGCCGGGCGTGGGCAAGACCACGCTTGCGCGGCTGATGGCCGACGCGTTCGGGCTGGAGTTCATCGCCATCTCGGCTGTGCTGGGCGGCGTCAAGGACATCCGCGACGCGGTCGAGCGCGCCCAGGCGACGCTGGCGCGCACGGGGCAGCCGACGGTGGTGTTCGTCGACGAAGTGCACCGCTTCAACAAGGCGCAGCAGGACGCGTTCCTGCCGCACGTGGAGTCGGGGCTGTTCGTGTTCGTGGGTGCCACGACCGAGAACCCGAGCTTCGAGGTGGTGGGCGCGCTGCTGTCGCGTGCGGCCGTGTACGTGCTGGAGCCGCTCGGCGCGGACGACCTGCGGCAACTGATCGCGCGCGCATGCGAGCGCGAACTCGGCGGGCTCGCGGTCGACGAATCCGCGCAGCGCATGCTGGTCGATCTGGCGGATGGCGATGCGCGCCGGCTGCTCAACGCGCTCGAAGTCGCGGCGCGCGCCGCGGCCGATCGTGGCCACGCCCGCATCAATGCCGACTTCCTGCGCAGCGTGCTGCCGAGCACGCTGCGGCGCTTCGACAAGGGTGGCGAGAACTTCTACGACCAGATCTCAGCGCTGCACAAGGCGGTGCGCGGCTCCGACCCGGACGCAGCGCTGTACTGGATGGTGCGCATGCTCGACGGCGGTGTCGATCCGCGTTACATCGCGCGGCGTGCGATCCGGATGGCGAGCGAGGACATCGGGCTCGCGGATCCGCGCGCGCTGCGGCTGGCGCTGGATGCGGCCGAAGCGTACGAGCGCCTCGGCTCGCCCGAGGGCGAGCTGGCGCTGGCGCAGGCGGTGGTTTATCTGGCGGTGGCGCCGAAGTCGAATGCGGTGTACCGCGCATTCGGCGCGGTGATCGACTTCGTGAAGCAGGACGGCTCGCGCCCGGTGCCGATGCATCTGCGCAATGCGCCGACCCGGCTGATGAAGGAGCTCGGCTACGGCAAGGACTATCGCTACGCGCACGACGAGGAAGCAGGCTACGTCGCCGGCGAGACGTATCTGCCCGACGGCGTGGCCGGGCAGCGCTGGTACGAGCCGACCGAACGCGGCCTGGAGGCGAAGATTGCCGAGCGGCTGCGCCAACTGCGCGCGCTCGATCGCAAGCGAACGCGCGAGGGCGGCGAAGCCTGAGCGCTTTCTCGTCGGCACGGCAGCATCCGGTGCATCCGTTCGCCCTGAGCCTGTCGAAGGGCGTCATGAAACCCGCTTGCGCGTATCGCGCCGGCGCAATCGCTCGTGTGTCGAAGTGCTCGACACGAACGGTTGTTTGGAGCGGCGCTTGTCGTCCCGATGCGGCGATGGCAGCGCTCAGTAAAATCCGCGCTTTCGCGTTTCACGAGCACCCATGATCGACATCGCACTGCTGCGCAAGGACATCGGGTCCGTCGCGACCCGCCTGCGCACGCGCTCCTACGAGTTCCCGCTTGAGCGGTTCAACGCGCTCGAGGCCGAGCGCAAGTCCGTGCAGGTCAAGACCGAGGAACTGCAGGCCAAGCGCAATGCGCTGTCGAAGCAGATCGGCATGCTGAAAAGCCAGGGCAAGGACGCGTCTGCGATCATGGCCGAAGTCGCCGCGATCCCTGACCAGGTCAAGGCGCTCGAAGCAAGCCTGGCCGACGTGCAGGCGCGCATGCAGGCGCTGCTGCTCGACGTGCCCAACCTGCCGCATCCCTCCGTTCCCGTCGGCCAGTCGAGCGATGACAACGTCGAGGTGCGCCGCTGGGGCGAGCCGCGCAAGTTCGATTTCGCGCCGAAGGATCACGTCGACGTGGGTGCCGCGCTCGGGCTCGACTTCGCGACGGCCGCCAAGCTCTCGGGCGCGCGCTTCGTGTTTATGCGCGGCCAGATGGCGAGGCTGCATCGTGCGCTCGCGCAGTTCATGCTCGACGTGCAGACGCGCGAGCACGGCTACACCGAGTGCTACACGCCGTACATCGTCAACGCCGAGACCCTGATCGGCACCGGGCAGTTGCCGAAGTTCGAGCAGGATCTGTTCGCGGCGAAGAAGGGCGGGCAGGAGGGCGGCGGCGAGGTGCTGTACCTGATCCCCACGTCAGAGGTCTCGCTGACCAACATCGTGCGCGGCGAGATCCTGAGAGAGTCCGACTTGCCCATCCGGCTCACCGCGCATACGCCGTGCTTTCGCTCCGAGGCGGGCAGCTATGGCAAGGACACGCGCGGCATGATCCGCCAGCACCAGTTCGACAAGGTCGAGATGGTGCAGATCACGCATCCGGAAAGATCGTACGAAGCGCACGAGGAGATGGTCCGCCACGCCGAGGCGATCCTGCAAAGACTCGGGCTTGCGTACCGCGTCGTCCTGCTGTGCACCGGCGACATGGGCTTCGGCGCGGCCAAGACCTACGACCTGGAAGTCTGGTTGCCGGCGCAGAACACGTATCGCGAGATCTCTTCGGTCTCCAACTGCGAAGCGTTTCAGGCGCGGCGCATGCAGGCGCGCTTCAAGAACGCGCAGGGCAGGACGGAACTCGTACATACGCTGAACGGATCCGGGCTCGCGGTCGGGCGCACGCTCGTGGCGGTGCTCGAAAACTATCAGCGCGGCGACGGCTCGGTGGACGTGCCCGAAGCGTTGCGTCCGTACATGGGCGGCGTCGATCGCCTCACGCCCTGAGATACAATGCGCGCCCTCGCGAAGTCGGCCGCGTGAGTCGCGAACTCGGCAGCGATGACGGAGCGGTCGTCGGTCAGCCGAAAGCTGATTGCGGCGCAGCCTCATGTGAGCGAAGCGAACGTGATGCCGGAGCCAATGCGCAGAACGTCGAAGGAGCAAGGCGGCGTCGAAGCAGCAGACTCAGGAAGGGTGGCAGAGTGGTCGAATGCGCCGGATTCGAAATCCGGTGTACCGATTCTTCGGTACCGTGGGTTCGAATCCCACCCCTTCCGCCAAGACAAGGGCCCCATGCGGGCCCTTTTGTTTTGGCGGATGCGGGTGGGTGAGAAGCCACGCGGGTTCGACGAGCGACATGCCGGTGGCATGTCGCGAAGGACGCCGTGCGAAGCGCGGCGGTCCCGGAGCGCGGGCCGCAATTCCGTATCAGGACGCGAGCGTGTACCGGTAGCGCTGGCAACGCACCGTTTGTGTCATCCCGAGCAGCGCGAGGGATCTCGACCGTGCGAGCGCCTGAGATTCTTCGCCTTCGGTTCGAATGACAAGCGCCCTTGGCTTCGAAGGGCAGATGCCCATTGGTTCAAAGTGACGAGGGTGCTCGGCTCGAAGCGAGGCGGGGCGACGGACTGCAGTGACGCGTTGCGGCGAGTGCCGCAATCCGGTTGACCGCGTCCCGCAAAAAAAGGCATCGGGCTGCCCCGGCTGCGACCGTTTGTCGCCTGTCCGCGCGAAACGTCGAATCCTGCTGCATCGCGTCATCAAATATGGTCGAGCTGTAAGGTCTGCGTAAGCGCGCCTTCCTACCGTTCGCTGGCCATCCAGACCAGCAAGTGCAACGCGAACGACCGGGGCAGGGACCATGGGGAACATCGAATCCGTTCTGCACGAAAACCGCGTGTTCGTGCCGAGCGCGGAGTTCGTCAAGCGGGCCAACATCAGCGGCATGGCGGCCTACAAGGCGCTGTGCGACGAAGCCGAGCGCGACTTCACCGGCTTTTGGGCGCGGCTCGCGAAAGAGCATCTGCAGTGGCACAAGCCGTTTACGCAGGTGCTCGACGAATCGAACGCACCGTTTTACAAGTGGTTCGCCGACGGCCAGTTGAACGCGTCTTACAACTGCCTCGACGTCAATCTGGCCAACGGCAACGCCGACAAGACCGCGATCATCTTCGAGGCCGATGACGGCAAGGTCACGCGGATCAACTACCGCGAGCTGCACGCCAAGGTCTGCCAGTTCGCCAATGCGATCAAGTCGCTCGGGTTCAGGAAGGGCGAACGTGCGCTGATCTACATGCCGATGTCGATCGAGGCCATCGTCGCGATGCAGGCGTGCGCGCGGTTGGGCATCACGCATTCGGTCGTGTTCGGCGGTTTCTCGGCGAAGTCGGTGCAGGAACGCATCGTCGATGCCGGGGCCACTCTTGTGATCACCGCCGACGAACAGATGCGCGGCGGCAAGGCGATTGCGCTGAAGCCGGCGATCGACGAAGCCTTCGGCCTCGGCGGCTGCGAAGGCGTGCGCAAGGTCATCGTCTACAAGCGCACCGGCGGCAACGTGCCGATGACCGCGGGACGCGACGTGTGGATGCACGACGTGATGACCGGCCAGCCTCAGGCTTGCGACCCCGTCTGGGTCGACGCCGAGCATCCGCTGTTCATCCTGTACACGTCGGGCTCCACCGGCAAGCCGAAGGGTGTGCAGCACTCCACCGGCGGCTATCTGCTGTGGGCGGCGGTGACGATGAAGTGGACCTTCGATCACAAGCCCACCGACATCTTCTGGTGCACGGCCGACGTGGGCTGGGTGACCGGACATACCTATATCGCGTACGGGCCGCTCGCGGTCGGTGCGACCGAGGTCATGTTCGAGGGCGTGCCGACGTACCCGGACGCGGGCCGCTTCTGGAAGATGATCCAGGACCACAAGGTCACGGTCTTCTATACGGCGCCGACGGCGATCCGCTCGCTGATCAAGGCCAACGAAGGCGCCCCGGCCACGCATCCCACCAAGTACGACCTGTCGAGCCTGCGCATCCTCGGTACCGTCGGTGAGCCGATCAATCCGGAAGCGTGGATGTGGTACTACACAAACGTCGGTCGCAGCCGCTGCCCGATCGTGGACACGTGGTGGCAGACCGAAACCGGCGGCCACATGATCACGCCGCTGCCAGGGGCCACGCCGCTCGTGCCGGGCTCGTGCACGCTGCCGCTGCCGGGCATCTTCGCGGGAATCGTCGACGAGACGGGTCACGACGTGCCGCACGGCCAGGGCGGGCTGCTCGTCATCAAACGGCCGTGGCCGTCGATGATCCGCACGATCTGGGGCGACCCGGAGCGCTTCAAGAAGAGCTATTACCCCGAAGAACTGGGCGGCAAGCTGTATCTGGCCGGCGACGGGTCGACGCGCGACAAGGACACCACGTATTTCACGATCGTCGGTCGCATCGACGACGTGCTCAACGTCTCGGGTCACCGCATGGGCACGATGGAGATCGAGTCCGCCCTGGTGGCCAATCCGCTCGTGGCCGAGGCCGCGGTCGTCGGCCGGCCCGACGAGATGACCGGCGAGGCGATCTGCGCGTTCGTCGTGCTCAAGCAGGCGCGCCCGGCCGGCGACGAGGCGCAGCGCATCGCGAAAGAGTTGCGCGAGTGGGTCGGCAAGGAGATCGGGCCGATCGCCAAGCCCAAGGACATCCGCTTCGGCGACAACCTGCCGAAGACGCGCAGCGGCAAGATCATGCGACGGCTGTTGCGTTCGATCGCCAAGGGCGAGGCGATCACGCAGGACGTATCGACGCTGGAAAACCCGGCGATCCTGGAGCAGCTGAAGGTGGTGCAGTAGCGCGCCGGGTTTGGTCGGAGGCTCACGTGAGCGCAGCGAACGTTAAGCGAGCGGCAGCGAGCGGCCGGAGACAAAACCCGGCGATCCTGGAGCAGCTGAAGGTGGTGCAGTAGCGCGCCGGGTTTGGTCGGAGGCTCACGAGAGCGCAGCGAACGTTAAGCGAGCGGCAGCGAGCGGCCGGAGACAAGACCGGGTGATCGTCGAACGGTTCAGGGTTTTGCAGGAAGGATAAGCAGCAGGAAGAGCAGGGGGAGCCGGAAGGGACGTGTGTCCCGGAGAGCGTGGGGCGATCCGGCCAGGTGGCCGGATCGCCCCCAACGCCCCCGCGCGATCGACGGCGACCCCAATGCAGGGCCGCCGCAGGCAGACGGATCGAAGGCGCTCGCGGCCGCAGGTGCGCGAGCGGACGGAAGGGAAGCAGCCGAAGTGGCGTTTTTTCTGCTCGTACTCAAGACACTGATCTTCGTGGCCGGCATGTGCCTGCTCGGCCAGTTCATCGTCGGCATCTTCAATTGGGGCCGGCGGCACGAGAACTTCGTGTATCAGGTGTTCGACATCGCGACCCGGCCCGTTGTGCGATTCGTGCGGCTGATCACGCCGCGCATCGTGCTCGACCAGCACGTGCCGCTGGTCGCTTTCCTGCTGCTGTTCTTCGCGTACTGGGTCGTCGGTTTCTGGATGCGCGACGTGTGCCTGCAGGACCTGACGCAAAAGGGCTGCGAGGGCTTCGCGCGCGTTCGCATGGAGGCGCCGCGATGAAGGCGCTCGACCGGTTCTTCACGCGCTGGTGGCTGGCCAATCGCGCCGGCCTCGCGGTGCTGCTCAAGCGCAATACCGCGGCGATCGACAGCTATCGCCAGATCGTCGCGCTGGACCCGCGCGACGAGAACGCCCGCGCCGCGCTCGGCAACCTGCTGATGGAAGCGGGCGATGCCGTGGGCGCGACGGCGGAGTTTTTGCGGATCGTCGAGACGAACCCGCGCAACGCCGAGGCCTGGTTCAACCTCGGCTACATCTACGAGCAGCGCGACGACCTGACCAACGCCGAGCGCTGCTTTCGCGAGGCGATCGCGCTGAAGCCGTCGATCGACCGCGCCTGGTACGGACTGGGACTGGTGCTGATCCGCGCGCAGCGGCTCGGCGAGGCCGTCGAGGTGCTGAAGAAGAACACCGAGCTGCAGCCCTTCAGCCCGTACGGCTGGTACCAGCTCGCGATGACCTACCACCACCTCGGCGAGTCCGCCAAGGCGGCCCGGATCTACGAAGAGCTCAGGAAATTCGAGCCGCGCTATGCGGCGACGCTCAAGCGCGACATGGAACGGACGCCGCCGATCGCGGCGCCGGGCCGGAGTGCAGCAACCCCCCCATCGATCGACCGGAAGGAGGCCGTGCCAACGACACACTAGACAGAGGGAAAAGCAACAAGGAGACATCCAGGAGGAACCATGCAACTGACCGAAAAGCACCGTGAGTACTGGCGGCGCAACCTGAACCTGACCATCGTCCTGCTGGCGATCTGGTTCGTGGTGACGTTCGTCATGGCGTACTTCGCTCGTCCGCTGGCCGAAATCAACTTGTTCGGCTGGCCGCTGTCGTTCTACATGGCCGCGCAGGGTACGCTCATCGTTTTTGTCGTCATCATCTGGTACTACGCGAGAAGGATGCGGCAGCTCGACATCGAGTACGGCGTGGAAGAGGGAGAGGACTAATGAGCGCACAAGTCAGCTCGAATCGAGCTTTTTTCAACCAGCTCAAGAAGTACTACAGCTGGTACACGGGCGGCTTCCTGGTGTTCCTGGTCGCGTTGGCGATCCTGGAACAGATGGGATTGCCGCGGGTCTGGATCGGCTACACGTTCCTGTTCGCCACGATTGCGCTGTACGCGGGTATCGGCATCATGAGCCGCACCGCCGACGTGGCCGAGTACTACGTCGCCGGCCGGCGCGTGCCGGCGTTTTTCAACGGCATGGCCACCAGCGCGGACTGGATGAGCGCGGCATCGTTCATCGGCATGGCCGGGGGTCTGTATCTCCTGGGCTTCGACGGGCTGGCCTTCATCATAGGCTGGACCGGCGGTTACGTTCTGGTCGCGCTGTTGATCGCGCCGTACCTGCGCAAGTTCGGTCAGTTCACGATCCCGGACTTCCTCGGGGCCCGCTACGGCGGTCACCTCGCACGCTTCGTGGGCATCTTCGCGGCGATCCTGGTCTCGTTCGTGTACGTCGTCGCGCAAATCCTCGGCGTCGGCATCATCACGTCGCGTTTCACCGGTGTGGAGTTCCAGGTCGGCGTCTTCCTGGGTCTGGCGGGCATTCTGGTCTGCTCTTTCCTCGGCGGCATGCGCGCGGTCACGTGGACGCAGGTGGCCCAGTACATCGTTCTCATCATCGCCTACCTGATCCCGGTGGTCTGGCTGTCGGTCAAGCACACCGGCATCCCGCTGCCGCAACTGGTCTACGGGAGCGTGCTGGAAAAAGTCTCCGCCCGGGAAAAGCAGCTTGACACCGACGCCAAGGAGCTCGAGGTTCGCAAGATCTTCTCCGATCGTGCGGCCGAGCTAAGGAAGCGGGTCGATGGGCTGCCCCGGTCGTGGGAGGAAGGCAAGGCCGCAGCCGAGAAGAAGATCGAGGAGTTGAAGGCGGCGAACGCACCGCTGGCCGAGATCAAGGCAGCGGAAAAGGCGCTGGCCGACTATCCGAAGTCGGCCGACGACGCGCGCAAGGCATGGACGGCACAGGCTTCGGCCAACGCCGCGCGGGCCGCGCCGTTACTGCATCACGCGGTGCCGTTCTTCAGCGCGAATCCGGACCCCGTGAAGAACGAGGCCGAACGCGACAGCAAGCGGCTGAACTTCCTGGCGCTGATCTTCTGCCTGATGCTCGGCACCGCGGCGCTGCCGCACATCCTGATGCGCTACTACACCACGCCGTCGGTGAACCAAGCGCGCCAGTCGGTGTTCTGGTCGCTGTTCTTCATCTTCCTGCTGTACTTCACAGCACCGGCGCTCGCGGTGCTGGTGAAGTACGACATCTACACGCTGATCGTCGGCTCGAAGTTCGCCGATCTGCCGGGGTGGGTGGCCGGATGGCAGAAGGTGGACGCGGCGCTGCTGCAGATCGCCGACATCAACATGGACGGCATCGTGCAACGCGCGGAGATCCGTATCGGCCAGGACATCGTGGTGCTGGCTACGCCGGAGATCGCCGGGCTGCCGTACGTCATCTCGGGTCTGGTCGCCGCCGGCGGTCTCGCCGCCGCGCTGTCGACCGCCGACGGCCTGCTGCTGACGATCTCCAACGCGCTGTCGCACGACCTGTACTACAAGATGATCAACCCCAGTGCCAGCACGCAGAAGCGGGTCACGATCTCCAAGTTGCTGCTGCTGGTCGTGGCCGTTACGGCCGCGGCCGTAACCGCGCAGAAGCCGGCGGACATCCTGTTCCTGGTATCGGCGGCGTTCTCGTTCGCGGCGTCGTCGTTCTTCCCGGCGCTCGTCGCAGGCGTGTTCTGGAAGCGCGCCAACAAGTGGGGCGCGATCGCCGGCATGATCGTCGGGCTTAGCGTGTGCTTCTACTACATGGCGACGACGCAGCCATGGATGCGCGGCATCTTCGGCGTGACCGGCCCGGTGTCCGACTACATCTGGTTCGGCATCCAGCCGATCTCGGCCGGCGTCTTTGGCGTGCCGGCCGGCATCGCGGCGCTGATCATCGTCAGCCTGCTGACGCCCGCGCCCGACAAGCAGGTGCAGGAGTTCGTCGAGCATTGCCGCTACCCGAACCTGCGGGGGGACACGGTCGATACGCTGGCGCGCTGAGCGGCGCCGTGCGATTCAAGCAGCCCGCGCTTCGGCGCGGGCTTTTTTTTGAGCCGATGCGCCCGCCTATAATCCGCGCCGCGCGCACGGATCCGGAGAGATGGCCGAGCGGTTGAAGGCGCATGCCTGGAACGCGTGTATGGGTGACGAGCGACATACCGGCGGCATGTCGCGAAGGACGCCGGAGCGCAGCGACGGCGGTTCCGGGGCGAAGCGCAGGGACGAGCAAGTCGCAGAGGCAATGCGACTTGCGAGCAATAGCCGGGATCTGATTCGAACGAGGAGAGATGGCCGAGCGGTTGAAGGCGCACGCCTGGAACGCGTGTATAGGTGAATAGCCTATCGTGGGTTCGAATCCCACTCTCTCCGCCAGACCGAACGGCCCCGGCAACGGGGCCGTTCGCGTTCTGGACAGACGTCAATCCGGGGCGGACGCCCGCGACGCCGCTTCATCGGCGAGGAAGGTGACGACGTGATCGGCGTCGAGGCGGATGCCGATGCGTTCGCCGATCGCATGATCGTGATGGCTCGGCACGAGCGCGAGCACCTCGCGGCCGCTCGCGAGTCGCAGCGTGTACACGAAGTCGCCGCCGCGGAAGACCTTGCGGACGACCTCCGCGGTCATCGGGCTGGCGTCGTCGTGCACGATATCGTCGGGCCGCAGCAGCACGTCGACATGGCAGCCGCGCCCGCATACGTCGCAGCCGCGTGCGTCGCACGGCAGCGGGATGTCGCCGCGCAGCTCGCCAAGCTCGATCGCGACGCGCTGCGCGTTGAGCACCTTGGCCGGCAGAAAAACGCCTTCGCCGATGAAGTCGGCGACGTAACGGCTGGCGGGGCGGTGGTACAGCTCGTAAGGTCGGTCCCACTGTTCCAGCCGACCCCCGTGCATCACGCCGACGCGGTCGGCGATCGCGAATGCCTCTTGCTGGTCGTGCGTGACCAGGATGGCTGACGTGCCGCTCGCCTTCAGGATCTGCCGCACTTCGGCGCCGAGCCGCGCGCGCAGCTCGACGTCCAGATTCGAGAACGGCTCGTCCATCAGCAGCAGTTTGGGCGCGGGCGCGAGCGCGCGGGCGAGCGCGACGCGCTGCTGCTGGCCGCCGGACAGCTCGTGCGGGTACTTGCGCGCGTACGCGGCGAGTCCGACGAGCTCGAGCATCGTTCGCACGCGGGCGCGGCGCGCGGCGGCATCGCCGCGGCGCAACCCGAAGGCGACGTTGTCCTCCACGCGCAGGTGCGGAAACAGCGCATAGTCTTGGAACACCAGCCCGATACCGCGGCGTTCGGGCGGCACGCTCGACGACGGCGTGGCCACCGTCGTGCCGTCGATCGCGATCAGCCCGCGTTCGATCGGCACGAATCCGGCAATCGCGCGCAGCAGCGTGGTCTTGCCGCAGCCCGAGGCGCCGACGATGCAGCCGATGTCGCCGTGCGGCAGATCGAGCGAGAGCGCATCGAGCACGCACGTGCCTTCCGCGCGGTACGCAACGCGCAGGTCCTCGATGTGCAGCACACTTGGCGCATTCATGGGGCGGTTCGTTGGCGTTGCGCGTGGTCGGAGCTCGTAGTCGGATCCCGGACCGCATTCTAATCCGATGCATATAATTCTCATTTGCATTTGAAGCCATGTCGACGCCGACCGCCGGGCGGCGATCGGACAGGCGCATTCGGCTGGCAAGGGCTTGATTGAGCGTCGTTTCTGCTGAAACCCGTGTGGGCCCATGGCGATTGGTCGCGCTGGGCGCGGGAACGCCTGCGCTCGCGCTGGCTGCCATCCTCGCCGCGCTGGTCGCGCTGCCGCTGGTCGGCGTGTTCGCGAGCTTTCTGCAGGCGCAGGCATCGCTGGAGACGCTCGCGCATCTTTCGACGACGGTGATTCCGCGCGCGGCGCTCGAGACCGCGTTGCTGGTCGCGCTGGTGACCGTCGGCGTGACCGTGCTCGGCACGACCTCGGCGTGGCTGGTGGCCGCGCTGGACTTTCCGGCGCGGCGCTTCTTCGAGTGGGCGATGCTGCTGCCGCTGGCGATGCCGGGCTACATCGTCGCGTACGCGTATACCGACTTGCTGCAGTTTTCGGGGCCGGTGCAGACGTGGCTGCGCGAGACGTTCGGATGGCAGCGCGGCGACTACTGGTTTCCCGAGATTCGTTCGCTCGTCGGCGCGGCGTTCGTTTTCACCGTCGTGCTGTATCCGTACGTCTACCTGCTCGCGCGCACGGCGTTTCTCGCGCGCACCGCCTCGATGATCGACGCGGCGCGCAGTCTCGGACTGTCGCCGCTGGCGACCTGGCTGCGGGTGAACCTGCCGCTGGCGCGGCCCGCCGTGGCGGCGGGTGCGCTGCTCGCGCTGATGGAGACGATCGCCGACTACGGCGCGGCATCGTATTTCGGCCTGCAGACCTTCACGACGGCCATCTACCGCGCCTGGTTTTCGCTCGGCGACCGACTCGCGGCGAGCCAGCTCGCCGCGGTGCTGCTGCTGGTCGTCGTCGTCGTGATCGCCGTCGAGGAGCGCACGCGCGGCCGCGCGCGTTTCTTCGCCGCGCCCAACGCGGCGCGGCCCGCGCCGCGCGCCGCGCTGCGCGGCGCGCGCCGGGTGCTCGCAGTCGTCGCCTGCTGCATCCCGATCACGCTCGGTTTTCTGTTGCCGGCTGCTGCATCCCGATCACGCTCGGTTTTCTGTTGCCGGTGGCGGCGCTCGTTCGGCTGATGTGGCCGACGCTCGGGCAGGTGCCGCTCGATCGCTACGCGCAATGGCTCGGCAACAGCGTATCGCTCGCGGCGCTGGCCGCCGCGCTGACCATCGGCGTCGTGCTGCTGATCGCGTATGCGGTGCGGCTCGCGCCGGCCGGGGTAGCCGGCGCGACCGTGCGGGGCGCGGCGCGACTGATGAGCCTCGGCTACGCCGTTCCCGGCGCCGTGATCGCCGTCGGCATCCTGGTCCCGCTCGCGGGCTTCGACAATGCGCTCGACGCCTGGTTGAAGTCGACCTTCGGCTTCGGCAGCGGCCTGCTGCTGACCGGCACCATTGCGGCGTTGCTGTATGCGTTTCTGGTCCGCTACTTCGCGGTGGCCCAGCAGCCGATCGCAGCGGGGCTGGCGCGCATCACGCCGGCGATGGACGCAAGCGCGCGCAGCCTGGGTGCCGGTCCGCTGGAGGCGTTCCGGCGGGTCCATCTGCCGCTGCTCGCGCCGTCGGTGGCCGCGGGCGCACTGCTCGTGTTCGTCGACGTGATGAAGGAGCTGCCGGCCACGCTGGTGCTGCGGCCGTTCAACTTCGACACGCTCGCGGTCATCGCCTATCAGCTTGCCGCCGACGAGCGGCTCGGCGAGGCCGCACTGCCGTCGCTGACGATCGTCGCCGCCGGCGTGCTGCCGGTGATGCTGCTGTCGCGCGCGATCAGCCGGGCTTCTTCGCGCGACGCGCCGGCGTTGTAGCCGCCGGCAATTCGTCGGCGATACGGCCAAGCAGCGCGGCGAGTTGTTCGGCTTCGCGGTCGCTCAGAAGCGCGGCAATGCGGCGTTCGTGCCGCAGCACGCGCGCGGTTGCCGCCGCGAGCACCCTGCGCCCGGAGGCCGTCAGGCCCAGCCCGTAGCGGCGACGGTCGTCGGCCACTGTCGTGCGGCGCGCCCAGCCCAGCGCCTCGAGCCGGTCGATCACCGGCACCAGCGAAGAGCGATCCAGGCGCAACGCATGCGCGAGCGCGCTCTGCGACAGCCCCGGATTGCGGGCCAGCAGCTCCAGCACACCGTAGACGCCTGGCGTCACGCCCAGTTCGCCGCAGCCGCGCGCGAAGTCGGCGAAGACCGCGAGCTGCGCAAGCCTGAGCCGATAGCCGAGCAGCCGCGGCAGTCGGCCGCGATCGACGACGGAGTCAGACGCTGGCGCTGCATCCTGGCGTTCCGCTGCGCTGCGCAGAGGCATCGTCGGCCACCCGGCGATTGTTGGACCCCCAACAGTTTAGGGCTAGCCCGGATATTTCACGAGGGGCGCGGGGATTGCGCGGATGCATGCGGGATGCGGATTGCGCGAGACGGCCACAGCCAAGGCCCGCAGGCCTTGGCGAGGAGTTGAGCGCAAGCCCGCGCCCGCAGGCGCCGTGCAAACCCGCGCAGCCCCGGCGGGACAAACCGGATCGACACACCGGGGGCCGGAAGTGCCGATTCACCGAGACCGAGCCTGCACATACGGGGGCGACCTCGTGAAATATCCGGGCTAGACTCGCGCGCACCGTCACCGTTCCCGTCACGCCGTGCCGCTGCTCCACGTCGAGGGCCACACCGCGCCGCTCGTTGCCGAAGACGGCGAAACGATCCTGGCTGCGCTCAAGCGTCACGGTCTGCCCGCGGCCTACTCGTGCGAGGCCGGCAACTGCGGCACCTGCAAGATCGAGTACCTGGGCGGAGACATCTTCGAACTCGATCGTTCCGAGTACGCGCTCAGCGCCGAGCTGCGTGCGAGGAACGTCGTGCTCGCCTGCCGCACGCAGGTGTGGGGCGACGTGGCGGTCCGCCGCATCGATGCCGACGAGCTCGTCGAGCATCCGTCGCGGCTGCTGACGACGCGCGTCGTCGCGCTCGATGCGCCGACGCACGACGTGCGCCGGTTGCAGCTGGCCATCGTCGCCGGCGGTCCGTTCGATTTTTCGGCGGGCCAGTACGCGCGGCTGGAGTTCGCGCGCGGCATCGCGCGCGACTACTCGATGGCGAACGCGCCGGGTGAGGGTCTTCTGGAGTTTCACGTGCGTCTCGCCGGTGGCGCGGGCAGCCGGTTCGTTGCGGAGAGGCTGGCGGTCGGCGACCGCGTGATCGTCGAGGGGCCGAGAGGCACGTCGTACTGGCGCGATCGGCATCGCGGCCCGATGCTGCTGGTGGCCGGCGGCACCGGGCTGGCGCCGATGCTGTCGATCGTCCGCGCCGCGCTCGGCGCCGGGCGGACGGAACCGATGCGGCTGTACGTCGGCGCGCGCGCCGAGCACGACGTGTACATGGAAGACGCGCTCGCCGAACTCGCCGCGCGGCATGCGAACTTCGGATACGAAATCGTGCTGTCGGAGCCGACCGGCACGACATCGCGCCGGACCGGCCAAGTGACCGACGCGGTCGCACGCGACTACCGCTCGTTCGACGGGGTCAAGGCGTATGTCGCCGGGCCGCCGCCGATGGTCGCCGCCGCGAGCGCGCTGCTGACCGCGCGCGGGCTGCCGTTGCGCGATCTGCACGCCGACGCGTTCGTCACCGAGGCAGAACGCGCGGCGCTCGCGGCGACGTGAAATGGACTCCACGCGGGTCGCCATCGTGAGCGGGGCCGCGCGCGGCATCGGCTATGCGATTGCGCGACGCCTCGTCGCCGACGGCTGCCGTGTCGCTCTGGTGGACAATGGCGCAGCCATTGACGGCAGTGCGCCGGACCCCGGGGTCGTCTCCGCCGCCGCCGCGCGCCTGGGCAAGCACGCGCTGCCGCTGGCGCTGGACGTCGCGCAGCCGGGCGCCGGCGCAGCCGCGGTGCAGGCAACGCTCGATGCCTTCGGTGCCGTCGACGTGGTGGTCAACAACGCGGCAATCCTGCGCGACGCGTTCATCTTCAAGACGCAGCGCGCCGACTGGGAAGCCGTGCTGGCGACCAACCTCGGTGGCGCGTTCGAACTGCTGTCGGCGGCCACACCCCTGATGCGCGATGCGGTCAAGCAGGGGCGCGCGCCGGGAGCGATCGTCAACATCGTGTCGACCGCCGGTATCTACGGCAACTTCGGGCAGAGTGCGTATGCGGCGGCAAAGGCCGGACTGATCGGGCTGACGCGCGTGGTCGCGCTCGATCTGGCCCGCAGCGGCATCGCGTGCAACGCGGTCGCGCCGTTTGCCGCGACGCGTGTGACCGAAAGCATCCGGCCCGCCAACGACGCGCAGGCGGACTACAAGGCGCGCGCGCTGAAGGTACCGGCGGCGCGCGTCGCCGACCTGGTCGCGTATCTGGCCTCGCCTGCGGCCGCGCAGATCAGCGGGCAGGCCTTCGGGGTGCGCGGCCGCGAGGTGTTCTTGTTCGCGCAGGCCCGTCCGCTGGCGAAGTTCGTCGCGCCCGCTGCGCCGGATGCGGACGAGTTCGGCGCGCTGCTGCGCGCCGCGTTCGAGCCGCACTATGTCGCGCTGAGCACCGATCTCGAGGCCTTCAATACCGATCCGATCCTGTGAGGAGCGAACGTGACGACCGAGACCACCCAGTACGAATGCAGGACGGTCGCCGAACTGGCGTCGATGCCGCCCGGTTATCGCGAGGCGGTCGAGAAGATCGTGGTCAGCCACGCGGTCAACGAGCTGGCCGGCGCGCAGGCGTTCGACGAGCCGGCGATCGCGCTGGCGCCCACGCCGTATGCCAAGTACCTGACCTGCCGGGTGGCGATGGAGGAGTATCACCACCACGTGCGCTTTCGCCAGCTCGCCGAGGAGATGGGGATCGCTGCCGCGCGCATGGATGCGCGCGGCAAGAAGCCGCTTTCGATCTTCGGTTTCGCGCTGCGCACCTGGGAGGAGTTCTGCGTGATCAAGCTGCTCGCGGACTACGCGGAGATCCTGCAGGTCGAGGATCTGCTGCACTGCTCGTTTCACCCGCTGCGCAACCTTGGCCGCATCACGATGCCGGAGGAGAAGTTCCACGCCCAATTCGGCCGCGACTTCTGCGGCGAACTGTGCCGGACCGCGGACGGCCGGGCGCGCGTGCAGGCGGCGGTCGACGCGTACTACCCGCAGCTTCCGGCGTTTTTCGGCTCGAGCCAGTCGAAGAACAACGACGCCTTCCGCCGCTTCGGACTGAAGCGGCGCAGCAACGACGAGATGCGCGCCGACTTCGTTGCGCGTGCGCAGCGGCTGGTCGAGGGCGAACTGGGTCTGCGGTTGCCTGCGGTGCCGCTGACGTACCAGCATGCGGGGGCGTAGGCTGGCGCCACGGAGAGACACGGGTGCGGACGATGGCGTTCGGGATCGTCTCGGCGCCTTTCGTGGCTGCATGTCGGATGCGCGACAGGTGCTTGCTGAGCATTGCAAATCCGCGTGACACGTTCCAAGCGCCCGGCGGTGCGCATCACCCAGCCCTCGTCGCTCGGAGCCGAAGGCGAGGAATCACGCCCGCTCGCAACGCCGAGATCCCTCGCGCTGCGCGGGATGACGGACCCGACGCCCTCGAAGGCGAAAGGAACTCGCGAGCTGGCGAGGTCACGAGATTGAGTAATCCTGAATAGGATGAGCTTCGGTGCCATGGAAGGGGGCTCGACTTCGGTGGCCGCGCGCGCCGCGTTCTATCGCGAGATCGACCGTTTCGCGCTGACGCCGCTGTGGGAGGTGCTGCACGCGCTGGTGCCGCCGCAGCCGGGCTCGCCGTGCGTGCCGGCGCTATGGAAGTTCGCCGAGATCCGCCCGTATCTCGCGCGTGCCGGCGAACTGATCAGCGCCGAAGAGGCGGTGCGGCGGGTACTGATCCTGGAGAATCCGGCGCTGCGTGGGCAGTCGTGCATTACGCAGAGCCTGTACGCGGGGCTGCAACTGATCCTGCCCGGCGAGATCGCGCCTTGCCACCGGCACACGCAATCGGCGCTGCGCTTCATCGTCGACGGCCGCGGCGCGTGGACGGCGGTCGACGGCGAGCGCACGACGATGCAGCCCGGCGACTTCATCATCACGCCGGCCTGGACGTGGCACGATCACGGCAACCCGCGGCTGGAGGACGGCGGCGAGCCGGTGATCTGGCTCGACGGTCTGGACATTCCGATGGTGCGCTTCTTCGACGCCGGATTCGCCGAGAATCTGCCGCAGAAGGCGCAGCCCGTCTCGCGCACCGAAGGCACGTCCGCCGCGCGCTACGGTGCCAATCTGCTGCCGGTTCGCCACGAGCCGCCGCACGGTGCGACCTCGCCGATCCTCAACTATCCGTACGCGCGCACGCGCGAAGCGCTCGCCAAGCTCGCGCGCAACGCGCCGCCGGATCCGTGGGACGGCGTCAAGCTGCGCTACGTGAACCCGGCCACCGGTGGCTATGCGATGCCGACGATCGCGACCTTCATGCAGCTTCTGCCGGCCGGGTTCGAGGGCAAGCCGTACCGGTCGACCGACGGCACGGTGTTTTCCGTGGTCGAGGGGCGCGGCCGCGCGCGCATCGACCGCGGCGACGCGCAGTATGTCTTCGACTTCGGCCCGCAGGACCACTTCGTCGTGCCGTCGTGGTGGCGCGTGGCGCTGGCCGCCGCCGAGGAGTGCGTGCTGTTCAGTTTCTCGGACCGGCCGGTGCAGCAGGCGATGGGCGTCCTGCGCGAGGAGCGGCTGCCGTGAACGCGCTCGCCGCCGCGCAGTCGGCCTGGTTCGCGCGCTGCGGCGCGCCGCCGACCGCCGACGAGCGCGCGCTCGCGCAGGCCTGGGTCGACGCGCTCGGCGAGTCGGCGTCGATCGTTTTCGTCGAAGGCTGGCGCGAAGCGGCGACCTGGTTGCGCGCGCACCGCTTCGCCGACGGTTACGAAGCGCGCGAGGACGCGCTGCGCGGCGAGCTGCGTCGACGGGCGCTCGCTCGGCGCGGCGAGGCCGCGCTGCTCGACCGGCTGACGGCCGCCACGCAGCCGCTCGTCGAGCCGTTGCGCGCTGCGGCCGAGGTCGCCGCGGCGCGGGCGGGTGCCGACGACGAAGGTATGATCCGCGCGGGCGCCGGCGCGGCGGCACTTGCTGAACATCACTGCGCGTTGGCGCAGCTTGCGTGCGCGCCGCCCGCGCATCCGTTTTTCCGCCATTACCGGCTGTTCGCGCACGGGCGCTGGCCGTTGGGTGTTTTCGCTGGCGCCGGCGGTGCGGTCGCCGCGATTCTGTGAACCTGGATTCCTCGCCACAGGTAGACACAGAGGCACAGAGAAAGGCGAAAAATCAAGTCCTTGCTCGCATTCCCCGCCTGACCCGCTGGGTGCGAGAGCGTATTCGCACAACGGTTTGTTGTTCCTCTGTGTTCTCTGTGTCTCTGTGGTTCAAATGAGGTCTTCAGGGTGAAAGGAACGCTTCGATGGGTTACGTCTTTGCCGCTGCCCCACAGGCCGTCGTGCCGGTGGCCGGGTCGTCCGACCTATTTCCGATCCGCCGCATCTACTGCGTCGGCCGCAATTACGAGGAGCACGCGAAAGAGATGGGGTTTTCCGGTAGAGAGCCGCCGTTTTTCTTCATGAAGCCGGCCGACGCGGCGATGCCGGTGGCGGAGGGTGCGATCGGCGAGCTGCCGTATCCGCCGGAGACGTCGAACCTGCATCACGAGATGGAGCTCGTCGTCGCGCTCGGCAAGCGCGGCGCGCGCATCGCCGCCGCGCACGCGCGCGAGCACATCTTCGGCTACGCGGTCGGGCTCGACATGACGCGGCGCGACCTGCAGGGCGCGATGAAGAAGCAGGGCCGGCCGTGGGAGATCGGCAAGGCGTTCGACTTCTCCGCGCCGATCGGACCGATCCAGCCGATCGCGCGCAGCGGCGAGATCACGGCGGGCCGCATCTGGCTGAATGTGAACGGCGCGCCGCGCCAGGCGAGCGACGTGTCGAAGATGATCTGGAACGTCGCCGAGACGATCGAGCACCTGTCGCGCTACTTCGAGTTGCAACCGGGCGACCTGATCTTCACGGGCACACCGGAAGGCGTGGGCGCGGTCGACCGTGGCGATTTGCTCGAAGGCGGGGTCGACAACGTCGGCACGATCCGCGTGCGGGTGGCATGAGATCTTCTTCGGCGGTGCCGCGCACCGGCGCACCCGCGAGCCGGATGGCGCGTGCCTGGTTGGGCGATTCGCCGTCCGCGCGGTGAACGGATCGCGCCGATGCGGCTCGCACCGTTCCTGCGCCCCCGCTCCGTTGCGATCGTCGGTGCCGGCGACCGGCCCACCAGTTCGGGCGGCGCGGTACTGGCCAATCTGCGGCGCGCCGGCTACCCGGGCGAAATCGTTCCGGTCAACCCCAAGCTGCCGGCCGACGGCCGGATCGCAGGGCTGCGCGCACGCGCATCGCTGCGCGAGTTGCAGCCGCCGGTCGAACTGGTCGTCGTCGTGGTCCGCCCGGAGCTGATTCCGCAGGTGGTGCGCGACGCGGCCGCGAGCGGCCACCGCCACTTGCTGATCCTGCCCGGCGGTTTCGCCGAAGCGGGTGAGGCCGGACGCGCGCGCGAGGACGATGTCCGGCGCATCGCTGATGAGGCGCGCATCACGATTGCCGGCCCCAACTGCGCCGGGACGATCGACCTGCTCGACGACGCACGCCCGTTCGCAGCAACCTTCCTGCGCGACTTGCCCAATCGCGCGACCTTCAGCGGCCGCCGAGTGGCGTTCGTATCGCAGTCGGGCGCGATCGCCGAGGAACTGATCGCGCAAAGCCATGCGATGGCGATCCCGCTCGGCGCGGTGGTCAGCGTGGGCAACGCGATGCATCTGTCGCTGGCCGATTATCTCGAGCACTTCGGCGCCGACGACGCGTGCAGCGCGGTCCTGCTGTACGCGGAGAGCTGCGGCGATGTCGAGCGCTTTGCGGCGGTGGCGCGCGCCGTGGCGCCCCG
>JBBIJJ010000052.1:0-19680 GCA_037446035.1 Burkholderiales bacterium
TGACGAGCAACCTCGGCTCGGAATGACGAGGGACTTCGGCTCGGAGTGATGAAGGCCTTCGGCTCGGATTGCCCGGAGGTGGCGCAGCGACCGGACGAAGAATGGCCAACTGCCGGATCTGGGCTTAGACGGGCCGCGCCGCGCTGCCGCGCGCGGCGGCGACCAAGCACCCGCACGCGCTGCGTGCGTCCGCCGTCCCGTCGGACGGCGGCCATCACACGAACGGGCGGATCACGATGATGCGCAAACTGCTCGTCGCCGGCGCGATCGCCCTGGCGG
Organism: Burkholderiales bacterium; assembly: GCA_037446035.1. GTDB lineage: Bacteria > Pseudomonadota > Gammaproteobacteria > Burkholderiales > Burkholderiaceae_F > DSNY01. The sequence continues at coordinate 280 of JBBIJJ010000052.1, forward strand.
CCGCGAATCCGGCGCTTGCCGCCAAAGGTGAAGCGGGCGAAAGCCTGTGGGACTGGCTGATGCTCGAGAAGCGTTAGCCCGGATATCTCACGAGATCGCCCCCCCGCATGTTCGAGTTCCGTCTCGGTGAATCGGCACTTCTGGCCCGCGGTGTGCCGATCCGATTTGTACCGCCGGGGCTACGGGGGCTAGCGCAGCGCCTGCGGGCGGAGGTGGGGTTTCGCGAAGCACCGCTTCGCGCCGCCGGAGCCGGTCGCGCTTGCAAGCGCGACCGTGGAACGCGGGCTTGGCCTCAAGTGCTCGCGAAGGCCACTTGGCCTTCGCCTGCGTTCCACAGCACAGCTTGCAAGCCGTGCCGGCTGCGGCTGGTCCGCCTCCGCCCCTCTCGGCCAATCCGCATCCCGCAGGCATCCGCGCAAATCCCGCGTCCCTCGTGAAATATCCGGGTTAACAAGGACCGGAGGGTCTCGAAGAGGGAATTCCTCGACGCGATGAGCAGGACCTACGACGCCGCCATGAAGGGCATGGCCGGCAAGCCGGGCATGATCAAGGACGGCAACCTGACGATGGAGGCGTACAAGGAGTTCATCCGCACGCTGTATCACAGCGCGTGACCGCAGCGCGCGCAGCGGCCGCCCGCGCCAGCGGCGCTGCGCGCGGGCGGTCAGTAAAACACCGTCAGCACGCCGGTGAAGCCGTACAGGTTGCGGCCGCCGATTTCGCCGTTCGCGTAGAAGCCGACCAGCGGCACGTCGCCGAGCTGGTGTCGGATCAGCCGCAGCTCCTCGTGCTGCTCGCCGAACATGTGCGAGCCGCGGCCGAGACACGAGACATAGATCGCGCCGCTCGGTTCAACCTGCGCAGCGCCTGCGTTCGCGCGTTCGTGCAGGTGATCGCGGATTTCCGAGCAGATGCGGATCAGGTCCTTGCGCGCGGCCACCTCGTCGCGCGTGCAGAAGCTGACCGCCGCCCCGTCCTCGATTGCGCCGGCGATCGCGACCGATCCCTTGCTCGGGTCGAGCGCGACGATGTGGCGGACCACGTAGTCGGCCGCCGGCGTGCGCTCGCGATAGCCGTGGCCGGTGGGCGGCTCGATGCCGACGAAAAGGCCGCGCCGCGCGAGCGTGGCCAGCGCCGCGCGCGCCTGGCGCGGGCCGCCGGACAGCACGCGGCTGCGAATGCCGGCGTCGTCCAGCAGCAGTTCGAAGGCACGTTCGCCGTCGAGCTCGTAGATCAGGTTGTGGTCCGCGCGGGTGACGGTGCGCTTCGCGGAAAAGGGGTGGCAGCCCTGCGAGACGCGCGAGACCAGCCGCACGTCGCCGGTGAACACCACACCCGAAAGCCCGCCGGCCAGCACGCGGTCGGCGATCTGCAGCGTGCGGCCGCGCGCGCTCGAGACGCCGCCGAACAGATAGCCGCTTTCGACCTTGTTGGCCATGTCGACGATCAACTCGGGCAGATCGGGCGTGTTCGGGTCGGCGTGCACCAGCGCGGTGAACGCGGTCGGCGCGCCGCTCGACGTCTTCAGCCCGAGCGCGGGCGGCCGCTGGGTGCCCGAAAACACGTTGAAGCTGCCGGGCGCGAAGCTCGCGAGCATCAGCGCCAGCGCGGGCTCGTCGGTGTACTCGACGCCGGTCGCGCAAATGCCGGCGCCGACCGAGCCGACCCAGTTCGGGATGCCGGTGCGCGCCTTCAGCGTCGTCAGGATCGCGTCGGCGTGCGGCGCCAGCGCGTCGGTCAGGTACACGAAACCGAGGTTGGCGTTGCGCGCATAACGCTCGTCGCCGTTGAACGCCTGCAGATGCAGCAGGCATTCGTCGACCGCCACCGACCAGTCGGGGTGCGCGGCGTGCGCGTGACGGAAGCGCATCTTGCCTCAGGACTTCTGCGGCGGCGCGCGCCGCTTGCGGTGCGGCGACGCCTTTGCGGCGGCGGCGCTGCTTTCGACGCCGGCGGTCGCCGTGGCGGCGATCTTCGTGAACTGGTCCTGCAGTGTGTTCCACCAGGCTGCCGGGTTCAAGGGTGCCGCGCTTGCCTTCGGCGCGGGCGGCGGCGTGCGGTGGCTGCCCTTCGCCGAGCGTCGCGCCGGCGCGGACGCCGGCCTCGCCGCGCCCGGTGTCGGCGGCGTCGCGAACGAGGGCGCCGCAGCGGCCGCTTCGGGCTTGCCGATCACCGGCGTCAGCATCGCGCCGCCGACCTGCTTGAGCGTGGCGATCGTCGCGCGCTGCACCTCGAGGCTCTGGATCGTCGTGCGCAGCATCCCGGCGTTGAGCTGCAGCCACTGTTCGACCGCGCGCAGATCGGCGATCCGTCGGTCCAGCTCGTTGACGTCGAGCGTGGGCGCGATCATGTTCGGCAGCGCCTGCGGCAGCCGTGTGGCCATCTGCGCGAGGTTGGCGGGGTTCGGAATGCCCGGCAATCCGGTCATGCCCCACATCTTCCTCATCAGATCGAAGCCTTCGCCGACGGTGCTGCCGAAGGGCAGCGAAGGCATCGCTTTCTTGGCGGGCATCGGCGTGTCTCCTCGTGCTGGCGGGCGTGTCAGCGGCGCTTCAGCGGCGCGACCTTCTGCCGGATCGCACCGAACAACGACGCACCGTGGCGATCGAACATCTCGATCGCCACGCTGTCGCCGTACTTCATGAACGGCGTGCTCGCCTTGCCGTCGGCGCTCATCTCCAGACTACGCTTCTCGACGATGCAGCAGTAGCCCCGGCTGCGGTCGAGGTTCGACACCGTGCCAGAGCCGACGATCGTGCCGGCGCGCAGGTTGCGCGTGCCGGCCGCATGCGCGATTAACTGCGGAAAGCTAAACGTCATGTCTTCGCCGGCGTTTGGCTCGCCCACCTTGACGCCGTTGTAGTGCACGACGAGCGGCCGGTGCACCTTGCCGTCGCGCCAGTCGCCGCCGAGCTCGTCCGGCGTGAGCGCGACCGGCGAAAAGGCGGTGGCCGGTTTGCTTTGGAACAAGCCGCAGCCTTTGGCCAGCTCATCCGGGATCAGGTTGCGCAGGCTTACATCGTTGGCGAGCATCAGCAGTCTGATGTGCGATGCGGCTTGTTCGACGGTCGTCCCCATCGGCACGTCATCGGTGACCACGGCGATCTCGGCCGCAAAATCGATACCGAACTTCTCGCTCGGGCAGACGATGTCGTCGCACGGTCCGAGCAGGTCGTCCGAGCCGCCTTGGTAGATCGGCGGCTCCATCCGGAACGACGGCGGCACTTCCGCGCCGCGCGCTTTGTGCACCAGCTCGACGTGGTTGACGTAGGCCGAGCTACCGGCCCGCTGGTAGGCGCGCGGCAGCGGTGCCATGCATTGCATCGGATCGAACGGGAAGGCGTGGCGCGTACGCCCGTCGTTCAGCGCGACATACAGATCGTCCAACTGCGGCGCGATGAACGACCAGTCATCGAGAAGCTGCTGCATGCGGCCGGCGCTGGCGCTGGCGAAATGCGCCAAGCGCAGGTCGCGCGAAACGACGGCGAGCTGGCCATCGCGCGAGCCGTCGCGCAAGGTGGCGAGTTTCATTCGGTTATTCTGCGGCGAGGTTGGCAGTGCGCGGGCTATCTTATCCGCGCGTAAGTCGGATCGTCGCACGGCCGTCGGCGCGGACGCCGTCGTACGCGTTCAAGGGCAGGCATGTCTTCGCTCGATTCCCTGGTTGCGCCGCCCGACGGCGCGCGCGCGACGCCGCCACCCGCGCACGTCGGGCGCGCGGTCGCGCTGCTCGCCGCCTCGATGCTGCTGCACTGGTGGGTTCTCGGCGGCATGCAGCGTGCGGCCGACGACATGCCTGCGGTCAGCGACAGGCCCGCTCGTACGGTCAGCGCCGTGTTGCTCGCGCCGCCACCACCACCGCCACCCGTCGTGCGTCGCCCGCCGCGTTCGCCAAAAGTGGCACCCAAGACCGCCGCAGCGCCTGCGCCACCGCCGCCGATCGCAGCGTCGCCTGCGCCGGCCGGCGAGCCGGCGCCGACCGAGGCGGCACCGACCGAGGCGGCACCGACCGAAGCGGCACCGACCGAAGCGGCACCGACCGAAGCGGCACCGACCGAAGCAGCGCCGCCGGACGACTCGGAGCAGCCGCAGGGCGAGCCCGCGCCGCCGCCGGCGAGCGAGCCGGCAACAGCGAGCGAACCGGCGGGCGCGCCCGAAGCGGCGTCGGCGCAGGTGCAAGACGCGGTGCTGCCCGCCGAGCGGCTCGACGGCACCGACCTGGCGGCGGAGCTCGCGGAAACCGGCGTCGTCGCTGGCGGCCTGCCGGCGCGCGCGACGTATGTGTACTTGACGAAGGGTTCCGAATACCAGGTGCTCACGGCGGAGACGTCGGTTGCGTGGACGCTGGCCGACGACGAGCGCTACGAGGCGCGGCTTGCGACGGTGGCGCTCGGCATCACGGCACTGGAGCTGACGTCGACCGGCCGGCTGCGCCGCTTCGGGCTGGCGCCGGAGCGATTCGTGCAAAAGCGCATCCGGCGCTCGCCGGAAGCGGCCAACTTCGACTGGACCGAGCGGCGCGTGACCTTCAGCGCGCGTTCGTTCGAGCGCGCGCTGCGTGAGGGCACGCAGGACCGGCTGTCGTTCCAGTTCCAGTTGATGGTGCTCGCGCAGCGGCTGCCCGAGCGCTTTCGTGCCGGCGCGGCGATCGAGTTTCCGGTCGCGGGCCCCGCCGGCGTCGATACCTATGCGTTTCTGGTCGGCGACGAAGAGACGATCGCCACCGAGGTCGGCGACTTCGTCGCGCGCAAGCTCGAGCGGCCGCGCAGCGTCGGCGGCGCCGACTCGCGCATCGAAGTCTGGCTCGCACCCGCGCTGCAGTGGCTGCCGGTCAAGCTGCGTTTCACCGACCGGCGCGGGCGCACGACCGAGAACGTGCTGTTGCGGATCGAGGATGGATCGCAGCCCGCGCCGGACGCTGCTCGTTAGCGCGCTGGCCGCCTGCGCGCTCGCCGCGCTGCCGCGCGCCGCGCATGCCTCATTCGATTGCGGCGGTGCCGACGTGTGGCCACCGCCGTTTACGCTCGCGTTCGAGGCGACCGCGATGCGCTCGCTGCTGTCCATCAGCGGCGAAAGTCAACTCGTGCTTGCGCGCGCCGGCAGCGCCTATTCGCTCGTGTCCGAGACGAACGCCTTCGGCTTGTATCACGCACGGCAGACTTCGCGCGGCGTGATCGGCGCCGGCGGGCTCGTGCCGCACGAGTACAGCGAGCAGCGTGGCCGCCGTCCGCGGGTGACGACGACGTTCGACTGGCACGCGCGGCGTGTCACCTTCAGCGCGACGGCGGAAGCCGCACAGACGCGTGCGCAAATGCAAGACCGTTTGAGCCTGCTGCTCGCGCTCGGGCGCGCGTTGCGGCGCGCGCCCGCGGCCGCGTTCGTCGAGCTGTGGGTGGCCGGGGTGCGCAACACGAGTGTGTACCGCTTCGAAGTGCGCGGCACCGAGACGCTGGAGCTGCCGTTCGGCCGCATCGAAGCGGTGCGGTTGGAGCGGCCGGCCGAGGCACCCGACAACGAGCGGCACGACCGCCTCGAAGTCTGGTTAGCCCCCGCGCTGTGCTGGTTGCCCGCGCGCGTGCGTTACGCCGACGGCCGCGGCATGACCGTCGACCAGCGGCTCAAGGCTGCGCAGATCGGCCCTTGAGGCGTCACGGCGCCGGGGCCGCGGGCGCCAGCCGCGCTTCGATGTCGAGCGCCAGCCGGTTGACTTCGGCCAGTGCGCGACTGGCTTCGGTCTGATCGGCCAACTGCAATAGCAGCAGGCGACGCCGCGTCGTGCCGAACGGCCGCACGATCAGCACGCCGTCGAGGCACTGCACCAGCAGGCAGACCGCGTCCGCGAGCTGCAGTTCGCGCGCGCCGGTGCGCGCCACCGCCACCAGCGACGCAAGCACGGCGCCGCGGCGGTCGAGCGGGCTGGGGTCGGCGTCGCCGTCGGTGGCCGACAGCAAGCCGTCCTCGGAGGCGATCGCCGCCAGCTTCGCCGAAGGCACCGCAGCGCGCAGTGCGGCCAGCCGCGCGGCGAAGAAACTGCGAATCGTGCGCGGTTCGGGCGACTTGGGTCTAACGGACATGGCGTCGCTCCCCCCGCGGCGCAAAGGGCACGATGCTGGTTTCCCGCTCCCCCGCCTTGGCGTGGGCGTGCGGCCCGTCGCGCGCTGCGCGCGGAACCGCTGCGCGGCGCCGTCCTGCGTCCTGCAGAAGGGGGCCGCGCGCAGGCGAGCGCAGCGTCGATCGGCGCTGCACGACGCGTGCGTCAAGCGACATGGCGCACCGCCTCCAGGCGCGCGAGCAGCACCTCGAGCAACAGCAGCGCGTGTTCGCGCGAGCGCGCATCGATCGCCATCACCGGCAGGTCGAAGCCTTCGGCCGCCAGCGCGTCGGCGTAGTCGTCGACGGTCGGCCGCGGGTGCGTTTCGGTGCGCCCCACGGCGACGATGCAATTGCCGGCGACGATGCGCGGCGCGAACGCGCGCACGTACTCGAGCGTGCACGCGAGGCTGTCGGCGCGCGAGTTGTCCGCCAGGATGATCGCGCCGAGCGCGTTGTCCGCGATGATCGGCCACATGAAGTCGAAGCGCGCCTGCCCCGGCGTGCCGTACAGCTGCACGATGTCGCCGCTTTCGAGCAGCACCTGGCCGTAGTCGAACGCGACCGTCGTCGTCTCCTTGCCGGCGGCGACGGCTTCGTCGCTCGCGACCTCGGTCGTCACCGGCGGCACGTCCGACAGCGCGCTGATCGCTGTGGTCTTGCCGGCACCGATCGGCCCGGCGAACACGATGCGGTATGTGTTCATCGCGACGCGCCGGCCGCCGGAGTCAAGCCGGCTTGGACACCGGCTTCGCAGCGGCCAGACCGAACTTGCGGCGCAGGCTGGCGATCAGGCCGCGCAATCCGGTCGGCGCGGCCGGCGGCGCCTTCGGCGCGTCCCGCGCGACGACGGCCGCGGCGTCGGCCTCGACCAACGCGCCGACCGCGTAGCTTGCGTTGAGGAAATTCATCACCGTCTCCGGCAACACGCCGACGCGCTCGCGCAGCTGATGCAGCGTCAGCGGTTGCGCCATCAGCGCCGAGGCCATGCGAATGTCCGACTGGTAGTGCGGCAGCCGCCCAAAGTCGGGCCAGCGGCGCAGCCGGTAGCGCTTGTCGGCCGACAGCTCGGGCCGCAGCCACGGCGAGCGGCTGCAGATCCAGAAGGTCCACTCCAGCTCGCGCAGCGGCTTGAAATCGCGCGCCTGCCGCAGCTTGTCGCGCTCCGGACCGGACAGCTCCACCAGCACCGCCGGCGGGTTCTCGCGAAACAGGTTGGCGAACTCGGCCAGCGTCAGCCGCGTGTGATAACCGGCCCCCGGCAGGTGGCTGAAGATCGAGCGCCGTTCGTTGTCGATCAGCGTGGCGGCGATCGGATCCTGCAACAGGCGCCAGGTGGCCGCGCGCAGGGTCGTGCGCACGCGCGCGTCGAAGGTCGCCGGCGCAAGCTGGGCCTTGCCTTCGGCTTCCACGCTTTCGATCAGCGGCACCGTCAGCAGATCGTCCTTCGGCGCGCGTAGCTTTTCGATCAGGCCCTCGGCGAGATGCAGCACTTCGACCAGTCGCGGCGGCGTGATCGGCCGCTTGAGCATCGCGTAGGCGTTGGGCGGCCGTTCGCCGTCGTTGCCGAGCGCCAGATACAGCGGCAGCTCCTCGGGGCCACCGGCCACACCCTTGAGCCGCGCAAGCGTCTCGGCGGGCAGGAGCACGACGTCGGCGGGCGGCTTGTCCACCACCTGCCAGCGGGCGCCAAGCGCGGGCTCGAGCAGCAGCAACATCGACCGCAGCGCGGCCGTCGTGTGTGCCGGCATCGCCGAGATCGTGATCGTGAAGGTGTCCATGGTCGCGCAGACGCCAGCGGCGCCGACTGCAGCGGTCCTTTGCAGTCGAAGGCTAGGCGGGCGCCGCCCGCCGGAACCCCGAAAAAGGTGGGTGGGCCCGAGCGACTTCGGCCCTTCGGCGGCCTCAAGCGGGGCGCGCGGTCAGGTCACGCGCAGTCCTTTGTAGGCCGGATTGGGCGGCGGGCCCGCAGCAGCGAGCCGCTGCAGCGCCTCGAGCAGGATCGTTCCGACCATCAGGTTGCGCTGCGTCTTGCTGTCGGCCGGCACGACGTACCACGGCGCGTACGGCGTCGCGGTCGTTCGCAGCACGGCCTCGTAGGCTTCCTGGTACTTACGCCAAAGCTTGCGTTCCTCGAGGTCCTGCGGATTGAACTTCCAGTGCTTGGTCGGATCGTCGATGCGCTGTTGCAGCCGCGCGCGCTGCTCCTCGCTGCTGATGTGCAGGAAGCATTTGACGATCGTCGTGCCCGTTTCGGCCAGCATGCGCTCGAACTGCACGATGTGCGCGAAGCGTCGCTCGCGTTCGGCGGCGTCGATCCAGCCGCGCACGTATTCGATCAACACCGCCTCGTAGTGCGAGCGGTTGAAGATCACGATCTCGCCCCTGCCCGGCACGTCGCGGTGGTGCCGCCAAAGAAAGTCGCGGTCCGCCTCGAAGGCGGTCGGCGCCCGGTAGCTCACCGCGCGTACGCCGAGCGGATCGATCGCCTGGAAGACCGCGCGGATCGTGCCGTCCTTGCCGCTCGTGTCGATCCCCTGCAGCACGAGCAGCAGCTTGTCCCTGCGCAGTGCATAGAAATTGTCCTGCAACCGTCCCAGCGCCGACGCGATCTCCGTGATCCGCTGCTGGTCGCGGGCCTTGTCGCCGAGCGACAGCGGCTTGGCCGCGGGGTCGAAGTCGCGCAGGCGCAGCTTGCGCGGGCGATCGATGCGGTAGGGCTTGAGTTTGTCGTCCATGGGTGCGTGCCTCGGCGCCGGTCGTCGTAAGTCTCACGCCGCACATTTTCCTCTCTGGCGGTACGGGTTCGGGAAAACACCAAGTCTCCACAACCGCTGCGGTGCGCGCTGCGAGCGCGCGTGGGCGGCCCGCGGTTTATTGCGTCTGCACGTAGGCTCATGGGGAATATTTCCGTCGGCGCGACGCAAGTGGTCAGGCCAATTTGCTGCACTGCGGGTTGTGAGGATGCGTTTCGCCGCCTAGCATGCGTGCAGTGCTGCGAGCGCCAACGCGCAGTGCTTGATCGGGGGCGCCGAGTGATCGGCGAGGTTGGTCCACAGGAAGGAGGCTTCATGAATGCACCCATGAGCCGCAGGCAGTTCTTCAGGATCTGCGCTGCGGGGATGGGCTCGTCCTCCATCGTCGGTCTGGGCATGTCGCCCGGGGCGGCGCTGGCCGAGGTGCGAGCTTTCAAGCTGGCGCGCACGACCGAGACGCGCGGTACCTGCCCGTACTGCTCGGTCAGTTGCGGCGTGATCATGTACACGCTCGGCGACAAGGCGAAGAACGTCAAGAGCCGCATCATCCACATCGAAGGCGATCCGGATCATCCGGTCAGCCGCGGCACCCTGTGCCCGAAGGGCGCGGGGCTGCTCGACTTCGTGCATTCGCCGAACCGGCTGCTGCATCCCGAGGTCCGCGAGCCCGGCGCCAAGGAGTGGAAGCGGATTTCCTGGGATGAAGCGTTGACGCGCATCGCCAAACACATGAAGGCGGATCGGGACGCCAATTTCGTGGAGAAGAACGACAAGGGCGTCACGGTCAACCGCTGGCCGACCACCGGCGTGCTGGTGTCCAGCGCGATCACGAACGAAGCCGGTTATCTGTGGGTCAAGGCCGCGCGCGGCCTGGGGGTGGTTTCGCTCGATACCCAAGCACGCATTTGACACGCGCCGACGGTGTCCAGTCTGGGCCCGACATTCGGTCGCGGAGCGATGACCAACCACTGGGTCGACATCAAGAATGCCGACCTGATCCTGATCATGGGCGGCAACGCCGCCGAAGCCCACCCGTGCGGTTTCAAGTGGGTGACCGAGGCGATGGAGCACCGCAAGGCCAAGCTCGTCGTCGTCGACCCGCGCTTCACGCGCTCGGCCGCGGTGGCCGACTACTACGCGCCGCTGCGCGTCGGCACCGACATCGCCTTCCTGGGTGGCGTGATCAATTATCTGCTGTCGAACAACAAGATCCACCTCGATTACGTGAAGGCGTACACGAACGCGCCATTCGTGATCAAAGAGGGGTTCGACTTCAAGGACGGGCTGTTCTCCGGCTACGACGATGCCAAGCGAAGCTACGACAAGGCCACCTGGGGCTATGAGATCGGCAAGGACGGCTACGCGGTGGTCGACGACACGCTCGAGCATCCGCGCTGCGTGTTCCAGTTGATGAAGAAGCACTACAGCCGGTACACGCCCGAGATGGTCAGCAGGATCTGCGGCACGCCGAAGGAACAGTTCCTGAAGGTGGCCGAGATGATCGGCTCGACCTCCACGCCCGATCGCGTCATGACGATTCTGTACGCGCTCGGCTGGACGCAGCACACGGTCGGATCGCAGAACATCCGCACGATGGCGATGATCCAGCTCCTGCTCGGCAACATGGGCCGGCAGGGCGGCGGCGTCAACGCGCTGCGCGGGCACGCCAACGTGCAGGGCATCACCGACATGAACGCCGTCGCGGGCGTGCTGCCGGGCTATCTGTCCGCACCGACCGATGCCGATCCGACGCGCGAGGAGTATCTGGCCAAGCGCACGCCGAAACCTCTGCGGCCGAACCAGATGAACTTCCCGCAGAACTTCCCGAAGTGGCACACCAGCCTGCTGAAGGCGTGGTACGGCAACGCGGCGACGAAGGACAACGACTTCGCGTACGACTGGCTGCCGAAGACCAACCGCGCCTACGACGTACTGGCGACCTTCGAGTACATGTTCCAGGGCCAGATGAACGGGCTGATCGTGAACGGCTTCAACCCGCTGGCGGCGCTGCCGAACAAGAAGAAGCTCGGCATGGCGCTGTCCAAGCTCAAGTACCTGGTCGTGATCGATCCGCTGCGCACCGAGACCGCGGAGTTCTGGCGCGACTTCGGCGAGTTCAACGCCGTCAAGTCCGAGGAAATCAAAACCGACGTCATCCGGCTGCCGTCGTCGTGCTTCGCGGAGGAGGCCGGCACCTTCACCAACTCGGGGCGTGTCGTGCAGTGGAAGTGGGCTGCGGCCGAGCCGCCCGGCGAAGGCAAGACCGACCTGGAGATCGTCGGTTCGCTGTTCACGCGCCTGCGTGACATGTACGCGAAAGACGGCGGCAAGGCGCCCGAGCCGGTGCTCAATCTCACGTGGAGCTACATGAACCCGGCCAAACCGTCGCCGGAGGAAGTGCTGCGAGAGATCAACGGGCGGGCGCTCGCGGACGTGGTCGATCCCAAGGACAAGACCAAGGTGCTGGTGAAAGCGGGCGAGCAGATGCCGGGCTTCGGCCTGTTGCAGGACGACGGCTCGACCGCGTGCGGCAACTGGATCTACAGCGGCGTGTGGACGCAGGCGGGCAACAACTCGGCCCGACGCGACACCTCGGATCCGGCCGGTCTGGGCAACTACCTGAACTGGGGCTTCGCCTGGCCGGCGAACCGGCGCGTGCTGTACAACCGCGCTGGCGCAGACCCCGCGACCGGCAAGCCGTGGGATCCGAAGCGCGCGGGCGTCCGCTGGACCGGTGCGGCCTGGGCCGGCAACGACGTGCCCGACATTGCCCCCGGTCTCGGGCCGGATAGCGGCGCGGGCCCGTTCATCATGACGCCGGAGGGGGTGGCGCGGCTGTTCGCGCCGCTGATGGCCGAGGGTCCGTTCCCCGAGCACTACGAGCCGTTCGAAACGCCGCTGGCCGAAAACCCGCTGCATCCCGGCAACAAGAAGGCGATCAGCAATCCGGTCGCGCGCGTGTACAAGGGCGATCTGGAGGCGTTCGGCAAGGCCGACCAGTTCCCGTATGCGGCGACGACCTACCGGCTGACCGAGCACCATCACTACTGGACCAAGAACGTCGAGTCGACCTCGATCGTGCAGCCGTCGCCGTTCGTCGAGATCGGCGAAGAGCTGGCCAAGGAGAAGGGCATCCGTAACGGCGACATGGTCAAGGTGCGCAGCAACCGCGGCGAGATCAAGGCCGCGGCGGTGGTGACCAAGCGCATCAAGACGCTGGATGTCGCAGGCAAGAGGGTGCATACGGTCGGCATCCCGATCCACTGGGGCTTCGTCGGCGTCGCCAAGAGCGGCTTCCTCGCCAACAGCCTGACGCCGTACGTGGCCGATGCGAACTCGCAGACGCCGGAGTACAAGGCGTTCCTGGTCAACATCGAGAAGGCATAAGGAGGACGACATGCAATCACTCGATGTTCAGAAACGCTCGGCCACGACGACCACCCCGCCGTCGGTGCGCTACGGCGGCTTGCACGGGCCGGTCACACCGGTCGCCAAGCTGATCGACATCTCCAAATGCATCGGCTGCAAGGCCTGCCAGGTCGCGTGCATGCAGTGGAACGATCTGCGCGACGACATCGGCACGACCGTCGGCGTCTACGACAACCCGGTCGACCTGACCGATCGGTCGTGGACGGTGATGCGTTTCGCCGAAGTCCAGCGCGCCGACGGCAACCTCGACTGGCTGATCCGCAAAGACGGCTGCATGCATTGCGAGGATCCGGGGTGCCTGAAGGCGTGTCCGGCGCCGGGGGCGATCGTCAAGTACGCCAACGGCATCGTCGACTTCATCTCGGAGAACTGCATCGGCTGCGGCTACTGCATCGCCGGCTGCCCGTTCAACATCCCGCGCCTCAGCAAGAAGGACAACAAGGCCTACAAGTGCACGCTGTGCTCGGATCGCGTCGCGGTGGGTCTGGAGCCGGCTTGCGTGAAGACGTGTCCGACCGGCGCCATCATGTTCGGCGCCAAGGAGGACATGATCGCGCGCGGGCAGAAGCGGGTGAACGATCTGAAGGAGCGCGGGCTGCAGAAGGCGGCGCTGTACGACCCGCAGGGCGTCAAAGGCACGCATGTGATGTACGTGCTGCAGCACGGCGACACCCCCGAGCTGTACAGCGGGTTGCCGAGCGATCCGAAGATCAGTCCGTGGGTCAGCCTGTGGAAAGGGGTGGCGAAGCCGCTGCTTTCGATCGGGCTCGGGCTGGCGGTGCTGGGCGCGTTCTTCCACTACGTGACGCGCGGTCCGAAGGAAGTCGAACCGGGAGATAAGGCATGAGCCAAGTCGTGATGAAAAGCGGCGAAGTGCCGCGCTACAGCGCGGGCGAGCGGACCAACCACTGGATCGTCGCGATCCTGTTCATCCTGCTCGCGGCTTCGGGGCTCGCCTTTTTCCACCCGTCGTTCTACTTCCTGACGTGGCTGCTCGGCGGCGGCGTGTGGGCGCGCATCCTGCATCCGTTCCTCGGCGTGCTGATGTTCGTGTTCTTCCTGTTCATGGTCATGCGCTATTGGCAGGACAACATCATCCAGCCGTACGACCGGGAGTGGCGCAAGCGCCTGCGCGACGTGATCAACAACCGCGACGAGAACCTGCCGGAGATCGACAAGTACAACATCGGACAGAAGCAACTGTTCTGGACGATGGTCGTCACGATGGTGCTGCTGCTCGTCTCGGGCATCATCCTGTGGCGGCCGTACTTCGCCGGCTTCTTCCCGATCCCGGTGATCCGCGCCGCAGCGGTCGTGCACATGCTCGCCGCCTTCGTGCTGATGCTCGGCATCGTCGTGCACATCTACTCGGGCCTGTTCTGGGTGCGGGGCAGCCTGCGCGCGATGACCCGCGGCACGGTGAGCCACGCCTGGGCCAGGCACCACCACCCGCTGTGGTACCGTCGGGTGACCGGCGCCAAGTAGCTGCATCTGCGCTGTGAAGACGGCGGCTGCGGCCGCCGTCTTTTTCTCTCGTTTGTCAAGAGCGGAAACCACTTGCCCACTCCGATCATTACCGATGGCTCGATCGGCCGCGTGCCGCAGTCGCCGCGCGTCGTGCTGCCGACCAACGTGCAGCGCTATGCCGAACGCGCAAACCGCTTCGAGGCGCTGGCCAACGGGCACCCGATGGCCGATTACCTGCGCGCGATGGCGCAGATCGCGCGCGCACAGGACGCGGCGCTTGCGGCGCGCGCCGCCGCGCCGGTGGCTGCGGCGCTGCTCGAATCCAGCCGTCAGTACGGCATGCCGCCGCTGTCGGCGCAGTCGCACGAGCGCGGCGCCGAGTGGCGCGCCGATCTGCGCGACATCGTCGCTGCCGTGCGCCGTACCGCAGGCGACGGCATGCTGGACACCGTTCGGCGGATCGCGGCATTCGACGACGTCGCGCTCGAGGGGCTCGCCGAACGGCTGCTTGCCGGTACGACGCTGGATGCCGACGCGGCCTTCGTGCCCTTCGTCGGTGCCGCGCTGCAGGTGTACTTCTCGCGGCTCGCCGCCACCCTCGACCCGGGCGACGTCGAAAAGTGCGACGTCGCCACCGTCTGCCCCGTGTGCGCGATGCGGCCGGTCGCGAGCGTGCTGCGCATCGGCCCGCAAAACAGCCTGCGCTACCTGCACTGCGCGCTGTGCGAGACCGAGTGGAACCTGCCGCGAGTGAAGTGCTCGTCGTGCGAGTCGGACCGCGGGCTCGCCTATCTGAGCATCGAGCAGGAGGGCCGCAGCGCCGCGGACGCGCTGGCGAAGGCCGAGACCTGCAGCGAGTGCAACTCGTACCTGAAGATCTTCAACCAGGACAAGAACGCCTTCGTCGATCCGGTGGCCGACGATCTGGCCACGCTCGCGCTCGACGTGCTGGTCGACGAGCAGGGCTTCGCGCGCTCCGGCCCCAACCTGCTGTTCCACCCCGGCAGCGGATAAGCCGCCATGTCCGACTTGACTCTGCCCCGTGCGGGTGAGGCAAGGGCGACGGCGGAGACTCTCGCCCGGCTGCCTTCCGTCGACCGGCTGCTCGCGCAGCCGGCACTCGCCGCGCTCGTCGCTGCGCTCGGACACGCGTTCGTCAAGCGCGCGATCCAGGCCGCACTCGACGCCGCACGCGAACGCATCCGCGCCGGCGCCGAGCTGCCCGCGATCACTGCGCTCGTCGACGACGCCGCCGCGCGCGCGCGCGCGCTCGCCGCGCCGCGCATGACGCCGGTGTTCAATCTGACCGGCACGGTGATCCACACCAATCTGGGCCGCGCGCTGCTCGCCGACGAGGCGATCGACGCGGTGGCCGCGGGGATGCGCGGCTACGCCGCGCTCGAGTACGACGTCGCCGGCGGCGGCCGCGGCGACCGCGACAGCATCGTCGAGGGCCTGCTGCGCGAGCTGACCGGCGCCGAAGCCGCCACGGTGGTCAACAACTGCGCGGCCGCCGTGCTGCTCGCGCTGCACGCGCTCGCGGCGAAAAAAGAGGTGCTGATCTCGCGCGGCGAGCTGATCGAAATCGGCGGCGCGTTCCGCATGCCCGACATCATGAAGGCGGCCGGCTGCAGACTGGTGGAGGTCGGCACGACGAACCGCACGCATGCGCGCGATTTCGAATCGGCCTTCGGTCCGAAGGCCGGGCTGGTGGTCAAGGCGCACACGTCGAACTACGCGGTGACCGGCTTCACCGCGAGCGTGCCCGAAGCCGAACTCGCCCGCATCGCGCACGCGCACGGCGTACCCTTCCTCGTCGATCTGGGCTCGGGTGCGCTGATCGATCTTTCCGCGTATGGGCTGCCGAAAGAGCCGCTGCCGCAGGAGGCGCTCGCCGCCGGCGCCGATCTGGTGACGTTCTCCGGCGACAAGCTGCTCGGCGGACCGCAGGCCGGCATCATCGTCGGCCGCAGGGATGCCGTCGCGAAGGTCAAGAAACACCCGCTCAAGCGCGCGCTGCGCGTGTCCAAGCTCACGCTCGCCGCGTTGGAGGCCACGCTGCGCGTGTACGCGAGCGGTCACCGGCTGCTTGAGCGACTGCCCACGCTCGGTCTGCTCGCGCGCGAACGCGCGGACATCCGCGCGACCGCCGAGCGGGTCGCACCCGCGTTGCAGGCCGCGGTCGGCGAGGCGTTCGCGGTGACGGTCGAGGACTGCGCCAGCCAGATCGGCTCCGGCGCGCAGCCCGTCGAGCGCCTGCCCTCGGCTGCCCTCGTGCTGCGTGCGCCGGCGAAAGCGAAGGGTCGGGCGCTCGACTCGCTCGAGAAACGGCTACGCGCGTTGCCGGTGCCGGTGCTGGGCCGCGTGCACGATGGCGCGCTGTGGCTCGACTGCCGCTGCGTGCTGCCGGACGATGAGCCGCGCTTCGTCGACAACCTGCGGGGGCTGCGACCGTTTTCCTCCACCTCTGCAGACGGGCGCAGGGCGGGCTCTGTCCCGCAGGGGGACCTGGGCGGTTCGGGTGACGACCGTCTGCAGGCGGAACGTCGAGAGTGAGGGCGCGATGATCGTCGGCACCGCCGGCCACATCGATCATGGCAAGACCTCGCTGATCAAGCGGCTGACCGGGCGCAACACGGATCGGCTGCCCGAAGAGATCAAGCGCGGCATCTCGATCGAGCTGGGCTACGCGTACGTCGATCTACCCGGCGGCGGCGTGCTCGGCTTCGTCGACGTGCCCGGCCACGAGCGGTTCGTGCACACCATGCTTGCTGGCGCGACCGGCATCGACTACGCGCTGCTGGTCGTTGCCGCCGACGACGGCGTGATGCCGCAGACCGACGAACACCTCGACATCCTCGAACTGCTCGGCATCGGCAGCGGTGCGATAGTGCTGAACAAGGTCGACGCGGTCGGCGCGACGCGAGTCGAGCAGGTGCGCGCTCAGCTTGCCGAGCGCACCGCGGGCAGTGCGGCCGCCGGCTGGCCCGTCTTCGAAGTGTCCTCGCTTACCGGCAGCGGCGTCGAGGCGCTGCGAGCGCATCTTTACGCGACCGCCGCGGCCTGGACGCAGCGCGCCGCCAGCGGGCAGTTCCGCATGGCGATCGATCGCGCATTCACGCTGGCTGGCGCCGGCACGATCGTTACCGGCACCGCGCACGCCGGCGCGATCGCCGTCGGCGACGCCGTGCTCGTGCAGCCGCGCGCGCTCGCCGCGCGTGTGCGCTCGATCCATGCGCAGGACCGTCCCGCGCAGTCTGGGCGCGCCGGCGAACGCTGCGCGCTCGCGCTCGTCGGCGTCGACAAGGCCGACGTCGAGCGCGGCGCCTGGGTCCAGGCGCCCGCGCTCGCCAACGTCACCGAACGCATCGACGCCGTCTTCACCTTGTCGCCCCGCCAGAGCAAAGCGCTCGCCAACTGGAGCAACGTTCATCTGCATCACGGCACCGACGACGTGATGGCGCGTGTGGCCGTGCTCGACGCCGAGCGCATCGAGCCGGGGTCGACCGCGCTCGTGTCGATCGCGAGCGAACGTCCGCTCGCCGCGTGCCGCGGCGACCGTTTCGTGCTGCGCGACGCGCATGCGGCGCACACGCTGGGCGGCGGCATCGTGCTCGATATCGCGCCGCCGAAGCGCGGCAAGCGGACGCCGGCGCGACTGGCGGTGCTACGCGCGCTGGCCGAAGGACCGCCGCACGAAGCGCTCGCCGCCACGCTGGCGCACGAAGCCCCGCCCGTCGCCCGGCTCGCATCGGCGTGGAACCTGCGCGAAGACGAGTTGCGACCGCTGCTCGCGCACGTCGGCGCGCGCGTGGCCGCAGGCGTCGCGTTCGCACCACAGACCTGGGACGCGTTGCACGCCAAGCTTGCGTCTGCCGTGGCCGCCACGCACGAACGCGAGCCCGAGATGCCGGGTGTGGAGCAGAACCGGCTGCGGCGGATGGTCGCGCCCGCGCTGGCGGCCGACGCCTTCGCCGAACTCGTCGAAGAATCGCTGCGCGCAGGGCGACTCGTGCGGCGCGGCGCCTTCCTCGGCGACCCCGCACACAAGGCCGAGCTGGCGCGCGACGAACGCATCCGCTGGGAGCGAATCAAGCCGCTGCTGATGGAACGCCGCTTCCACCCGCCGCGCGTGCGCGACATCGCGCGCGACACCGGCATCGCCGAAAACGAAGTGCGCACGCTGCTCAAGCGCGTGGCGCGCGTCGGCGAGGTGACGCTGGTCGCGCACGATCACTTCTTCCTCAGCGACGCGGTGGCCGCGATGGCCGAGATCGTCGGCGAGCTGTCGGCGGCGCACGGGGCGGCGCGCGCCGCGGAGTTCCGCGACCGCATCGGCACCGGCCGCAAGCTCGCGATCCAGATCCTCGAGTTCTTCGACCGCGTCGGCTATACACGGCGCGTGCGCGACGATCATCTCGTGCGCCGCGATAATCCGTGGCGCGCCTTCGATGCGCGGCCGTGATGTATGCGAGCGGCTTCGGTTCCGAACGTTTGCAGGAAGAGTGTCGCGTCCCGGTGGGCCGGCCAGACTTCAAATCTGGTAGGGGTTGCCAGCAATCCCTGGTGGGTTCGACTCCCATACTCTTCCGCCACCAACACCGCCGCAGCCAATGCTCACGGCAGTGCCGGCGCGGCGCGCCGGCCCCAAGGCCGGCAACGACGAGGCTCGGCGGGTTGCACGGCCGTGGGTACAGGCGCAGCCGAATGCGACGGCGCGAAGCGATGTTGCGCGAGACCCCGCCGCGACCGTCGGGGATTCCGAGATGGGTTTTATTGACGTGCCGGCATGACTGACTCGAATCTGACTGCCGAACTCGACCGGCTTCCCGCCGACCGTCTGTACGCGGCCGAGCAGGACATGTGGGTGCGACTGGAAGACGACGGCACAGCCGTGATCGGGACGACGCATCTGATGGCGATGCACGGGCAGTTCATGTTGTTTACGCCGCGGCCGGCGGAAACCTTGGTGGCGTTCGACCGCTCGCTCGGCGTGATGGAGACGGCCAAGAGCGCGGTCGCGATCCACGCCCCGTTGACATGCCGCATCGTCGTCGCCAATTCCGCTGTCGAGCGCGACGTCACGCTGATCACGCGCGATCCGTACGGGCAGGGCTGGCTGTTCCGCGTGCGGCCCACGCAGCTCGATGCGGAGCGCGGCCGGTTGCTGGACGCAGCCGCCTACCGCGCGTGGCTGGCCACGCGCATGGACCGCTTCGAGCCGCCGGTGAGTCCACCCGGCGACGCGCACGACCCGACGCGCTGGTCATGAGCGACGCGCGACGGCTCGTGATCGTCGTCTGGTCGTGCGGGCCGGATCGTCCGGGCGGCGCCGTGCTCGCCGCCGCGCCTTTCGTCTACGCGCTGGCGGCGCGCGCGCTCGACCAGGAGGTCGAGATGCATTTCACGTCGAGCGCGGTGCGCTGGCTGGTCGCCGGCGTGGCCGATGCCGCTCATACCGACCACGGCCGCAGCAGGACGGTGCTCGATTTCATCCGCGAAGCGCACGCGGCCGGGGTCAAGCTGTACGCCTGTGCGATGGCCCGGCACGAACACGCGTGCGCGGCGAAGCTGGTCGACGAAGTCGACGGCATCGCCGGCGCGGCGACGGTCGTCGACGCGGTGGCCGAGGCCGGCACGCGGGTGATGGTTTTCTAGC
>JBBIJJ010000053.1:0-19619 GCA_037446035.1 Burkholderiales bacterium
CTGCGCGGCCCGCTGGCGTCGTTGCGCGCTGCTCGGGCCTCGCCTATCTACTTGATATGTCTCGGCCCTGCGGCTGCGTGCGCCTAGCCAGCGGCCCGCTCGCGACGAAATCTTCACACCTTCTCAGACTACGTGTGCCCTACGCCGCTGCCGCATGGACGATGCAGCATCGGCTGCGCGGAGGATTCGCCACGCCGGACTCGGGTCCGGCGCGCATCGGACCCACCGTGCGTCACGCGACGATGACGTGCTCGTCGCGCGCCCCAAGGTCAGTCCGGCGCCAAGGGTGCCGTCGTGCCACCGACCGGGCGCGTTGCGCCGCCGACGCCGTCGGCGAAAAGCCCCCGTTTCACGATCCATTTCAAGTCTTGCCGCGCCGCTGCCGAAACAGGGGCGAGCGGTATAGACCTGGGCAGGCCGACCGTACGCAAACAACGACCGGTCGCCCTGCGCCAATCACGCGCACACGAAGGGCTGTCGGGGAATGTTCGTCATCATCGGTTACGTCGTCGTGATCGCGGCCGTCTTCGGCGGCTACGCGCTCGCGGGCGGGAAGTTCGCCATCCTCGCGACCGCGGCGCCGATCGAGATGCTGATCATCGCCGGCGCGGCGCTCGGCGCGTTCTTCGTCGGCAATTCCAACAAGACGGTCGCCGCGACGCTGAAGACCCTGCCCAAGCTGTTGCAGGGTTCGAAGTACACCAAGGCGCGCTACATGGCGCTGATGGCGCTGCTGTACGACATCCTTTCCAAGGTGCGCAAGGAAGGGATGATGGCCATCGAGTCCGACGTCGAGGACCCGCACAAAAGCCCGCTGTTCCAGAAGCACCCGGTCGTCGGCAACGATCACCATCTGGTCGAATTCATCTGCGACTACCTGCGCATGATGGTCAGCGGCAACATGAACCCGCTGGAGATCGAGAACCTGATGGATCAGGAGATCGACACGCACCACCACGAGGCGATGGTCCCGGCGCACGCGATCCAGAAGGTCGGCGACGCACTGCCCGCGTTCGGCATCGTCGCGGCGGTGCTGGGCGTCGTGAAGACGATGGCGTCGGTCGGCAAGCCGCCGGCCGAACTCGGCGCGATGATCGCCGCCGCGCTGGTCGGCACCTTCCTCGGCATCCTGCTGTCGTACGGCTTCGTCAGCCCCTTGGCCGCGCTGCTCGAGCAGAAGGCCGACGAAGCCACCAAGGAATTGCAGTGCGTGAAGGCGACGCTGCTTGCCAGTTTGCAGGGCTACGCGCCGGCGGTGGCGGTCGAATTCGGGCGCAAGGTGCTGTACTCGACCGAGCGCCCCAGCTTCGCGGAGCTGGAAAAACACGTCAAGCAGAAGCGCTGAAGAGCGCGCCACTCGACTCGGTGATCGCACGCCGCCCGCTTCGCTGAACCCAGAGAGCTGCCCATGGCCGCCGCCGGCGAAAAGACCAAATCGACGATCGTCATCAAACGCATCAAGAAAGGCGGTCACGGCAGCCACAGCGCGGCGTGGAAGATCGCTTACGCCGACTTCGTGACGGCGATGATGGCGTTCTTCCTGCTGATGTGGCTGCTCGGCTCGACCACGCAGGGCGACCTGAAGGGCATCGCCGAGTACTTCCAGTCGCCGCTGAAGGTCGCGCTGATGGGCGGCTCGGGCGCGGGCGACGCCACCACGGTGATCCAGGGCGGCGGTCCCAACCTCACCGCCTCGGTCGGCCAGGTAAAGAACGGCGACAACGACGCGAAGAAGCGCTCGCCGAACCAGTTGCGCCAGGAACTCGAGAAGATGGAAAGAGAACGCATGGTCCGACTGAAGCAGCGGCTCGACGCCGCCATCCTCGCCAACGCCAAGCTCTCGGAATTCCGCCACCAGATCCGCGTCGAGATCACCCCCGACGGGCTGCGCATCCAGATCGTCGACGACTTCAACCGCCCGATGTTCGAACTCGGCTCTTCGCGCGTGCAGCCGTACATGCGCGAGATCCTGCACGAGATCGGCAAGGTCCTGAACGAGGTCGACAACAAGGTCGCGCTGTCGGGCCACACCGACGCGGCGCCGTACGCCGGCGGCGAGCGCTTCTACTCGAACTGGGAGCTGTCGAGCGACCGCGCCAACGCATCGCGCCGCGAACTGATCGCCGGCGGCATGCTGCCGTCGAAGATCGTGCGCGTCGTCGGGCTCGCGGACTCGAACCTGCTGGTCAAGGACGAGCCGCGCAGTCCGCTGAACCGCCGCATCTCGATCATCGTGCTGAACAAGCTCGCCGAGGATCGCTTAAACCGCGCCGGCGGCGAGCTCGAAGCGGGCACGGCGGAGGAAGTCAAGGATGCGCTGCCGCCCGAACCGGAAAACGGCGCGCCCCCTGCGGCCGAGACACCGACCCCGCCGCTCGGGGCCGGTGCAGTCACCGCACCCGCAGCGGCGCGCTGACGATCGAAGTACCGCAGTGAAGCGCGCGTCTTTTCATCCGATCGGCGGATGCACAGCGTCGGCAGACTGTCGCCAAGCGCTGCCGCGGTCGTCCGCGGCGCGCGGCATGCAGGAGCAGACATGGGAGCCCAACCGCGCTTTCTGATCGTCGACGACTTTTCGACGATGCGGCGCATCGTGCGCAATCTGTTGAAGGAGATCGGCTATTCCAACGCCGAAGAGGCCGAGGACGGTGCAGCCGCGCTGAACATGCTGCGCGCGAGCAAGTTCGACTTCGTGGTCTCGGACATCAACATGCCGAACATGAACGGCTTCGAGCTGCTGAAGAACATTCGTGACGACGATGCGCTGAAGTCGATCCCGGTGCTCATGGTCACCGCCGAAGCGAAGAAGGAAGACATCGTCGCCGCTGCCCAGGGCGGGGCCAACGGCTACATCGTCAAACCGTTCACCAAGGCCACGCTCGAAGAGAAAGTGCAGAAGATCCTGCAAAAACAACAATAGGGAGCGCGCGATGGAGTACTGCGACACCACGGGTGGTGTGGCGTTTCACTGCGACGCCGCGGGCGTCGAACACGCCGGCGCGAGGCCCAAGCCCCGGCGCAAGCCGCGCGCGCGCAAGGGCGTGCCCGCCGCCGGCGTGACGGTGCACGGCGACACCGACGCCTCCCGCCTCGCGATCGACGACGGGTGTGCGGGCGACGATGTGCATCAGCGCATCGGCCGGCTCACGCGCACGCTGCACGACGCGCTGCGCGAGCTCGGCTACGACAAGGAGCTGGCCGGCACGCGTGAACAGTTGCCCGATGCGCGCGACCGGCTCGCGTACATCGCGCGCGTGACCGGAGAGGCCGCCGAGAAAGTCCTCAACGCGGTCGATCGCGCGCGCGCCGTACAGGAAGCGCTGACCCGGCAGGCCGCCGACCTGCACCGCCGCTGGCAGGCGGTGGCGGCGTTCGCGGCTGGCGCCGGCGAGCGCGCCACGCCGGCCGGCCAGCAGCTCGTCGACGAAACCTGCGCGTTCTTCGCAGGCGTCGAGGCGCAGACCGATCGCACCAACGCGATCCTGACCGACATCATGCTGGCGCAGGACTTTCACGACCTCACCGGCCAGGTGATACGCAAGGTGGTTGCGCTCGCGCAGACGATGGAGGAGCAGCTCGTGCAGTTGCTGATCGAGACCACGCCGCCGGCGCAACGCGCCACGCTCGAGGCGGCGCACGGCGCGCCCGCGCCGAGCGGCCCCGTCGTCAATCCGGCCGGACGCACCGACGTGGTCACCGACCAGGCACAGGTCGACGAGCTGCTCGCCTCGCTGGGGTTCTGATCGCGGTCCATCGCCTGCCGGCACGCGTGACGCGCGCTCGCGAAGGTTTCACCTCTGACCCAAGGAGCGTATCCATGAGAATTGCGTTTTGGTTCGCGCTGATCGCCTGCGCATGGCCGGCGTGGGCTGAGGATTCCGGCGCAGCGGGCGCGGGTCGGTCGGCGGCGCCGCCGGATGCACGGCGTTCTGCCGCGTCGAACGCATCCGAACACCATCACTTCCTCAAGATCGAGCGGCGCGCGAACACACCGGCGCGCGCCGTCGGCACGGGCAAGCCCGCCAAAGACGAGAAATCGTCGCAGTCGGCCAGCGCCGTGACCGCCGCCGGCGGCCGACCGAAGCACGACACCGTCAAGAATTCGATCAGCAACATCCGCTGACCCGTGCGCCACCGGCGGGCCGTGCGGCGCGCAGGCGGCGGTCAGACGTGCCCGAGCACGGGATGCGGCCGGTACGGCGCTTCCAACTGGGCGACTTCCTCTGGCGTGAGCTGCACGTCGAGCGCCGCCACCGCCTCTTCGATCTGCCAGACCTTGCTCGCGCCGACGATCGGCGCGGTCACGCCGGGGCGGCTCGCGAGCCAGGCGTACGCGATCTGCGCGTTGCTCGTGCCGCGTGCGCGGGCCAGTGCCGACAGCGCCTCGACGATCGCGAAGTCGCCTTCCTGGTAGTAGAACTTCAGCGCGATCTCGTCGGTCTTCGCGCGCGGCGTCGCACCGGCGGTCGCGTCGTCCTTGGCGCGGTTGCCGGCCAGAAAGCCGCGCGCGAGCGGGCTCCACGGCAGCAAGCCGACGCCCTGGTCACGGGCGAGCGGAACCATCTCGCGCTCCTCCTCGCGATAGACGAGGTTGTAGTGGTTCTGCATCGAGACGAACTTGGTCCAGCCGTGCCGCTCGGCGACGTGCTGCATCTTGGCGAACTGCCACGCCCACATGCTGGAGGCGCCCAGATAGCGCGCCTTGCCGGCGCGCACGACGTCGTGCAGCGCCTCCATCGTCTCCTCGACCGGCGTGTCGGGGTCGAAGCGATGGATCTGGTACAGGTCCACGTAGTCGGTGCCGAGCCGCGTGAGGCTCGCGTCGATCGCCGCGAAGATGCGCTTGCGCGAAAGCCCGCTCATGTTCGGCCGCCGTTCGGGTTTCGGCCCCGGCGCGTTGCCGCCCTTGAACGTGAGATCGACCGGGAAGTACACCTTGGTCGCGATGACGATCTCGTCGCGCCGCGCGAACTCGCGCAGCAGCCGCCCGGTAGTCTCCTCCGAGCACCCGGCCGAATACATGTCGGCGGTGTCGAACAGATTGACGCCCAGCTCGACCGCGCGCCGCACGATCGGCCGCGCGGCATCTTCGTCGATCACCCAGGGCCGCCACTGCGGCGTGCCGAAGGTCATCATGCCCAGCGCGATGCGCGAGACCTTCAGTCCCGACGCGCCAAGGTTCACGTAATGCATATGTGCTCCCGATTCTGCCGGCCCAATCCTGGCGGCAACGGGATTGTGCGAGATCAGCCGACCGGCGCCAGTCGCGCGGCCAGTGCCTGGATCTCTTCGAGCCTGAAGGGTTTGGCCAGGTAATCGTCCGCGCCCGCGGCAAGACAGGCCTCGCGGTCGCCCGCCATCGCGTTGGCGGTGATCGCCGCGATCGGCACGCGCGCCGCCCCGCTCTCGCGCTCCCACGCGCGAATGCGACGGATCGCTTCGAGGCCGTCCATGCCGGGCATCTGCCAGTCCATCAGCACGAGGTCGAATCGCTCGCGCCGCACGGCGGCGATCGCGTCGGGTCCGTTGTCGATGACGGTCGTCTCGCAGCCCGCGAGATTGAGCATCTCGGCCGCTAGCACCTGATTGACCACGTTGTCCTCGACCAACAGCGCGCGCAGCGTCGGGCGCTCGTCGGCGGCCTGCGCGGTCTCGGCGGCGGACGCCGTTTCCGTCGCCGCCCGGCCGCTCGGCGCGTGTTCCGAATCGCCGACCGGCCTAGCGCCGGAGCCAGTCGCCGCGAGCGCGGCGAGCCAGTCGCGCCGCCGCACCGGCTGCACCAGCCGCGCGTCCGCGACGAGGTCGTCGAGCCAACCGGTGTCCGGCGCGACCGTCGGTGCGACCACGACCAGCACCGGCGTGCCGCGCCCGCGGCAGGCCCGGGCGAGCCGCTGTGCCGCCACGGCGTCCTCACCTGGCGCGCCGTCGCCAACCGCGAGCAGCAGCGCCGCGTCGGCCTGAACGGTCAGCGCAGACTGTACGGCGGCAATGTCGCGCGCGACCGCGGTACGCACACCCGCTCGCTGCAGCGCCGGCACGAGACCCGCGTCGAGAGCTCCGCCGACGGGCCAGACGACCGCAGGCCGCAGCGCGATCGGTGCGGCGGCGGGCGCCGCCTGCACCGCCAGCGGCAGCTCGCATTGCACGGTGGTGCCACGTCCGGGCTGGCTCGCGAGCGTCAGCGCGCCGCCCATCAGTTCGACCAGCCGGCGCGAGATCGCCAGGCCCAGGCCGGTGCCGCCGTAGCGGCGCGCCATCGAGCTGTCGGCCTGCTCGAAAGCGCCGAACAGCCGCCGCTGCGCCTCGGGTTCGATGCCGATGCCGGTGTCGGTGACGCGCAGGCGCAGCCGGCCCCGCCGCTGCGCATCCGGCGGCTCGATCCAATCGGCGTGCACCTCGACCGCCCCCTGGTGGGTGAACTTGACCGCGTTGCTCACCAGGTTCGCGAGCACCTGCCGCAGGCGGTGGCCGTCGCCGAGAGCGACGACGTCGATGGTGCCGTCGACCCGGCCATCGATCCGAACGCCGCGCGCATGGCAGTCGGGCGCGAACATCGCGACGGTGTCCTCGATGACGTCGAGCAGCCTGAACGGCGCGGTCTCAATCGTCAGCCGGCCCGCTTCCAGGCGCGCGAAGTCGAGGATGTCGTTGACGATGCGCAGCAGCGCCTGCCCCGAGGTGTGCAGCGTGAGGGCGAAGCGCCGCTGACTCTCGTTCAGGCCGGAGCGCAGCAGCAGCTCGGTCATGCCAATCACACCGTTCATCGGCGTGCGGATTTCGTGGCTCATCGTCGCCAGAAAACGCGTCTTCGCAGCACTCGCCTCCTCGGCCCGTTCCTTGGCGGCGCGCAGTTCGGCGGTGCGGCGCGCGACGGCCTCCTCCAGTTCGTCGCGGTGCCGCTGCAGGCGCGCATCGCGCGCCTTGATCTGCGCCAGCATCGCGTTGAAGTCGTCGACCAGCCGCCCCACTTCATCGTTCGACGTGCGCCGCACCCGCGCGGAGAACTCGCCGGTAGCGCCGACGCGGTGCGCGGCCTCCGACAGCTCGACGAGCGGCCGCACCACCGAGCGCGACAGCCGCGGCGTGATCCACAGGATCAGCGCGAAGGCGACCGCGGCGGCTCCGGCGAGCAGCGCTGCCTCCATCAGCAGCGCCTCGCGTAACGCCTGCGTGTCGGCCGTCACCGTCAAGGTGCCGATCCGCTCGCCGCCGGCCAGCACCGGTTCGCTGTGCGTGATCGCCGGTTCGGCCGCCTGGTCGCGCGCTTGCGCGCGTCCAGGCGCGCGCCACTCGACCACCGGTCCATCCGCCCGCAGCGGCTCGACGCGCGCTGCGATCATGCCCTCGCGCGTCTGCAACGACGCCAGCAGCGCGTGGACTGCGGCGTGATCGCCGAACGCGACGGCCGGACCTAGGTTGAACGCGAGCATCTTCGTCGCGCCGCGCACTTCGTCCTCGATCTCGCCGCGCTCGCGCAGATAGGCGATGGCGCCCCCGATCAACAGGCTGAACACGAGGCCGACGGTGGCGGTCAACAGCGCGACCGCGACGATCTTGCGCGCGAGCGACTGCGCGGGCTTCGTCATCGGCGCACCTCGACGGCCAGCGCCAACAGTTGCGCCGGCAGTCTTACGCCGCTGCTGCGGACCGCGGCCAGATCGACGACGAACCCGAGCCGCCGCTCGACCGGCAGGAACGCGATCATCGCGCCGCGCTCCAGCGCGCTGTCGCCTTCGCCGACGATCAACAGGGCGTTGCGCTCGGCGAGCGCCCGCACCGCCGGCAGCCGCACCGCTTCGGTCTCGGCCACGTACACGAGCTGGCAGTCGGCGACGGCATCCAGGCCGACGTCGGCGCGCACGCTGAGCGCGCGCTCGCGCACCGCCTTGCCGTCGAGTCGCCGCAGCATCGCGCCCAGCGGCCCGGCCCCCAATGCGCACAGCCGCAATGGCGAGTTCGGCGCCGGGAACGCCGCGCCCGGCCACTCCGCGAAGCGCGCGAAATTGAACAGATAGGCCGCGCGGACCTCGTGCTCGCCGAGGTTTTGCGCGCGCGCCGCCCTGCCCCCGCCGCTCGGCGCGAGCAGCGCCGCGGCCAGCGCCCACAGCAGCTGCCGCCTGCCGCACAACCGGGGAGACCGGCTCACGATGCGCGCCCCCTAGAAGGCGTAGCCGATGCGCAATTGCCAGGTCCGTCCCGGCTGCGGAATGCGGTCGATGTCGAGCGGCAGCCCGCCCGGCGCGACCGGCGCCTCGAGACGGCGATCCAGCGCGTTGAACACGCCAAGGACCACGTCGAAGCCGGCACCGGTGCCGGGGCTCGACACGGCGAGGTTGAGCGTTTGCTGCGACGGCACGATGTCGGTCGCGGTGCGCCGCCGCGCCAGATGGATCGCCTCGCCCGCCAGTCGCCAGCCGTCGCGCCATTGCCACCACGCCGACAAGCGTGCGATGTGGCGCGGCGAGTTCTCCAGTTCGGTGTCCGCACCGTCTTCGGCGTGCTGGTAGGAGTAGACGCCGCGCACCCGCAGCGCCGCGCCGAATGCGTGCTCGAGTTCGACGTCGAAGCCGCGCACGTTGGCCGTTGCGATGTTCCGATACTGCGCTTCGCCGGTGGACGGCTCGACGACCTGCGCGATCAGGTTCATTGCGCGCAGGCGGAACAGCGAAAACGCCAGGCGCGTGTGCCGTCCGAGCATCGCCTCGTAGTCCAGATCGAGCGTGCGGATCTTCTCCGCTTCCAGACTCGGGTTCGACAAATACAGTCCCGGCAGGGCATAGTAGCGCTCGTAGTTGTTCGGCGCGCGGAACGCGCTGCCGGCGATCAGCTTCAGGCTGCTGCCCGCGTTCGGGCGGTAGATCGCCGCGACGCGCGGACTGAGTTGCTCGCCGCCGCGGTAGCGGTCGTAGCGCGCGCCGGCGCTACTCGACCAGCGCGCCGACCATTCGCGGTCGTCCTGCGCGTACACACCGATGCGCGAACCGCTGCGGCGATCGTCGAGCAGCACGCCCAGCGACTCCGCGTTCTGCTGCTGGTCGAGCCGGGCGTCGCGCTGCGCCTCGACACCGGCGATCAGCCGGTGGCCGGCCGCCAGCCGATGCCGCACCTGCCCCTCGGCGCCGTACCAGTCGCCACCGGAGAAGCTGAGGTATGGATCGCCCCCATACTCTGAGCGGTCGCGGTAGCGATAACGACCGGCGAACACGTGCACCGCCACGTCGGCGGCGTTGCCGAGCGGGCGGTCGTAGCGAACGTCGGCGATGCTGGCGATGTCGCGCGCGAACGAGGCGGGATCGGGGAAGTCCGACGCGTACAGCCCGTAGCCGGTGTCCTTGCGCCGTTCCATGTGCGCGACGTTCACACGCCAGGCGCCGAAGCTCGCCTTGCCGAACACGCGCCGCGTGTCGCTGCCGTCGACTCCGCTGGCGCGTGCGCCGAACGGCAGTGTGCCGCTCGGGTCGTTCAGCACGATGTCGAGCCCGTCGTCGCGCTCGCGCGAAACGCGCAGCAGGTACCCGCCGCTGTCGCCGATGCGGCCAGCGACCGAGCCGCGCAGGATGCGCTGGCGGGCGCTGCCGACGCCCGCGGTGAACGCGTCGCCGACGCGCGCCGCCGCCTTCGTCACGACGTTGATGACGCCGAAGAACGCGTTCGTGCCATAGACCGACGAACTGGGACCGCGGATCAGTTCGACGCGTTCGACCAGGTCGAGGTCGATCAGCGCGTCGGTGCCGATCGCGGCCTGGTCGTAGAAGTTGTCGTTGGTGCGATAGCCGTCGATCAGCAGCAGCACGCGTGTGTTGTAGTCGCCGAGCGGCGCGAAACCGCGCACGCCGATGAACGCGTAGGCGCGGTCGGTGTAGGTGAAAAAACCGCGTGCGCCGTTGAGCACGTCCGCGAGTGTGCGGTAGCCGAACGTGCGGATGTCCTCGGCGGTGACCACGCTGACCGACGCCGGCGCGTCGAGCAGCCGCTCCTGCGCCTTGGACACGCCGTAGACCTCCGCGCGCGTGAGCTGCTCCAGCGACAGCTCGGTCAAGTCCTGCGCGCAGACTTGCGCGAACGCGAATGCGGCCATCAGAGCCGCCAGCGCGCGCGCGCCGGGCAGTCGCACTCCGCTTCGCCGCGGCGGCCAAACGCCGCGCGCGCAGCCGCGCTGCGGCGGTACGGCAGCACTGCCAGCCCGCGCGGGCGCGCGATCCGCGCGCAAGCCAGCGCCGGCTGCCGGGCTCCCCGCCGGATGACGAAAGGACATCGGGCGCGACGAACTCTTGATGACCATCGGGGCCTCCGATCCAACACGCGGATCCTCGTGGTGGAGCGGCGCCGCGCGCGGACCGTCGCTTGACGGCAACGGCCGACCGATCCGCACGCGACCTCATCGCTCACCGCGTGCGGCGGCGCAGATCGCGTTTCGACGTCGACCTTACCGGACGTATGCGTATCCGCTACGGTCGAAATGCGCCGCCTTTCGGCAGCACACGGACGCGCCGGCCCGCTTCAGAACAGTTCGAACACCGCGTTGACCGCCGCGTCCTCGACCTCGACCGCGTTGCGTCCACCCGCCTTGGCGCGATAGCAGGCGGCGTCGGCGCGCTTGACCATCGCGTGCGCGTCCTCGTCGCCGATGGCGAACGCGCTGATGCCCTGGCTCGCGCCGATCGCGAACTCGCGCCCGCCGCGGACAACCCGCAGCGCGCCGATCTCGGCGCGCACGGCCTGCGCGATGCCCTGCGCGCGCGCCACGGGGCAGCCTGGCAGCAGCAGCGCGAACTCGTCGCCGCCGAGGCGCGCGGCCAGATCGGACTCGCGCACCGCGCCGCGCAGCACGGTGGCGACCTTCTTCAGCATCTCGTCGCCGGCGTCGTGTCCGCCTTCGTCGTTGACCCGCTTGAACCAGTCCAGATCGACGAGCACGAGCGCGGAGTTCACGCCGTGGAAAGCGAACGCTTCGTACCGCTGCGCGAGCGCCTCGTCGAACGCGCGCCGGTTCAACAGTCCGGTCAGGCTGTCGTGGCGCGCCTGCCAGGCAAGCTGGCGCGCGCGGTCGCGCCGTGCGCTGGCGTCGCGCAACAGCAGCACGCCACCGGCGAGCGTCTGGCCTTCGGCCGGCTGCGCGCGGCTCCATTGCACGTCGACCGGCACGCGGCCGCCGGATGCGGTTTCGCAGCTCCACTCGTCGCTGGCGGCGTGCGCCTGCCCGCGCAATGCGTCCAGGTCGACGCGCTCGCCATCGGCACCGACGAGCCGCAGCACGTGCGGACACAGCAACCCGAGCGCGGCAGCGCGCTGCCAGCCGGTCAGCCGCTCGGCGGCGGCGTTGAAATGCGCGATGCGGCCGTCGTCGTCGAGCACCACGATCGCGTCGGCCATCGCCTCGACGATGCCGGCGGCGCGCAGGCGCTCGCGTTCGACTTCTTCCCACGCGTCGACCTCGGCGGTGACGTCGGCGAGCGCGCCGACGAAACCGCCGACTTCCGACCCCTCGGGCAGCGGCTGCACGTGCACCTGCACCCAGACGGTGCGGCCGTCGACCGCCAGCCGCCAGCGCGTGTGCAGCGGCCGGTTGCCACGCAGCGCCGCATGCCACTGCTCACGCATCGCGGCTCGGTCGCCCGGGTGAATGCACGCGATCCAGCCGGTGCCGTGCAGCACTTCGGCGCGCCGGCCGACGATCTGCTCGAGCCGCCGGTTCGCGTAGCGCCATTCGCCGCCTTCGTCGGCCACGAACACGCCCAACGGCGTGTTTTCGTTCAGCGAGCGGTGGAACGTCTCGCGCGCGGCCATCGTCTCGCGCAGCGTGCGTTGCACATCCTGCAGGCGGTTGAACGCCTGCGCGACCGCGCGGATCTCGCGTGCACCGGCCACGGTCAACGCACCGCTGCGAACGCCCGACTCGATTTCGCCGATTTCGGCCTGCAGGCGGGCCAGCGGCCGCAGGTTCCATGCGACCGCCAGTCCCGTCAACGCCGCCAGCGCCACGGTCGCGACCGCGGCGGCGGCGAGCGCAGCCTCCAGCGCCTCGTCGCGCACCGCCAGCGCCTCGTCCAGCGGCAGCCGCGCGCCGACGATCCACGGCGCATGGTTCAGCGCCTTGAAGGCGACCATGCCGGCGTCGGGTCCTGTCGTCACCAGGCGGGCGGCGTATTCGCCGCGCAGCGCGGCTGCGCGCGGCGCATCGTCCTTGCCGATGCGTGCCATCAGTCGCGCCGCGTCGGGTTCGAACAGGATCGTGCCGCTGCGGGTGAATACGGTGAAGTGCCCGCTGCTTCCGACCGTGGCGTCGCGGACCTGATCGAAGATGCCGCCGTCGGCAAGGTTCATCGCCCCCTGCAGCAGTCCGCCGAAGCCGCCATCGGCGCCGGTCAGCGGCACGGCCAGCACGACGATCGGCGCATGCGACAGCGCGCCCATCACCGGCTCGCCGAGCGCGGTGCGACCGGTGTCGCGCGCGACGCGAAAGTAGTCACGCCCGGACACATCGATGTCGCGCCAGCCGGCCGCCTGCGGTCGGGCGGCCAGCGGCTTGCCCGCCGCATCCACGATCACGACGCGCTCGAACAGCGCCAGCAGGTCGCTGCGTGCGGCAAGGAACGCGCGGGCCGCCTCGGCGTCGATGCGTACGGCCTGCGCGGCCAGATCGAAGGCCACCGCCTCCAGCGCCCGGCGCCGCACTTTCATGCGGTGATCCAGATCGTCGGCCACCCGCTCGGCGGCACCCTGCACCTGCGCCCGCACCTGCTGGGTCAGGCGGTGCTGTAGATACTCGAACAAGAACACGCCCATGATCGCGAGCAGCGCGATCTGCGCGAGCAATACCGAGACCACCACCCGCACCGGCAGGCGCTCGGCGGCGGCGCGCGCGGCGGCGAGGCTGCGCGCGGGCCAGCCGCGCAAGCGGCGCACCAGCGCGTTCGGATCCGGGATTCGCAAGCGACGCACCGCCTACACGGGCATGTTCATGATCTGCTCGTAGGCCTGCACCAGCCGGTTGCGCACCTGCACCGCGGCGGAAAACGCGATCTGCGACTTGTTCATCGCGATCATCGTCTCCTCCAGACCGACGTTCGGATTCTCGAGCTGGAACTGCCGCTGCAGTTCGGCGGACGCCTGCTGATTGCGGCTGACCGACTTCAACGCCGAGTCCAGCGAAGCGACGAAATCGAAGCCGGCTTCCTGCGGCTTGACTGCGGCGGCCGGCGCCTTCAGCGCCGCGACGGCCTGCGCGATCTGCGCATTGATCGATTTGACTTCCATGGTGCCTGCCCCCTTGATCCGGTGCTGCCCGGATCGTTTGGGCGCCGACCTTAACGCGAGCGCGCACTTCGCCGTCGCACGAATTGCGCCGCAAAGCGCGGGCATTTGCGCGGCCGTGGCGCGTGTAGGAAGTTGCCTGACGCGGGCGCCGAAGCATTGCCGAATTCCTCGGCTTATTTGCTGTTCCGCGGGCTAAAGCCGCCCGAATAATCGCCGGCGAGCGGTCGCCAAGAGCGGCCTCACACGAAAACAAAGAAGGCGATGGACAACACGGCGGTGGTAGCAGGCACGACGCAGGCGGCGGTCGGCGTGGCGCGCTTGTCTGCGCGCACGAAGGGCATGCTGGCGCTGGGGGCGGCCGCGCTCGCGGCGGTGGTGGCGAGCGTTTGGCTGTGGAGCGCGACGCCGAATTACCGGGTGCTCTTCACGAATCTTTCGGACCGCGACGGCGGCGCGATCATCGCGCAGCTCGCGCAGATGAACATCCCGTTTCGCAACGCCGACGGCGGCACGATCATGGTGCCGGCCGAACGCGTGCACGAGGCACGGCTGAAGCTGGCTTCGCAGGGCCTGCCGAAAGGCTCGGTGGTCGGCTTCGAGATCATGGAGACGCAGAAGTTCGGCGTCACCCAGTTCCAGGAACAGGTCAACTATCAGCGCGGGCTCGAAGGCGAACTGGCGCGCTCGATCCAGACGCTCGCTCCGGTGGCAAGCGCCCGCGTGCATCTGGCGCTGCCCAAGCAGTCGGGCTTCCTGCGCGACAAGCAGCCGCCGACAGCCTCGGTGCTGCTGCAGCTGCATCCGGGCAAGGCGCTCGACCGCCAGCAGATCGCCGGCATCGTGCATCTGGTGTCGTCGAGCGTGCCGGAGCTGGCGACGAAGAACGTGTCGGTCGTCGACCAGCACGGCAACCTGCTCGCTTCCGAGCGCGGCGCCAACGGCGCAGCACTCGACGCCGCGCAGCTCGATTACGTCGCGCAGATCGAGGCGAACACGATCAAGCGCATCGAGGACATCCTCGAACCCATCGTCGGCCGCGGCAACGTACGCGCGCAGGTCACCGCCGACGTGGACTTCTCGCAGGTCGAGAGCATGGCCGAGACGTACAAGCCGAACCAGGCGGCCGATGCGGCGACGATCCGCAGCCAGTCGACGATCGAGAGCTCGCAGCCGGGGCCGGCCGGTGCCGGCGGCGTGCCGGGCGCGCTGTCGAATCAGCCGCCGGTGCCGCCGACCGCGCCGATCAACGCAGCGGCCGCGCCGCTGAACCCGAACAACGCGGCCACGGCGAACGGCAACAGCACGCGCCGCGAGGCAGTGACCAACTTCGAGGTCGACAAGAACGTCCGCCACACGAAGACCGGCAGCGGACAGATCCGCCGTTTGACCGCCGCGGTCGTCGTCAATTACCGAATGACACCCGCCAGCGCGGGCGGCGCCGCGCAGTCCACGCCGTTGTCGGACAAGGAGATCCAGAACGTCCAGGCGCTCGTGCGCGAGGCCATGGGCTTCAACGCGCAGCGCGGCGATTCGCTGAACGTCGTCAACGCGCCGTTTACCCGGCCCGAGGTCGGCGCGCCGCCCGAAGCGCCGCCGATCTGGAAGCATCCCGACGCGATCGCGCTCGCCAAGGAGACCGGCAAGGCGTTGCTGTTCCTCGTGCTGGCGATGCTCGTGGTCTTCGGTGTCGTGCGGCCCGCGCTGCGCGCGTTCGCCGCCGCGTCCGACAGGCCCGCAGAGCCGGCGTCGCCGCCCGCGCAGATCGCGATGAGCGCAGCGAGCGGCGAGACGAACGTGTCTGCGCTCGATCAGGTCCGCCAGCTTGCCAGGAACGACCCGGCCACGGTGGCCAACGTCGTCAAGGCGTGGGTCGGGAACGAGGGGAAAGCGTGAAGGATCGAGGATTCAGGATTCAGGATTCAGGACTCAGGATTCAGGACTCAGGATTCAGCCGATCGCCTTGTGCACGGACCGCCGCGCGTTGGCGGACGGCTAAATCCTAGATCCTCGATCCCAGATCCTCCATTCACCCATGGACGACGCCGGACTCGAACAGGCCGCCATCCTGCTGATGACCGTCGGCGAGGAGCAGGCCGCCGAGGTCTTCAAGTATCTGTCGCCGAAGGAGGTGCAGAAGCTCGGCGAGACGATGGCGCGGTTAAAGACCGTGCCGCGCGAGCGCGTCGAGCAAGTGATCCGCAACTTCAACAAGGCCAAGGACGAGCAGTTCTCGCTGGTCGGCGACACCGACGCCTTCATCAGCCAGGTGCTCAGGCGCGCGCTCGGCGAGGAGAAGGCCGGACTGCTGCTCGACCGCATCCTGCAGGGGCGCGACGTCTCCGGCATCGAGAGCCTGAAGTGGATGGACGCCGGATCGGTCGCGGAACTGCTCAAGAACGAGCACCCGCAGATCGTCGCGTCGATCCTCGTGCATCTGGAGCGTGATCACGCCTCCGACGTGCTCCAGAGCCTGCCGGAGCGACTGCGCAACGACGTGCTGCTGCGAATCGCCACGCTCGACGGCATCCAGCCGCAGGCGCTGCAGGAACTGAACGAGGTGCTGTCGAAGGTGCTGGCTGGCGGCGAAAAGCTCAGAAAGGCCACGCTCGGCGGCACCAAGGCGACCGCGGAGATCCTGAACTTTCTCGGCAGCCAGATCGAAGCAGCCGCGATCGAGTCGATCCGCGAGCACGACCCGGATCTGGCGCAGAAGATCCTCGACCAGATGTTCGTGTTCGACAACCTGAACGATCTGGACGACCGCGCGATCCAGCTCCTGCTGCGCGAGGTGCAGAGCGAATCGCTGATCGTCGCGTTGAAGGGCGCCGACCCGGCGCTGCGCGAGAAGATCTTCAAGAACATGTCCAACCGCGCCGCCGAGATGTTGCGCGAGGACCTGGAAGCCAAGGGCCCCGTGCGGCTGTCCGAGGTCGAAGCCGAGCAGCGCGAGATCCTGAAGATCGTCCGCCGGCTCGCCGACGAAGGGCAGATCCAGTTGGGCAGCGGCGGGGACGATCAGTATGTGTGACGCCGGAATCCGGGGCGCGGCCGATTGGGGCAGGACGCACCGCCGAACGCCGAATCCCGAGTTTCGAACTGCCGATCCCGAATCCGATCGAACGTGACCCCGCCTCGTGACACCGTCCTTGCGCAGCGCCGATGTTTCGCTGCGAGCGCAGGCGCATTCGTCCCGCGCGACGTTGGCGTCGTCGCGCGTGCCGTTCGCGCCATCCGCGGCGGCGTTCGCGCCATCCGCGGCAGCGTTCGCGCCGTCCGCAGCGGCGTTCGCGCCGTCCGCAGCGGCGTTCGCGCCATCCGCGGCGGCGTTCGCGCCATCCGTGGCAGCGTTCGCGTCATGCCGAGCGACGTTCGCGTCATCTCGCGCGGCGTTCGTGCCGTCGCGAGCGGCGTTCGCGCCGTCCGCGGCGGCGTTCGCGCCATCCGTGGCAGCGTTCGCGCCATCCGTGGCGGCGTTCGCGTCGTCGCGAGCGACGTTCGCGTCATCTCGCGCGGCGTTCGCGCCATCCGTGGCAGCGTTCGCGTCATGCCGAGCGACGTTCGCGTCATCTCGCGCGGCGTTCGCGCCATCCGCGCCAGCGTTCGTGTCGTCCCGAGCTGCGTTCGCGTCATCTCGCGCGGCGTTCGCGCCATCCGCGGCGGCGTTCGCGCCATCCGTGGCGGCGTTCGCGCCATCCGTGGCAGCGTTCGCGTCGTCCCGAGCGGCGTTCGCGTCGTCCGCGGCAGCCTTCGTTTCATCCGCGGCGGCGTTGTGTCATCCCGAGCGCAGCGAGGGATCTCGGCGCCACGCGCGGCCGGGACGCCTCGCCCCCGCGCCAGGCCGGGTCTCGCAACGACGAGGCAAAGTCGGCTCGCAGGGGCAAGCAGCGAAACGCCCGCCATGACGATCGGTAGGGTTGCTCGATACGACCACGACGCCGAGGCATCGTCTCACCACAGCGCTCGCGCCGCCGGCGCCCTGACGCGCCGTCACGCTCGATAGAAGACAACACCCCCACGTCTGGATCCTCGCATGGGCGCCCCCGAGAAGAACTTTGGCCGCTTCATCCCCAAGGAGCACGTCGGCGACGTGGCGAGCTGGGAGTTTCAGACCTTGGGCGGCGGCAAGGCCGCGCGCAGCAGCGGCGCGCCGGCGCACGCGGCAGCACCGATCAGCGAGCGCGAGCGGCGCGCGTTCGAGCGCGGCCGACAGCAGGGTTTCCACGAGGGCCAGCAGGAGGCGCAGCGGCAGAAGACGCAGCACGCGCGCCAGCTCGAGCGCGTGCTCGACGCGCTGCGCGCGCGCTTCGTCGAGCTGGAATCGGCCGCGGCCGACGCGGTACTGGACCTGGCGCTCGAGATCGCGCGCCAGGTCGTTCGCCGCGAGATCGAGACCCAGCGCGACGCCGTGCTGCCGGTGGTACGCGAGGCGGTCACCGCGATCGTCGACGAGCACACCCATCCGCGCGTGCACCTGCATCCGGACGACCTCTGGCTGATCCAGGCGGATCTCGACACCGACGGGCTGTATCAGGGCTGCCGTTTCGTGCCCGATGCGTCGATCGCGCGCGGGGGCTGCCGCGTCGAAACCGCGCAGGCCGAAGTCGACGCCACGCTCGCCACCCGCTGGCGCCGCGCGCTCGGCGCGCTCGGCGTCGATGCCGACGAGCTGCCGCCGATCGAGGGCATGGACGGAGACCGCGACCCGCGCGTCGCAGACGGCACCGGTCACGACGCCCCGAACGCCGCATCGCGCGCCGGCGACTGATCGCCGCCCTCATCGCCGCCCTCATCGCCCGCCGCGTCGCAGCCCGCCCATGCGAGAAACGCAAGCCGCCCGCCGCAGCCCGCAAGCCGAGCGCGCACCGCACGCCGAGGGTGCGCCATTCCTGCGCTTTCTCGCGCAATCGCGCGCGATCGCAGCGGCGGCCAACCCGATCGAGGTGCGCGGCCGGCTGACGCGGGTGGCGGGACTCGTCATGGAAGCGGTGGGGCTGAAGCTGCCGGTCGGCGCGCAGGTGATCGTGCTGCAGGACGCGTCGCTGCGCGTCGACGCCGAAGTGGTCGGCTTCAACGGCGAGCGGCTGTTCCTGATGCCGGCGACGGATCCGTACGGGCTGCGGCCGGGCGCGATGGTGGTGGCGCACGAGTCGGCGGCCGCGCGTCCCCAGCTTCACCGCAACAACCACCCGCGCCGACGCGCCGAGGACCGCACGCGCCATCTGCCGATGGGCGAAGCGCTGCTCGGGCGCGTCGTCGATCCGAACGGCCGCCCGCTCGACAAGCTCGGCCCGCTGGCCGGCGTCGAGCTGCAGCCGCTGGCGCGCCGGCCGATCAATGCGATGGAACGCGAGCCGGTGCGCGATCCGCTCGACGTCGGCGTGCGCGCGATCAACGCGCTCGCCACCGTCGGTCGCGGCCAGCGCATGGGGCTGTTCGCCGGCAGCGGCGTGGGCAAGAGCGTGCTGCTGGGCATGATGGCCAAGTACACGAGTGCCGACGTAACCGTCGTCGGGCTGATCGGCGAGCGCGGCCGCGAGGTCAAGGAGTTCATCGAGGACATCCTCGGCCCGCAGGGCCTGCGACGCGCGGTCGTCGTCGCCGCGCCCGCCGACACCCCGCCACTGCTGCGCATGCAGGGCGCGGCGTACGCGACCGCGATCGCCGAGCACTACCGCGACTGCGGCAAACAGGTGCTGCTGCTGCTCGATTCGCTGACCCGCTACGCGATGGCCGCGCGCGAGATCGCCCTGGCCATCGGCGAGCCGCCAGCGACCAAGGGCTATCCACCGTCGGTGTTCGCCAAGCTGCCGCAACTGGTCGAGCGCGCGGGCAACGCCGCCGCGGGCCGCGGCTCGATCACCGCGTTCTATACCGTGCTCACCGAAGGCGACGACCCGCAGGACCCGGTCGCGGATTCCGCCCGCGCGATCCTCGACGGCCACATCGTGCTGTCGCGGCAGCTCGCCGACGCCGGCCATTACCCCGCGATCGACGTCGAAGCGTCGATATCGCGCGTGATGACCTCGATCGTCGGCCCCGACCAAATCGAGCTGGCGCGCCGCTTCAAGGCGCTTTATTCGCGTTTCGCGCGCAACCGCGACTTGCTATCGGTAGGGGCCTACGTGCCGGGCAACGACCGCCTGCTCGACGCGGCGATCGCGGCGTATCCGCGGATGGAAGCCTTCTTGCAGCAATCGATGAACGAGGCCTCGTCGCTGGCCGAAGCGCACGGACGGCTGGCCGCGCTGCTGAGCACCGTGGAAGCGAGCTGAGGATCGCGCCATGAGCACCCGGGATCGAACGGACCGCGCCCACGGCGACCCGGCGCCACGGACGAGCGGACGAGCGCATCGAGGTCGCGA
>JBBIJJ010000054.1:0-18491 GCA_037446035.1 Burkholderiales bacterium
GCGACCTGGCCTACGACTCGCTGCTCAAGGCGGCCGAGCCGGCCGGCCTCAAGGTCATCGCCAACGAACGCTACGCGCGCGCCGACTCGTCGGTGGCGGGGCAGGTGCTCAAGATCGTGGCCGCGCGGCCCGACGCGGTGTTCGGCGGCGGCTCGGGCACGCCCGGCGCGCTGCCGTACCTCGCGCTGGCCGAGCGCGGCTACAAGGGCGGCCTGTACGGCAACCACGGGATGATCAACGCCGACTTCGTGCGCGTCGGCGGCGCGGCGGTCGACGGCCTGTCGGTGCCGAGCGGCCCGGTGATGGTGGCCGACCAGCTGCCCGCCGACCATCCGGTGCGCAAGGTGGCACTCGACTTCCGCAAGGCCTACCAGCAGGTGCACGGCGCGCCGCCGGTCGATGCCTTCTCGGCGTACAGCTACGACGCGCTGCTCGTCTTCGCCGATGCCGCCGCGCGCGCCGTCGCGAAGGCCGAGCCCGGCACGCCGCAGTTCCGCGCCGCGCTGCGCGACGCGATCGCGGCCACGCGCGAGCTGCCGGGCACGCACGGCGTGTTCACGTTCAGGCCCGGCGAGCCCTACGGCCTCGACCGTCGCTCGGCGGTGGTGATCCGGCTCGACAAGGGCCAGTGGAAGCTGGTGCCCTGAGCGGCACGCGAGAACCCCGTCATGCACGCGACCCGCGCCGCCATCGAAGCCCTGGTCGAGGACGATCGCGTCCATCGCGACCTGTACCTCAGCCCGGCGCTGTTCGAGCTCGAGCGGCGGCACTTCTTCGCCCACACCTGGCAGTACGTCGGGCACGCGAGCCAGGTGCCCAACGCGGGCGACTACGGGTCGGTCGACATCGCCGGCCGTCCGCTGCTGATGGTGCGCCAGCCCGACGGCGGCATTCGCGTGCTGCACAACCGCTGCGCGCACAAGGGCGCGCAGCTCGTCACCGATCGCTCGGGCAACGCGGGCCGCTTCTTCCGCTGTCCGTACCACGCGTGGACCTACAGGCTCGACGGCGCGCCGCTGGCCGTGCCGATGAAGCAGGGCTACGAGGGCACGCGGCTGCGCGAATGCGAGTCCGGCGCCGGCCTCGAGGCGCTGCGCCACGTGGCCGTGTACCGCGACTTCGTGTTCGCGAAGCTCGCCGACGGCGGCCCCGGCTTCGAGGACTACTGCGGCGAGATGCTGCGCATGATCGACCTGCTGGTCGACCGCTCGCCGCAGGGCCGGCTGAGCGTGGCCGGCGGCTGCCTGCGCACCGTCGTGCGCTGCAACTGGAAGATGTACCTCGAGAACATCAACGACACGGTGCATCCGATGTCGACGCACGAGTCGGCCACCGCCGCGGCCGGCGCCGTGTGGCGCGACCGGCCCGCCGACGCGCCCAGGCCGATGGCGATGGAGCAGATCCTGCCGTTCGGCTCGGGCTACGACTTCTTCGAGCGCATGGGCGCTCGCGTGCTGCCCAACGGCCACAGCGTGCTGGGCCTGCACTTCAGCCTGCACTCCGGCTACTCGCAGCTCGGCGACTACGAGGCCGCGCTGCGCGCCGCGCACGGCGACGCGCGCGCCGACGAGGTGCTGCAGCGCTCGCCGCAGAACGCCGTGCTGTACCCGAGCCTGTCGCTCAAGAGCTCGCCGCAGGCCATCCGCGTGATCCGCCCGCTGGCCGTCGACCGCACCCTGATCGAGGCGTGGAGCTTCCGCGCCGAGGGAGCGCCCGACGTGCTGCTGCAGCGCGCGCTGACCTACAACCGGCTCGTGTTCTCGCCGATGTCGGTGGTCGCGCACGACGACCTGCACCTGTTCGAGAGCATGCAGCGCGGACTCGCCGCCGGCCGCAACGAGTGGGTGAGCCTGCACCGCGGCCATCGCGCGGGCGAGCAGGCCGAGCCGGTGCAGGACGTCGGCGGCACCAACGAGATCCTGATGAGAAACCAGTTCCGCGCCTGGGTCCGCTACATGACCCTCGACCTTTCCCCCCAGACCACCGCAGAAGGAGACATGAGATGAGAAGGACCTTCGTACGTTGCGTGATCGGCGCGGCTGCCGCGCTCGCCTTCTCGGCCACCGCCGTCGGCACCGCCGCCGCGCAGGAGCTGAAGGTCGGGCTGTCGGTGTCGCTGTCGGGGCCGAACTCCTCGCTCGGCATCCCGTACGCCAAGGGCATGCAGGCCGCCGTGGCCTACCGCCCCGAGATCGGCGGCCGCAAGGTCAAGCTGATCGTGCTGGACGACGCGTCCGACCCGAGCAACTCGGGCCGCAACGCGCGCAAGCTGGTCGAGGAGGAGAAGGTCGACGTGCTGATGGGCTCGTCGGGCGTGCCGGCCACCATCGCCATCTCGCAGGTCGGCCGCGAGAGTAAGACGCCGATGATCGGCCTGTCGCCGATCCAGCTGCCGCCCGCGGAGGCCGACTGGACCGTCACGGTGGCGCAGCCGCCGCAGCTGATGATCGACGCCATCGTCGATCGCATGAAGCGCGACGGCATCAAGACGGTCGGCTACATCGGCTTCTCCGACGCGTGGGGCGACCTCGTCTACAACGCGCTGAAGAAGGCCGCCGAGCCCGCGGGCATCAAGGTCGTCACCAACGAGCGCTACGCGCGCGCCGACGCGTCGGTGGCCGGGCAGGTGCTCAAGATCGTGGCCGCGCGTCCCGACGCGGTGATGACCGGCGGCTCGGGCACGCCGGGCGCGCTGCCGTACCTCGCGCTGGCCGAGCGCGGCTTCAAGGGCAAGGTGTACGGCCAGCACGGTCTCGTGAACCCCGACTTCGTGCGCGTGGCCGGCGCGTCGGCCCAGGGCAGCTTCCTGCCCACCGGCCCGGTGATCGTGGCCGAGCAGCTGCCCGACAGCTACCCGACCAAGAAGATCTCGATGGACTTCCGTGCCGCGTTCGAGAAGGTCAACAACGCGCCCAGCACCGACGCGTTCTCGGCCTACTCGTTCGACGGCTACATGGTGTTCGCCGACGCCGCGGCGCGCGCGCTGGCCGCGAGCAAGGCCGCGCCGGGCACGCCGGAGTTCCGCGCCGCGCTGCGCGACGCGATCTTCAGCACCAGGGAAGTGGTCGGCGCGCACGGCGTCTACAACTTCAAGCCGGGCAACCTGTACGGGGTGGACGAGCGCGCGCGCGTGATCGTGCAGATCGACTCCGGCAAGTGGAAGCTCGCGCCCTGAGCGCCGGCTGACGCACGCAGCGCAAGTGCAGTGACGAAGGCGGATTCATGACCTGGGACGTCGCGCTCATCCTCGGCATCGACGGCCTGGCCAACGGAGCGGTGTACCTGCTCGCGGGGCTGGGCCTGGTGCTGATCTTCTCGGTCACCCGAGTGGTGTTCGTGCCCTTCGGCGACGTGGCGGCGTTCTCCGCGCTCAGCCTCGCCGCGTTCGAGGCCGGCCGCCTGCCGCCGACCGTGAGCCTCGTGCTCACGCTCGCCGCCCTCACCGTGGCGGTCGAGGTGGTGCAGGCGCTGCGCCGCGGCGAGGCGGCGGCCTTCCTGCTGCGAGTCGTAGGCCAGGCCCGCGACCTGGCCTACGACTCGCTGCTCAAGGCGGCCGAGCCGGCCGGCCTCAAGGTCATCGCCAACGAACGCTACGCGCGCGCCGACTCGTCGGTGGCGGGGCAGGTGCTCAAGATCGTGGCCGCGCGGCCCGACGCGGTGTTCGGCGGCGGCTCGGGCACGCCCGGCGCGCTGCCGTACCTCGCGCTGGCCGAGCGCGGCTACAAGGGCGGCCTGTACGGCAACCACGGGATGATCAACGCCGACTTCGTGCGCGTCGGCGGCGCGGCGGTCGACGGCCTGTCGGTGCCGAGCGGCCCGGTGATGGTGGCCGACCAGCTGCCCGCCGACCATCCGGTGCGCAAGGTGGCACTCGACTTCCGCAAGGCCTACCAGCAGGTGCACGGCGCGCCGCCGGTCGATGCCTTCTCGGCGTACAGCTACGACGCGCTGCTCGTCTTCGCCGATGCCGCCGCGCGCGCCGTCGCGAAGGCCGAGCCCGGCACGCCGCAGTTCCGCGCCGCGCTGCGCGACGCGATCGCGGCCACGCGCGAGCTGCCGGGCACGCACGGCGTGTTCACGTTCAGGCCCGGCGAGCCCTACGGCCTCGACCGTCGCTCGGCGGTGGTGATCCGGCTCGACAAGGGCCAGTGGAAGCTGGTGCCCTGAGCGGCACGCGAGAAC
This sequence comes from Burkholderiales bacterium, assembly GCA_037446035.1. Classification (GTDB taxonomy): domain Bacteria; phylum Pseudomonadota; class Gammaproteobacteria; order Burkholderiales; family Burkholderiaceae_F; genus DSNY01. The sequence continues at coordinate 4,183 of JBBIJJ010000054.1, forward strand.
CCCGTCATGCACGCGACCCGCGCCGCCATCGAAGCCCTGGTCGAGGACGATCGCGTCCATCGCGACCTGTACCTCAGCCCGGCGCTGTTCGAGCTCGAGCGGCGGCACTTCTTCGCCCACACCTGGCAGTACGTCGGGCACGCGAGCCAGGTGCCCAACGCGGGCGACTACGGGTCGGTCGACATCGCCGGCCGTCCGCTGCTGATGGTGCGCCAGCCCGACGGCGGCATTCGCGTGCTGCACAACCGCTGCGCGCACAAGGGCGCGCAGCTCGTCACCGATCGCTCGGGCAACGCGGGCCGCTTCTTCCGCTGTCCGTACCACGCGTGGACCTACAGGCTCGACGGCGCGCCGCTGGCCGTGCCGATGAAGCAGGGCTACGAGGGCACGCGGCTGCGCGAATGCGAGTCCGGCGCCGGCCTCGAGGCGCTGCGCCACGTGGCCGTGTACCGCGACTTCGTGTTCGCGAAGCTCGCCGACGGCGGCCCCGGCTTCGAGGACTACTGCGGCGAGATGCTGCGCATGATCGACCTGCTGGTCGACCGCTCGCCGCAGGGCCGGCTGAGCGTGGCCGGCGGCTGCCTGCGCACCGTCGTGCGCTGCAACTGGAAGATGTACCTCGAGAACATCAACGACACGGTGCATCCGATGTCGACGCACGAGTCGGCCACCGCCGCGGCCGGCGCCGTGTGGCGCGACCGGCCCGCCGACGCGCCCAGGCCGATGGCGATGGAGCAGATCCTGCCGTTCGGCTCGGGCTACGACTTCTTCGAGCGCATGGGCGCTCGCGTGCTGCCCAACGGCCACAGCGTGCTGGGCCTGCACTTCAGCCTGCACTCCGGCTACTCGCAGCTCGGCGACTACGAGGCCGCGCTGCGCGCCGCGCACGGCGACGCGCGCGCCGACGAGGTGCTGCAGCGCTCGCCGCAGAACGCCGTGCTGTACCCGAGCCTGTCGCTCAAGAGCTCGCCGCAGGCCATCCGCGTGATCCGCCCGCTGGCCGTCGACCGCACCCTGATCGAGGCGTGGAGCTTCCGCGCCGAGGGAGCGCCCGACGTGCTGCTGCAGCGCGCGCTGACCTACAACCGGCTCGTGTTCTCGCCGATGTCGGTGGTCGCGCACGACGACCTGCACCTGTTCGAGAGCATGCAGCGCGGACTCGCCGCCGGCCGCAACGAGTGGGTGAGCCTGCACCGCGGCCATCGCGCGGGCGAGCAGGCCGAGCCGGTGCAGGACGTCGGCGGCACCAACGAGATCCTGATGAGAAACCAGTTCCGCGCCTGGGTCCGCTACATGACCCTCGACCTTTCCCCCCAGACCACCGCAGAAGGAGACATGAGATGAGAAGGACCTTCGTACGTTGCGTGATCGGCGCGGCTGCCGCGCTCGCCTTCTCGGCCACCGCCGTCGGCACCGCCGCCGCGCAGGAGCTGAAGGTCGGGCTGTCGGTGTCGCTGTCGGGGCCGAACTCCTCGCTCGGCATCCCGTACGCCAAGGGCATGCAGGCCGCCGTGGCCTACCGCCCCGAGATCGGCGGCCGCAAGGTCAAGCTGATCGTGCTGGACGACGCGTCCGACCCGAGCAACTCGGGCCGCAACGCGCGCAAGCTGGTCGAGGAGGAGAAGGTCGACGTGCTGATGGGCTCGTCGGGCGTGCCGGCCACCATCGCCATCTCGCAGGTCGGCCGCGAGAGTAAGACGCCGATGATCGGCCTGTCGCCGATCCAGCTGCCGCCCGCGGAGGCCGACTGGACCGTCACGGTGGCGCAGCCGCCGCAGCTGATGATCGACGCCATCGTCGATCGCATGAAGCGCGACGGCATCAAGACGGTCGGCTACATCGGCTTCTCCGACGCGTGGGGCGACCTCGTCTACAACGCGCTGAAGAAGGCCGCCGAGCCCGCGGGCATCAAGGTCGTCACCAACGAGCGCTACGCGCGCGCCGACGCGTCGGTGGCCGGGCAGGTGCTCAAGATCGTGGCCGCGCGTCCCGACGCGGTGATGACCGGCGGCTCGGGCACGCCGGGCGCGCTGCCGTACCTCGCGCTGGCCGAGCGCGGCTTCAAGGGCAAGGTGTACGGCCAGCACGGTCTCGTGAACCCCGACTTCGTGCGCGTGGCCGGCGCGTCGGCCCAGGGCAGCTTCCTGCCCACCGGCCCGGTGATCGTGGCCGAGCAGCTGCCCGACAGCTACCCGACCAAGAAGATCTCGATGGACTTCCGTGCCGCGTTCGAGAAGGTCAACAACGCGCCCAGCACCGACGCGTTCTCGGCCTACTCGTTCGACGGCTACATGGTGTTCGCCGACGCCGCGGCGCGCGCGCTGGCCGCGAGCAAGGCCGCGCCGGGCACGCCGGAGTTCCGCGCCGCGCTGCGCGACGCGATCTTCAGCACCAGGGAAGTGGTCGGCGCGCACGGCGTCTACAACTTCAAGCCGGGCAACCTGTACGGGGTGGACGAGCGCGCGCGCGTGATCGTGCAGATCGACTCCGGCAAGTGGAAGCTCGCGCCCTGAGCGCCGGCTGACGCACGCAGCGCAAGTGCAGTGACGAAGGCGGATTCATGACCTGGGACGTCGCGCTCATCCTCGGCATCGACGGCCTGGCCAACGGAGCGGTGTACCTGCTCGCGGGGCTGGGCCTGGTGCTGATCTTCTCGGTCACCCGAGTGGTGTTCGTGCCCTTCGGCGACGTGGCGGCGTTCTCCGCGCTCAGCCTCGCCGCGTTCGAGGCCGGCCGCCTGCCGCCGACCGTGAGCCTCGTGCTCACGCTCGCCGCCCTCACCGTGGCGGTCGAGGTGGTGCAGGCGCTGCGCCGCGGCGAGGCGGCGCGCCTCCCGCGCGCCGTGCTCGGCTGGGGCGTGCTGCCGGCGCTGCCGTGCCTGCTGGCCTGGGGCGTGGCGGGCCAGCAGGTGCCGCACGCGGTGTTCATCGCCGTGGCGATCCTGCTGGTCGTGCCGGTCACGCCGCTGGTCGCGCGGCTCGCGCTGCAGCCCATCGCCGACGCGTCGGTGCTGGTGCTGCTGATCGCGTCGCTCGCGCTGCACTTCCTGCTGTCGGGCCTCGGGCTGCTGTTCTTCGGGCCCGAGGGCTTCCGCACGGCGCCGCTGACCACCGGGGCGCTCACCTTGCCGGGCGGACTGCCGGTGAGCGGCCAGGTGATGCTGATGCTCGGCGCCGCGGTGGTGCTGAGCGCGATGTTCTTCCTCGCCTTCGAGCGCACGGTGGCCGGCAAGGCCCTGCGCGCGACGGCGGTCAACCGCGTCGGCGCGCGGCTGGTGGGCATCCGGCCGGCGCGCACCGCGCTGCTGGCCTACGGCTTCGCGTCCCTGCTGGCCGGCTTCATCGGCGTGCTGGTCGCGCCGGTCATGACCATGTACTACGACTCCGGCTTCCTGATCGGCCTGAAGGCCTTCGTGGCCGCGATCATCGGCGGCCTCGTCAGCTATCCGCTCACCGCGCTCGGCGCGCTGGCCGTCGGCGTGGTCGAGAGCTTCGCTTCGTTCTGGAGCGGCGCGCTCAAGGACGTGATCGTCTTCAGCCTGCTGATCCCCGTGCTGCTGCTGCGCTCCGCGCTCGCGGCGCATCCGGAGGAGGAGCAGGAGGAGATCGAGGGATGAGAGCCGTCTCGATCGTCATCGTCGCCGCCATCGCGCTCGCGCCGCTCGTGATCGGCAAGTTCGGCGCGTCCCTGCTCAACGACATCGGCATCGGCGCGCTGGTCGCGCTCGGCCTCGTGATGCTCACCGGCGTGGGCGGCGCCACGTCGTTCGGGCAGGCGGCCTTCGTCGGCATCGCCGCCTACGCGACCGCGTGGCTCACCACCGTGCACGGCGCCTCGCCGTGGACCGGTCTCGCGCTGGCGCTCGCGCTCACCGGCGCCGCGGCCTTCGCGGTCGGCGCGCTCACCCTGCGCCTGGGCGGGCACTTCCTGCCGCTGTCGACCATCGCATGGGGCCTGTCGATCCCGCTGCTGTTCGGCAACGTCGAGGCGCTCGGCCGCCACACCGGGCTGTCCAACATCCCGCCGGTGCAGGTGGCGGGCTTCTCGCTCGCCGATCCGCGCGCGATGTACTACCTCGTGTGGATGTTCGTCGGCCTGGCGTTCGTCTTCTGCCGCAACGTGCTCGCCTCGCGCACCGGCCGCGCCATGCGCGCGCTGCGCGGCGGCAACGTGCTGCTGGCCAGCGTGGGCGCCGACGCGATGCGCCTGAAGCTCACCTTGTTCGTGCTGGCGGCGCTGCTGGCCGGCTTCGCGGGCTGGCTCTACGCGCACAACAACCGCTTCGTCAGCCCGTCGCCGTTCGACGTGCGCGTGAGCATCGAGTACCTGCTGATGGTGGTGGCCGGCGGCCTGGCACACCTGACCGGCGCGCTGGTCGGATCGGCACTGGTGCTGATGATGAAGAACACGGTGCAGGACGTGCTGCCGATGCTCACCTCGCGCGGCGGGCAGTTCGAGGCGGTGGCCTTCGCGCTGCTGTTCATCCTGCTGCTGCACCACGCGCGCGGCGGCGTGATGGGCCTGCTGGCGCGCTGGCGCAAGGCGAAGCCCGCGACGGCGAAGCCGGCCGACGCGCCGCCGCTGCCGCGCCGCAGCCTGCCGTCGCGCGGCGCGCCGGTGCTGGCGGTGACCGACGCGGTCAAGCGCTTCGGCGGCCTCGTGGCGGTCGACCACGTGAGCTTCGACGTGCGCGCCCGCGAGATCGTCGGCCTGATCGGCCCCAACGGCGCCGGCAAGTCGACCATGTTCGACCTGCTGACCGGCACCTTGCCGATGACCGCCGGCCGGGTGGAGTTTCTCGGCTGCGACGTGACCGGCCTGTCGCAGCGCGCGATCGCGATGCTCGGCATGGCGCGCACCTTCCAGCACGTGAAGCTGCGCCCGCAGATGAGCCTGCTCGACAACGTGGCGCTGGGCGCGCACGCGCGCGTCAAGGCCGGCGTGATCCGCGCCGGCCTGAAGCTCGACCGCGCCGAGGAGGCGCAGGTATTCGCCGAGGCGTGGCGCCAGCTCGAGCGCATCGGCCTGGCCGACCGCGCGCACGAGATGGCCGGCAGCCTGCCGCTGGGCACGCAGCGCATGCTCGAGATCGCGCGCGCGCTCGCCGCCGACCCGGTGCTGCTGGTGCTCGACGAGCCGGCAGCCGGCCTGCGCCGCAAGGAGAAGCAGGTGCTGGGCGACCTGCTGCGCCGCCTGCGCGACGACGGCGTGACCATCCTGATCGTCGAGCACGACATGGACTTCGTGATGAAGCTGGTGGACCGGCTGGTGGTGATGGACTTCGGCTCCAAGCTCGGTGAGGGCCTGCCCGCCGAGGTGCGCGCCGACCCGCGCGTGCAGTCGGCCTACCTCGGCACCGGCGGCGCGCCGTCGCCGGCCGACGACGCGCCCGCGCTGCAGGCCGCCGGGGGTGCGCGATGAAGGCCGCCGCTGCGATGAACGGCGCTGCGGCGGCGGCGTCCGCCGTCCCGATGCTGGAGATCGCCGACCTGCACGTCTCCTACGGCCAGGTCGACGCGGTGCGCGGCGTGTCGCTCGCGCTGATGCCGGGCCAGATCGTCTCGGTGATCGGGCCGAACGGCGCCGGCAAGACCACCTTGCTCGGTGCCGCGATGGGGCTGCTGCCGAGCAAGGGCGTGCTGCGCTTCGAGGGCGAGGACCTGCAGGCGCTCGACGTCGAGGCGCGCGTCGAGCGCGGCCTGACCCTGGTGCCCGAGAAGCGCGAGCTGTTCGGCGAGCTGAGCGTGTTCGACAACCTGACGCTCGGCGCGTACGCGAAGCGGCTGCGGCCGGCCGAGCTGCGCCGCCGGCTCGACGGCGTGTACGCGCGCTTTCCGCGGCTGAGCGAGCGCCAGCGCCAGCGCGCCGACACCTTGTCGGGCGGCGAGCGCCAGATGCTCGCGCTGGGCCGTGCGCTGATGTCGTCGCCGCGGCTGCTGATGCTCGACGAGCCGAGCCTCGGCCTCGCGCCGCTGATCGTGCACGAGATCCTGTCGATCGTGCGCGGCCTGCGCGACGAAGGCGTCTCGATCCTGCTGGTCGAGCAGAACGCGCGCGCCGCGCTCGAGAGTTCCGACCGCGGCTACGTGCTCGAGACGGGCGAGGTCGCGCTGTCCGGCGAGTCGTCCGAGCTCGCGCTCGACCCTCGCGTGCAGGCCACCTATCTGGGCGGCGGGAGCGATGACGACTGAGGCGGCCGACGACGGCCGCGCGTGGCCGCTGCGCGAGCGCACCGTGCCGGCCCTGCTGCGCCGGCAGGCCGCGCGCTTCGGCGAGCGCCCGCTGCTGTCGATCGGCGACGCGCGCTGGACGCACGCCGACGCATGGCGCGCCGCCGCGCGCCGCGCCGCCGCGTTGCGTGCCGCCGGCGTCGCGCGGGGCCACCGCGTCGCGCTGATGTGCGGCAACCGCGTCGAGCTGATCGAGACCTTTCTCGCCTGCGGCTGGATGGGCGCGGTGGCGGTGCCGATCAACACCGCCGCGATGGGCCCGCAGATCGGCCACGTGCTCGCCGACAGCGGTGCCGTGCTGCTGGTGGCCGAGGCCGCGTTCCTGCCGCGGCTCGCGCTCGCGTCGCTGTCGCGCAGCGCGCTCGCGCGCGTGTGGGTGCTCGACGGCGTGCCGGCCGATGCGGCGTGCGACGTGCCGCTCGACGCCTGGCCCGATGCGCGCGCGCTGGCCGAGGCCGAACCGGCGTCGCTCGGCCCCGGCGACCTGCTCGCCATCCTCTACACGTCGGGCACGACCGGCGCGCCCAAGGGCGTGATGTGCCCGCAGGCGCAGTACGTCGCGTGGGGGCTGAACACCGCGCGCATCCTCGGCGTGCGCGACGACGACGTGCTGTGCACGACCCTGCCGCTGTTCCACGTCAACGCGCTCAACACCTTCGCGCAGGCGGCGGTCACCGGCTGCAAGGCGGTGATCGAGCCGCGCTTCTCGGCGTCGGGCTTCTGGGCGGCGATGAAGGCGCACGACGCGAGCGTCGTCTACCTGCTGGGCGCGATGGTGCCGATGCTGCTGGCGCAGCCGCCCGGGCCGCACGAGCGTGGACAGAACGGTGCGCACCGCGTGCGCCTCGGCCTCGGCCCCGGCGTGCCGGCGTCCGCGGCCGAGGCGTTCCGCGCACGCACGGGTGTCGAGCTGATCGAAGGCTACGGCTCGACCGAGACCAACTTCGTGATCGCGAGCCGGCCCGGCGCACCGCGCGACGGCACGATGGGCCACGTGCAGCCCGGCTTCGACGCGCGCGTGGTCGACGAGCACGACGCCGAGCTGCCGCCGGGCGAGGCGGGCGAGCTGGTGCTGCGCGCCGACGAGCCCTTCGCCTTCGCGCTCGGCTACTGGGGGCTGCCGCAGCAGACTGTCGACGCGTGGCGCAACCTGTGGTTCCACGCCGGCGACCGCGTCGTGCGCGAGCGCGACGGCGCGCTGCGCTTCGTCGACCGCCTGAAGGACGCGATCCGCCGGCGCGGCGAGAACATCTCGTCGTTCGAGGTCGAGCAGGTGCTGCTGTGCCACCCCGACGTGGCGGCGGCGGCGGTGTTCCCGGTGCGCTCGGAGCTGGCCGAGGACGATGTGATGGCGGCCGTGGTGGCCAGGCCCGGCGCGCTGCTCGACGCCGACGCGCTGTGGCGCTTCTGCGAGCCCCGGCTGCCGTACTTCGCGGTGCCGCGCTTCATCGACATCGTCGACGAGCTGCCGCGCACCGAGAACGGCAAGGTGCAGAAGTTCCGGCTGCGCGAGCGCGGCGTCACGCCGGGCACGCACGACCGCGGCGCGCGCTCGAGGAGGGCGGCGTGAGGCGCGACGGCGCCGACGCGCTCGCCGCACGGCGCGAGCCGGACGCGCCCGGCGCCGGCCTCGGACTGGAGGCGCGCACACGGTCCGGCGACCACGCCGCGCTCAAGCTGTGGCTGCGGCTGCTGTCGTGCGCCACCGAGATCGAGGCCGAGATCCGGCGGCGGCTGCGGCGGCGCTTCGGCATCTCGCTCGGCCGCTTCGACTACCTCGCGCAGCTGCACCGACACCGCGACGGCCTGAAGATGAGCGAGCTGTCGCGTTGCCTGATGGTCACCGGCGGCAACGTCACCGGCCTGACCGACGACCTCGAGCGCGACGGCCTCGTGGTGCGCGAGAGCAGCCCGAACGACCGCCGCTCGTGGATCGTGCGGCTCACCGCCGAAGGCCGCCGCAGCTTCGAGGCGATGGCCGCCGAGCACGAGCGCTGGGTGCTCGAGCTGTTCGACGGCCTCGACGCGAAGGCGCTCGCGCAGCTGCACGCGCAGCTCGGTCGCCTGCGGCTGCATGCCGCGCGCCTGCGCACCACCGACTGACCCGCCGACCGCAGGGGCCTGCATGCCGTACTGGAACGCCGAACTCGAGACCCTGGCGTGGACCGGCGTCGAGCGCTGGCAGGCCGCGCAGATCGGGCTGGCGCTGCCCGCCATCCGCGCGCGCTCGACCCTGTACGCGCGGCTGCACGCCGGGCTGCGGGCGCCGGCGCTGCGCGCGCTCGACGACCTGCAGTCGCTGCCGTTCACCACCAAGGACGACCTGCGCGCCGCGCAGGACGCGGCCGACGAGCGCGCGCCCTTCGGCGACAACCAGGCCGCGCCGCGCGAGGACATCGTGCAGGTCCTCTCGTCGTCGGGCACCACCGGGCGCCCGCTGTACTTCGCGCTGACGCGGCGCGACGCCGAGGCGATGGCCGACGCGATCGCCAACGTGTGGTTCACCGCCGGCCTGCGGCCCGGCGACGCGGTCGCGCACCTGGTCGGCCTGCCGATGGTGGCCGGCGGCCTGCCGTACGCCGACGGCTTCCGCCGCGTGGGCGCCACCTTGTGCTGGCTGGGCGGCTTTCCGACCGAGCGCATCGTGCGCGAGATGCGCCGGCTGCGCGTGACGGCGATGCTGAGCACCACGTCGTTCGCGCTGTACCTCGCGGAGCAGTGGGACGCGATCGGTCGCGAGACCGGCATCGCGTCGTGCCTGCGCACGGTGCTCGGCGGCGGCGAGCCGGGGCTGCAGCAGCCCGAGCTGCGCGCGCGCGTGACGGCCGGGCTCGGCCTGCAGGCCGTGCGCGACACGATGGGCCTCGGCGACGTGATGCCGTCGATGTGGTCGGAGTGCGAGCACGGCGAGGGCATGCACTTCAACGCGCAACGCTACGTGGCCGTCGAACTGGTCGATCCCGACGGCGGCGCGCGCGTGCCGTGGAGCGACGGCGCAACCGGCGAGCTGGTCTACACCAGCTTCGCGCGCGAGGCGATGCCGGTGCTGCGCTACCGCTCGCGCGACCACGCGCAGGTCGTCGCGATGCGCTGCGCCTGCGGGCGCACGAGCCCGCGCATCCGCTGCATCGGCCGCACCGACGACATGCTCATCTACAAGGGCATGAACGTGTTCCCCGCGGCGATCCGCGACCTCGTGGCCGAGCGCTTCGCCGGCCGGGCCGCGCCGCGGCTGCGCGTGTGGAAGACGCACGCCGCGCAGGTGCGCTTCGACGACCCGATCGCGCTGGACGTCGAAGCCGAGGCGCCGCTCGACGCGGCGCAGGCCGGCGCGCTGGCACGCGAGATCGAGGCCGCCGTGCGCGCGCAGCTGCAGGTGCGCGTGGCCGTCACGTTGCTCGCGCCGGGCAGCCTGCCGCGCGGGCCGTACAAGCAGTCGCTCGTCGCGGTGCGCGAGCCGACGGCGAAACCCGAGGGGTGATGCGATGAAGTTCGAGCGGTCCGCCTTCAGCGCGGCGCATCTGTGGTCGTCACCGTTCGTGCGCTGGCAGGGCCGGCTGGCCGACGTGTCGAGCCTCGACGTGGCGCACGCCGTCACGCGCGACGCGCTGGCCGCGCGCGGCACCGACCTCGGGCGCATCCGCCAGCTCGTGCTGGGCACCACCGTGCCGCAGCCGCAGAGCTTCTACGCCGTGCCGTGGCTGGCCGCGCGGCTGGGCCTCGAACGGCACAGCGGCCCGCACATCGCGCAGGCCTGCGCCACCTCGGTGGCCTGCGTGGTGGCGGCGGCGACGGCGGTGGAGTGCGATGCGCAGACGACGTCGCTCGTGGTGGCCGCCGACCGCACCAGCAACGGCCCGCTGCTCGTGTACCCGCGCAGCCGCTCGATGGGCGGCGCCGCGCAGACTGAGCACTGGGTGCTCGACAACTTCGCGTGCGACCCGTGGACCGGCGAGTCGATGCTGCACACCGCCGAGGCGGTGGCGCGCGAAGGCGGCATGACGCGCGCCGCGCTCGACGAGCTCACCTTGCTGCGCTACCGGCAGTACGCCGACGCGCTGGCGAACGATCGCGCCGTGCAGCGCCGCTGGCTGCAGCCGGTGCTGCTGCAGCAGGGCCGCACGCGCATCGAGGTGGCGGCCGACGAGGGTGTGCACGACACCACCGCCGAGGGTCTGGCGGCGCTGCGGCCCGCGAGCGACGGCGGCGTGGTCACGTCGGGCGGGCAGACGCACCCGGCCGACGGCTGCGCCGGCGCGCTGGTGGCCGACGCGGCCGCCGCGCGCGAGCTGGCCGGCGGCGACGCCGTCGTGCGCCTGCTGGCCGCATCGTTCGCGCGGGTCGAGAAGGCGCGCATGCCCAAGGCCGCGACCGTGGCCGCGCTGCAGGCCCTGCACGACGCCGGGCTCGGCATCGGCGACGTGAAGGTCGTGACCACGCACAACCCGTTCGCCGTCAACGACCTGTGGTTCGCGCAGCAGACCGGCTACCCGCTCGAGCGCATGAACCCCTACGGCTGCAGCCTCGTGTACGGCCATCCGCAAGGCCCGACCGGGCTGCGCGCGATCGTCGAGCTGGTACACGCGCTGCGTGCGCAAGGCGGCGGGCCGGGGCTGTTCACCGGCTGCGCGGCCGGCGATACCGGTGCCGCGCTCGTGCTGCGCGTCGATTGAACGCGTGCGGCGAACACGCCGCGCCTGACGGACCGCGAAAGTCGTCACGAAGGCGGCCGACTCGCGACTTCGCGAAGGCGTGTGCGTCGGCTCCGCGTTCGATCGCGACCACAATGACGTGTCCATCCACTGCAGTACGTCCCTCGATGTCATGACGCCGCAAGACAAGCCCGTTCGAAGATCTGTTCGAGTTCGTTTCCCTGATGCCGTGGTGGGTCGGCGTTCTTCTGGCGGCAGGCAGTCACCTTCTGCTGCGGCACCGGGCGTCGCAGCCGCTCGACGTGGCCGCGCAACAGCCGGGCCAGTTCGCCGACGCGGCCTTCCAGGCGTTCTTCCGCTCGTTCGCCGGGTACGGGCAGTACCTGGTGCCGATCCTGTGTGTCGCGGCTGCCACCGTCTCCACGTGGAGAGCCCGGGAGTGCAGAGGCCTTGTGGATCAGGTTGCCCGACGCCCCGCGGCCGACGCGCTCGGCGAGATGAGTTGGCGGGAGTTCGAGAAGCTCGTCGGCGAAGGCTTCCGCCTCGAGGGCTATCAGGTCACGGAGACCGGCGGCGGCGCCGACGGAGGTGTCGATCTCGTCCTTCGCAAAGGAGCGGAGAAGTTTCTCGTGCAGTGCAAGCAGTGGCGCGCCTACAAGGTGGGAGTCGACGTCGTGCGGGAGTTGTACGGCGTGATGGCCGCGCGCGGCGCGGCAGGGGGCTTCGTCGTGACGTCGGGTGCCTTCACCGCGGACGCGGTCGAGTTCGCGAAGGGCCGCAACATCGTGTTGGTCGACGGCCCTCGTCTCCATGAGCTCATCCGGACGGCGCGGGGCCGCGAGGCTCGCGCCGCGTTGGGGGAGACCGTTGCGGCAGGTTCGGCTGATCGCGTGTCGCCGCATGCGGCGGTGTCACGGCGGTCGGGCCCTGTGAGCGTCCCGGCGTGCCCGGTGTGCGCCACTCCGATGGTCCGCAGAGCGGCCAAGCGGGGAGCGAGCGCCGGCCGCGAGTTCTGGGGCTGTGTGAACTACCCGTCGTGCCGCGGGACGCGCACGATCGACTGACGCCTGCGCCGGTGGCGGCGCGCCGCCGGCGATCCACGGCTGATGAGCGACGTGCTGTCGCGTGCCAAGCAAGAAGGGGTTGGCGACTCGCATCGCCAACCCCTTCTGACTATCTTGGCTCCCCGACCTGGGCTCGAACCAGGGACCTACGGATTAACCTAAATTCGGCAGTTGGCGTCACGTCGAAACGGCAGAAAGCCAGCATTCATGCGGGTTTCAAGCCGATTCTGACGACTGCGGAGCAGTTCCAAACGGGTGATGGTCGTGGGCACTACAAGCCTCTGGCGCGAATACGTTTCTCGGTACTTCACCGACTTTAAGTGCCGTTTCTAGGATCAAGTAGATAGGCGAGGCCCGAGCAGCGCGCAACGACGCCAGCGGGCCGCGCAGCAGAAAGATTCACACCTTCTGAGCGCTGCGTTGGGCGCAAGGCCGAGGCTCGCAGAGACGTAGGCGGTTCGGGATGACGGCGCGCGTCGACCGCTGCGTCCTGTGGGCTAGCCCGGATATTTCACGAGGTCGCCCCCGTATGTGCAGGCTGCGTCTCGGTGAATCGGCACTTCCGGCCCCCGGTGTGTCGATCCGGTTTGTACCGCCGGGGCTGCGCGGGTTTGCACGGCGCCTGCGGGCGCGGGCTTGCGCTCAACTCCTCGCCAAGGCCTGCGGGCCTTGGCTGTGGCCGTCTCGCGCAATCCGCATCCCGCATGCATCCGCGCAATTGCCGCGCCCCTCGGTAGAGTCGAGATGTGGCGCGGTGACTGTAGGTCGAGGCATCGCTGTTGCCGCCCCTTTCGGTTGGCGGTGCCCTATGAGCCCGACCGTGGCTCCGTTTCCACATCCCGCTCAGCGAACCGGACGTGCGGTTTGCCCGCATCCGGCTCTCGGACAAGACACTCATGCGTTCGCCCACGGGAGGTCGTGGGTGCGAGGGGCCAGATGAACCAGCCCGAGTACCTTGTGCAGGTACTCATCGGGGTAGCGCGACGTGCCCGTACTCGCAACCTTGTGTTTCTTGCACAACCATCGACGCAGCCGACGGCGCGTGTGGGTGTCGAGCAATTGATAGGCCGGACTCAGAAGGTGTGAATCTTTCTGCTGCGCGGCCCGCTGGCGTCGTTGCGCGCTGCTCGGGCCTCGCCTATCTACTTGATATGTCTCGGCCCTGCGGCTGCGTGCGCCTAGCCAGCGGCCCGCTCGCGACGAAATCTTCACCCTAGAAACGGCAGTTGAAGTCCGTGAAGTATCGAGAAACGCGTTCGCGCCAAAGCCTTGTAGTGACCACGACCATCACCCATTTGGAACTGCTCCGCAGTCCTCGGAATTGGCTTGAAACCCGCATGGATGCTGGCTTTCTGCCGTTTCGACGTGAGGCGAACTGCCGGATTTAGGTTGAAAAATGGTGGGCAAAGGGGGGATCCGTTTCGACACGCACCCAAGGTGCGGCCGTTGCCGGGACTCCGGCGGCCCCGGCTCGATGCTGGGGCGACGGGTCGTCGGGCTCGGCGATGCGCCGCGGGACGCTCTGTCGTCCCCAGCGGTGGCTTCGTCATCCCGCACCCAGGCTTCGTCATCCCGCACCCAGGCTTCGTCATCCCGAGCAGCGCGAGGGATCTCAGAAGGTGTGAATCTTTCTGCTGCGCGGCCCGCTGGCGTCGTTGCGCGCTGCTCGGGCCTCGCCTATCTACTTGATATGTCTCGGCCCTGCGGCTGCGTGCGCCTAGCCAGCGGACCGCTCGCGACGAAATCTTCACACCTTCTCAGATGTCTGCACCCGCAGAGCGGGCAGGCGTAGCCGCCGGTGAAGCCGGAGGGGATCCTGTCAGCGACGAAGCGAACAGCCCGCGACGGGACACCGAGAGCACAGGGTCAGGGCTGCTGACGGCAGTTCTGGCGAGAGAGAACCTGCGGCAAGCATGGAAACGTGTCAAAGCCAACAAAGGCGGCGATGTCCCAGACGTAGTTGGAACTTGAAGGCGGCGGTTTCCGCAGCGAGTTCGCGAGAATCGAGCTTGCTGAAGCTGAAACCCGCAACCCAGAAGGAAACCGCCATGAAGGACTGTAAGGCCAAGACGGCTGGTAAGAAGCCGACCTTGAAGATCGCGCATCGCAACGACCAAGCCGCCGTACGGCACGGGCTGGCCGGCAACGGCCAGGCGCTGCTGCCGATGCTCGAGCTTCTGGAAACCGCGCAGGCGAGCATCGACGAGCTGATGAACGAGGCCGCGCGCGGGCTCAGCGAGCAGCTGCTGGTGCTGTCGGCGCAGGAACGCGCCGGCGCCAAGCTGCGCGGGCGCGCCGGCGGCGACGTGCTGTGGCACGGCACGCAGCGCGGGCAGGTAAGGCTGGCCGAGAGGAAGCTGCAG
>JBBIJJ010000055.1:0-18202 GCA_037446035.1 Burkholderiales bacterium
AAGGACGGTTCGCTGCTGGTGTCGGACGACTTCGCCGGCGCGCTGTATCGCATCTCGTACCAGCCCTGAGCGGATGAGTCTGCACCGGCTCGCGGCCGCCGCGCTCGCCGCGGCGGCGGCGCATGTCGCGGTTCCGTCTGCGGCACAGGACCTCGCCGCCGGCCGCCGCAAAGCGATCGCCTGCCAGGCCTGCCATGGTCTCGACGGGCTGGCCAAGCTGCCGGATGCACCGCATCTGGCCGCGCAACCCGCCCCCTATCTGGAGCGCGCACTGCGCGCGTACCGCGCCGGCGAACGCCGTAACGAAGTGATGTCGGTCGCAGTGAAGACGCTCAGCGACGAGGACATCCGCGATCTGGCCGCCTATTACAGCGCCATTCAGATCGAAGTGAAGGCCATGCCCTGAATTGCCGCCGCGCTAGGCAGTCCGGCGGCCCGCTTGAACCGATTCACGTCAAACCCCGCGGATGATGCGTCTGCTCCGAATGTCCAACCTGCTGGCGCTGTGTGCGGCGCTTTCAGCGCATGCGCAGGCGCCTGCCACGCTCGACCCGGTGGTGGTCACGGCCACGCGCACCGAACGCAACTCGCTCGACGTGCCGGCTTCGGTCGACGTGGTCGAGCGCGAGACGCTGCGCGACGCGCAGCTGCGCATCAATCTGTCGGAGTCGCTCGGCCGCGTGCCGGGGCTCGTCGTGCTGAACCGGCAGAACTACGCGCAGGACCTGCAGATCTCGATCCGCGGCTTCGGCAGCCGCGCGACCTTCGGCGTACGCGGCGTGCGCCTGTACGTCGACGGCATCCCGGCGACCTTTCCCGACGGGCAGGGGCAGGTATCGCACTTCCCGCTGAACGCGGCCGAACGCATCGAGGTGCTGCGCGGCCCGTTTTCCGCGCTGTATGGCAATTCCTCGGGCGGCGTGATCGCGCTCACGACCGACCTGAAGCCGCAGCCGCAGCGCTTCGAGCCGAGCGCCGCTGTCGGCGCGAACCGTACCTGGCGCGTCGGGTTAAACGCAGTTGGCGGCGAAGCGCCGTACGCCTTTCTGGTCGACGCCGGGCGCTTTCGCACCGAAGGCGAGCGCGCGCACAGTGCGGCACGCCGCGACACGCTCGCGATCCGCACCGCGTTTCTCGACGCGCCGCTCGGTCCAGCACGCGTGTCGGTGACTGCGCTCGACATGCCCGATGCGCAGGACCCGCTCGGCCTGCGGCGCGATGAACTCGAGGCCGACCCGACGCAGGCCTCGCCCGCGGCGCTGCAATTCAACACGCGCAAGTCGACGCGGCACGCGACCGCGGGTGCGGACCTCGAATCGAAGCTCGGCGACACGGCGACGTTGAACACGACCGCCTGGCTTGGCCGGCGCAGCGTCACGCAGTTCCAGTCGATTCCGCCGACCGCGCAGACGCCGATCAATCATCCGGGCGGCGTGATCGACTTCGACCGAAACTTCGGTGGCGCCGACCTGCGGGTCACGTGGGGCCGCGGCGTGTGGACGACCAGCGCCGGGCTGGCGTTCGAGCGCGAAGACGAAGACCGGCGCGGTTACCAGAACTTCATCGGCCCGGCGGCGGCTCCGACCGCGGTCGGCGTGCTCGGCGAACTGCGCCGCGCGGAGGACAACCGCATCGAATCGGTCGACGTGTACGCGCAGACCGAGTTCAAGGCCGGCGAGCGCTGGCGACTTCTCGCCGGCGTGCGCGTCCCGCGCGTGCGCTTTCGCACGGAAGACCGCTTCCTCGCCAACGGCGACGACTCGGGATCGACCGACTACCGCGCGGCCAACCCGACCGCGGGCATCGTCTACCGCGCGACGCCGCGCGTGGCGTACTACGCCGCGTACGGCCGCGGCTTCGAAACGCCCACGCTCAACGAGCTTGCGTATCGGCCCGACGGCAGCGCCGGGCTGAATACCGGCCTGCGCGCGAGCCGGAGTCACAACGTCGAGGTCGGCGCGAAGTTCGCGTTCGCCCCGGCGCTGCGCGGCGCGCTGGCCGCCTTCGCGATCCGCACCACCGACGACATCGTCGTGCGCACCAACGTTGGCGGCCGCTCCTCGTTCACCAACGTCGCCGAAACCCGCCGCGACGGCGCAGAAGTCTCGCTCGAGTGGAAGCCGGCCGCGCACTGGTCGCTCTACGGCAGCGTGGCCTGGATCGACGCGCGCTTCGACGCCGATTTCCTGACCTGCGGCCCGCCACCGTGCGCGACGCCGACGCTGCCGGTCGCATCAGGCAACAAGCTGCCGGGCGTTCCTGCGCGGACCGCCTTCGTCGAGCTGAAGTACCGCGCCGGTTGGGCCGATTTCGGTGCCGAATGGCGCGCGCAGAGCGAGTTGTTCGTCAACGACCGCAACACCGACCGCGCGGCCGGCTACGGCCTGCTCGCCGTTTCGGCGGCGCGGACCTTCGCGGTCGGCGCCGCGCGCCCGCGGCTGTTCGCGCGCGTCGATAACGTGCTCGACAAGCGCTACGTCGGCTCCGTGATCGTCAACGAAGGCAACAGCCGCTTCTTCGAGCCAGCGCCGGGGCGCGCTTGGCTGATCGGGTTGGACTGGCCGCTGTAACGCTCGCGGGCGGGTGCGTCGGCCAGCGCGTCGCGAAAATGCATCGGTGCAGGCCCGAAACAGCGCCTCGGGCGCCTTCGATCTGACACTTCAGAGCGCGCCTGTGTCAACCACCGCGTCGGCTGTTCGTTAGCCGCGGCGGGCCCGCGACTTCGAGCCGGAAATCCATGGCTTCGAAGCGCCGACCTGTCTTGTGATCAACCTACCGTTATCAGGAACCAACATGAACAAGCTGTTTGCTGCTTTTATCGCCGCCATGTTTGCGGCCGGTACCGCGTTCGCCGCGGACGCCAAGAAAGAAGAGAAGAAGGCCGACGCCAAGCCGGCCGCCAAGGCCGCGGCGAAGAAGGGCGACGCGCCGGCCGCCAAGAAAGAAGAAAAGAAAGAAGAGAAGAAGGCCGAAGCGAAGAAGTAACCGGCTGCGGAACACGCTCCGCTGGGACGAGGGCAGGCCGACGGCCTGCCCTTTTTCATTCGTGGCTTCCGATTGGTGCGAGCGCCCGCATCGCCGCGGCGGCTTCGACGCCGTGCAACTCGACGCGCTTGTCACGGCTGCGTTCGCCGCCAACGAGCACGACCTGCCGCGGCGCAACGCCAAGCATTGCAGCGAGAAAGCGCACCAGCGCCTCGTTGGCGCGCCCTTCCACGGGCGGCGCCTGCAAGGCGACTTTGAGCCGCTGCGCGTGAACGCCGACGCTGGCGCCCGGCTGCACATGCAGCGCGATCTCGACGCCGAGCGCGATGACCTTTACCCACGCCGGCAGGTCGGATGCGCTTGGCGTGCGAGAATCCGCCGGTTCGACCATCCTGCGGCTGCGGCGTGAAACCACGAAACGACACCCTCCTACGCGCGCTGCTGCGGCAGCCGACCGAGTACACGCCCGTATGGCTGATGCGTCAAGCGGGGCGCTACTTGCCCGAGTACAACGCCACGCGCAGCCGCGCCGGCAGCTTTCTCAGACTGGCCAAGTCGCCCGCGTACGCCACCGAGGTGACCCTGCAGCCGATCGATCGCTACCCGCTCGACGCGGCGATCCTGTTTTCCGACATCCTGACCGTGCCCGACGCAATGGGGCTCGGCCTGTATTTCGCCGAGGGCGAGGGGCCCAGGTTCGAGCGGCCTGTGCGCCATGAGAGCGACGTCGCTGCGCTGGCCGCGCCCGATCCGGAACTTTCGCTCGGCTACGTCATCGACGCCGTGCGCGAAATCCGCAGAGCCCTCGCGGGCCGGATCCCGCTGATCGGTTTCTCCGGCAGCCCTTGGACGCTCGCCTGCTACATGGTCGAAGGCGGCGGCTCCGATGACTTCCGCACCGTAAAGACGATGTTGTACGCACGGCCGGACCTGTTGCAGCGGATCCTCGCAGTCAACGCCAAGGCCGTGGCCGACTATCTGAACGCACAGATTCGCGCCGGCGCACAGGCGCTGATGATCTTCGATACCTGGGGCGGCGTGCTCGCCGACGGCGCCTTCCAACGCTTCTCCCTGGCCTACATGCGCGAGGTGATCCGGCGGCTGCAGCGTGAGCACGAAGGCGAGCGCGTACCGGTCATCGTGTTCACCAAGGGCGGCGGGCTGTGGCTCGAGGACATCGCAGACAGCGGGGCTGACGCGGTCGGGCTCGACTGGACGGTCAATCTCGGACGGGCCCGTGCGCGCATCGGCGCGCGCTGCGCGCTGCAGGGTAACCTCGATCCGATGGCGTTGTTTGGCGGTGAGGACGCGCTTCGCGGCGAAGTGGCGAAAGTGCTGCAATCCTTCGGTGATCCTCGCAATCCGGACGGCACCTGGGCGGGCCATGTGTTTAACCTGGGCCATGGCATCTCCCAGTTCACGCCCCCGGGCGCGGTCGCTGTGCTGGTCGATGCAGTTCATGAGTACAGCCGCCGGCTGCGCGCTTGAGCGCCTGCAGCCGCTCCCGAGGCGCCCGCAGGCTCTCGGTCCGGACACACAAAAAAAGCACGTCGCGAGGCTTGACTTATTCACAAAACCGCGTCCCTGCCGATTTCATGCGGCCTGGCGCGCCACGACGGCGCGCGAGCGCGCGATTTTTCGCCTAACTCATTGATTTACAAAGAGCCCGCGGATCGGTGAGAAACGGGGCATTCCAGCAAACTCACGCTCCGATGCGGCCTGGCGCGCGACGGTCAAGTCTTGTCCACAAAGTTGTCCACAAGCGCGACGAACGGCCGGGGCGACAGAAAAATCATGGACTTAGCGGACCGAGTTCGCCGCGCGATCCAGTCTGTCTCAGTGCCGACAACGACTCATGTACGCGCAGATCATCGTTGATGCGCCGATCGCGCAACCGCTCGACTACGTCATTGCGTTTGATGGTGCTGCCGCCGGACGCTTGTGCGTCGTTCCCTTGGCACGCCGCGAACGCGTCGGCCTCATCGTGGCGACTTCGGGGCATAGTGCGATCGAGCCCGCGCGGCTGCGCCCCGTCAAGCGCGTGCTCGCCGAGATCGACCCGCTGCCGCCCGATTGGCTCGCACTGACACGCTTTGCCGCGGAGTATTACCAGCACGCGTGGGGCGAGACGGCGATCCCCTCGTTGCCGCCGATGCTGCGCGCACCTCCGGGGCCACGCTTTGCCTCGACACTCAAGCGCCTGCGCGCGGATCCGGCGTTCGCCACGGACGGCGCCGATCCGAAAGTATTTGCATCGACGGGCGCCCTTGACGGCGCACGACTGAACGAGTCGCAGCGCGCCGCGGTGGCCGCGATCGATGCCGCGGCTGGCTTTCGCGCTTTCTTGCTGTTCGGCGTGACCGGCAGCGGCAAGACCGAGGTGTATCTGGAGGCGATCGCGCGCAGGTTGGCCGCTGATCCGCAGGCGCAGGCGCTTGTGCTGGCCCCGGAAATCAATCTGACGCCGCAGTTGCAGGCGCGCTTGCGCAGCCGCTTTCCGGGCGAGTCGATCGCCGTCCTGCACAGCGGCATGGCCGACCGCGAGCGCGCAGCCGCCTGGCTCGCCGCACACGAGGGCCGCGCGCGCATCGTCGTCGGCACACGGTTGGCGGTGTTCGTGCCGCTGCCGCGGCTGCGCATCGTTGTCGTCGACGAAGAGCACGACGCGTCGTTCAAGGCCGGCGACGGCGTGCGCTACTCGGCCCGCGATCTGGCGCTCAAGCGCGCTCAGCTCGTCGACGTCCCGGTCGTCCTCGGTTCGGCCACGCCGTCGCTCGAGACCTGGGCCCATGCGCGCGCCGGCCGGTATGCGCTGCTGCGGCTTCCCGAGCCCGCGCACGGTGCCGCTGCGCCACCGACGGTTGAGCTGATCGACGCGCGCGTGCAGCGGCCCGTGCAGGGACTCACCCCGCCGCTGCGCGAGGCGCTCGCGGCCGCGCTCGCGCGCGGCGAGCAGGCGCTTGTGTTCATCAACCGGCGCGGTTACGCGCCGGTGGTCGCCTGCGAAGCCTGCGGCTGGCTGTCGAACTGCCCGCGCTGCGCCGCGTTTGCCGCCTTTCACAAGACCGATGCGACACTGCGCTGCCATCACTGCGGCTGGGCCAGCGCCGTGCCGCGCGCCTGCCCGACCTGCGGCAACCAGGATCTGCGCGGCGTCGGCCAGGGCACGCAGCGCATCGAGGAGGCGCTGCACGCGGCGCTGCCGGGCGCACGCATCGCGCGCATCGACCGTGACTCGACCCGTCGCAAGGACGCTGCGCTCGGTGCGTTCGGCGCCGTACACGCCGGTGAGGTCGATGTGCTTGTCGGCACGCAGATGATCGCCAAGGGACACGACTTCCGTCGCGTGACCGTGGTCGGGGTGCTCAATGCCGACGCCCAGCTGGTCTCGCACGACTTCCGCGCGCCCGAGCGGCTGTTCTCGACGCTGGTGCAGGTCGGTGGGCGCGCGGGCCGCGGCGGGCAGGCCAGCCGCGTGCTGGTGCAGACGCGGTTTCCCGCGCATCCGCTGTTCGCGGCGTTTGCGCGGCTGGACTTTGCCGCCTTCGCCGATCGGCAGCTTGCGGAGCGGCGCGCCGCAGCGATGCCGCCGTTCGTGCACCAGGCGCTGCTGCGCGCCGAAGCGCGCCGGCTCGAAGATGCGCTCGCCTTCCTCGGCGCGGCGCGCGCCGCCGCGGGCGACGCGAGCGGCGTTCGGCTGTACGATCCGGTGCCGATGCCGCTGGCGCGCGTGGCGGGCGTGCACCGCGCTCAGTTGCTGGTCGAAGCGGACCGGCGCCCCGCACTGCAGCGTTTCCTGAAGCGCTGGTTGCAGGCGCTGCGGGAAGACCCGCCCAAGGGCGCGCCGCGCGCGCGCTGGCAGATCGAGGTCGACCCGCAAGAGATCTGAGAAGGCGTGAAGATTTCGTCGCGAGCGGCCCGCTGGCTCGGCGCTCGGAGCGCAGGGCCGAGACATATCAAGTGGATAGGCGAGGCCCGAGCACCGCGCAACGACGCCAGCGGGCCGCGCAGCAGAAGGATTCACACCTTCTCAGTTGGCGGCTGCAGGAATAACGGACGGCGGCGCTCTGTTGATCGCCGTGTTGCCGGTCTCGCCGCGGACGAGGCGCGCGCGCCGATGATCAGTGGGTTTACCGCGGAGCAGCTTCAAGCGCACATCCCGCGCCTGCGGCGCTACGCGCGTGCGCTGACCGGTTCGCGCGAGGCCGCCGAAGACCTGACGCAAGACACGTTGGAGCGCGCCTGGATCAAGCGCGAGCTGTGGCGCGAGCAAGCCGGCAGTCCGGACGGAAAACTGCGCGCATGGCTGTTCGCGGTGATGCATAACGTGTTCATCAATGGCGTCAAGCGCACGCGGCAGGTGGAGTCGCTCGACGAACTCGTCGGTGCGCATCCCGAGCCCGTGTCGGCCGGCGCCAGTGCGGAGACCGATGCCGCGCTCGCCGACCTGCAAGCGGCGCTGCGGCGTCTGCCGGATGAGCAGCGCGAAGTCGTGCTGCTCGTGGGGCTGGAACAGCTGTCCTACGCCGAGGCGGCGCAGGCGCTGGACGTGCCGATTGGCACGGTGATGTCGCGGCTGTCGCGCGCACGCGAACGCCTGCGGCAACTGCTGGACGAAGGCGGCGCCGGACCGCAGGGCCTGCGCCGGGTGAAGTGATGACGGACACGGTCAGCGAAGACAAGCTGCACGCCTACGTCGACGGCGCGCTCGACGCGAACGAGCGCCGTGCGGTCGAAGCGTATCTCGCCATGCATCCCGACGAGGCCGCGCGCGTGCGTGCGTACATCGCGCAGAACCAGGCACTGCATCGGCTGTTCGACCCGGTACTGGACGAACCGCATGCGCTGCGGGTCGGTGCGCGGTCGCCGGCGGCCAATGCCGCGCGTTTCTGGCGCAGTCTCGGCGGCTTCGCCGCCGCGCTCGCGCTCGGCGTCGCGATCGGTTATGTCGCCCGCGGACAGTTCGGCCGCGGCGCGGTGCCCGCTGCACCGGGCATCGCGCAGCAGGCCGTGCTCGCGCACGCGGCCTACCTGCCCGAGGTGCGCCATCCGGTCGAAGTTGCTGCCGCCGAGGAGCAGCATCTCGTCGCCTGGCTGTCGAAACGCCTCGGCACGCCGCTGCGCGCGCCCTCGCTGGCAGCGGCCGGTTATCAGTTGCTCGGCGGCCGCCTGCTGCCCGCCGCCGGCGAAGTCGGCCAGGCGCCGGTGGCGCTGCTGATCTACGAGAACGCGCAAGGCAAGCGGCTGTCGCTGCTCGTGCGGCGCGAATCGTCCAACCGCGATACGGCGTTTCGCTTTTCTCAGTCGGGCGATACGGGCGTGTTCTACTGGATCGACGGTCCGTTCGGCTACGCGTTGGCCGGAAACCTCGACAAGGACTCGCTGGCCGCCGTGGCGCGACTCGTGTACCAGCAGTTCAATCCTTGACCCGGCGGCGATGCGCGGCCGGCCGCGCCGCGCGCATCGGCGGGCAGCGCGGAAAGCTGCGGCGACGCCGCACCGCGGTCACGAAAAGGCCCGCATCGCGGGCCTGGTGAGAATTCGATGACGGGCCGCAACCTACTTGGCGGCCGCCACCATGTATTCGACCGCGGCGCGCACTTCGGCGTCGGTGGCGGTCGCTGCGGCCCCTTTCGGTGGCATCGCGCCCTTGCCCTTGATCACGCTCGCGGTCAACGCGTCGAGGCCGCTCTGGATCCGCGGCGCCCAGGCAGCTTTGTCGCCGAACTTGGGTGCGCCGGCCACCCCTGCCGCATGACAGGCCATGCACGCGCTTTCGTACAGCTTCTTGCCGGCTGCCGCGTCGACCTTGGCCGCAATGGGGGCGGCCGCTACAGCGGCCGCCGGCGCAGGAGCCGACTGCTTGCCGAGGTTGAACATGTACTCGATCGCGCGCCGGACCTCGGTGTCCGACAGCTCCGCCATGCCGCCGCGCGCAGGCATGCCGCCGTGGCCCTTGATCGCCGCTTCGGTCAGCTTCGCCAGGCCCATTTCGACGCGCGGCTTCCACGCAGTCCAGTCGCCGAGCTTCGGCGCGCCGCCTTGGCCCGTTTCGTGGCACTTGCCGCAAGCGGCGGCAACGACCTGCTCGCCGGAGGGGTCGCCGAACTTGACCGCGGCCGTCTTCGGAGCGGCCGCCTCGGGTTCCTTGAGCTTGCCGCCGGACTGGTTGGCCATGTAAACGACCGCGCGGGCCACTTCGATCGGGTCGAGATCCGCATGGCCGCCCTTGGCGGGCATGCCCTTGAACCCCTCGACTGCGTGCTTGACCAGCGTGTCGTAACCCAGCGCCAGCCGCGCCGACCACTGACCCGCGTCGCCCGTCTTCGGCGCCCCGGCCACGCCGGCGGTATGGCACGCGCTGCAGGCGAGCTTGTACACGGCCTCCCCGGACTGCAGCGTGCGCGCACCGCCTGCTTCGGCCAGCACCACCGTGCCGACAGGCCGCAGGCGTTCGGCGATCGCTTCCGGCGTCATCGATGCCGTGCCCACGCCTTCGACCTTCTCGGTCGTCACGTACTTGACCAGCAGCACGATGATGAGCACCGGCACGACGAACGCCAGCACCACGACGGTGATCAACTGCTGCGGGGTCTTGATCGGCGAGCTGTGCTGGTCGGACATGTCATGGCTCCGCGGAGGCATCGTCGCGCGTCGACGATGCGCATCCGCATGATGGGAGGCGTGGAAAAATGCGGCGCGATTATATCCGCGGCCTTAGTCGCGCCCGCGCACGCATCGCGCTGCGGAAGCGGCGGCGTTTTCGGCGCTGCTTCGGATGCAATGCGCGTGCCCTGCCGTTGCGCAAAACGGGGGCTACGCGGCGCTGGGTGACACCCCATACCCCTGCAGAGGCGCCGGCCGATCGGGCCGGCGCTGGGCGCGCGTCGCAGATCCGGGTTGGACGCTCGCAGTCGGACGGCGTATGCTTCGCCGCCCCGCGCGCCGTGATCCCGACTCGGTCGATCCAACTCGGCGCGCGGCAGCCAGCGCCTGTAGCTCAGTGGATAGAGTACTGGCCTCCGAAGCCAGGGGTCGTGGGTTCGAGTCCCGCCAGGCGCGCCAACTCACAAGCGTCGAATCCTTCCACCACGCGACCTGCTGACGTCGTCGCGGGGTGCTCGCGTCGACCGCACGCGATCGGTCTCGGCCCTGCGCTCGGTGCCTGCGGACTCGATCCGGGGTGGCGGGCGGCTCGCGACCGGATCGTCACGGCTTGTCGGCGGTCACGCGGTCTTTCCGCAATCGGGCCCGCGCGCCGTGCGCACCTGCAGCACCGAAAAGCATACCGAACGCGCGTCGCTACCGATGGTGAGTACGAGGCGGCCGAGCACGTAGCCGCCCGAGTTCAGGCGGCGCAGGTTGCCCGTGTTGTCGAAGCTCAGGTAGGCGCCGCTGTACGAAGTGCCGAAGTGCGGGGCGATCGTCAGGCCCTTGGGGGCGGCGTCGAATTCGCGCACGACTGCTTCGTCGGCATCGAGCCTGCCGTTGTTGTTGTCGTCGACGAACACACGCCAGCCGGACGCCCAGTCCGCGCTGCTGCGCGGCGCCACCACCGCTCGCTTGCGTTGCGCGGTTGCGGTCGATCGCGCCAGATTGACGGCGAGCACGAGGTCGTTGGTCGCGGTCGTCAGCCGATGGCCATCAAGCGCCGCCGAGAGGGCGGGCAAGGCGCTGGCGGCGAGCACGGCCGAGACGCACGCGGCGGTCGCGGTTTCGATCAGCGTCACACCGCGCTGGCGCCGCGTTCGTGCGGCTGAATCGGAGCGTCGCTTGGCGGTCGGCGACTCGGTCATGGGGTCGTCTCGAAGCGTGAATCGAGGGATGCGATGCCGGGCATTGTCGCGAGCGCCCCGGCGCTTCGCTGCCGAGAACTCGCCGCCGCGAATGTCGAATTTGCGACGTGGCGCATCCGGACCGGCGCATCGCGTAAATCCGTGAGGGCGCTGCCGCTCGCTCGATCCCATGCGCTCATCCGCCCGAGTTAGCGTTGCCGCCCTTGAGGCCCGCTCGTCGGGCGCGGTCAGCCGGATGGTCCCTGCGCGCTTCGGTTTCGGCTGCACGCATCGGAACATTCCGCCGGCAAGAAAAGAAAGCCGGCGAAACCGGCGCATTTCAAGGGGGCAAAGCGAATGGGCTTTCGGCCCGCCAGGTCACCGCAGCGCGGCGTCACGCTGATCGAGCTGATGGTCGTGGTGGCGATCTCCGCGATCCTGCTTGCGGTGGGCGTGCCGATGTTCTCGACCATCGTCGATCGCAATCGCGTGGCAGCCGAGGTCAACGAGCTGATCGCCGATTTGGCGCTCACGCGCAGCGAGGCGCTGGCGCGGCGGGCGCGGGTCGGCATGTGCGCCTCCGCCAATCCGACGGCGGCCGGCGCGACGTGCGCGGCCGGCGCCTGGGGCACCGGCTGGATCGTCTACCTTGACAACGGCGCCAACGTGGGCACGCGTGAGGCCGGCGAAGAGATCATCCGCGTTCATACGCCCGGCGCCAGCGGCATCACGGTGACGCCGAACCTTGCGCTCACCGGCATCTATGTGACGAGCGACGGCACCGTGTTCGACAGCGCGAACACGCCGCTCGGCGCCATGGGCACGACCGACCCGCTGCGCTTCAACGTCGCGGGATCAGAAAACGCCAACCGCCGCACCGTGTGCATCAACGCGACCGGACGCGCGCGAGTGTCGAGCACTTGGGATAGCTGCGCATGAACATGAAGCCGTTGTTGCGGCCGCGGCGAGCGCGCGGTGTGACGCTGATCGAGGTGCTGGTCGCGCTCGTCATCGTCGCCGTCGGCCTGCTCGGGCTGGCCGGGTTGCAGGTACGCGGGCTGTCGATCCAGAAGGATGCGCACGGCCGCGCGCTCGCTACGCAGCTCGCGCTCGATCTGGCGGACCGCATGCGCGCCAATCGCGTGCCGGCGACGCGGACGCCGCCGGCCGACTACGCATTCACCGCCGCGTACGGGGGTACGCTGCCGACGGCCGGGACGGATTGCGCGGCAGGCGTGTGCAACGAGGCGCAGCAGGCGCAGTTCGATCGCGCCCTCTGGGTGGCGCGCGTCAATCAGGCGCTGCCCGGCGGCTGGGCGCACGTCGCACCCATCGCCGGAACGGGCAATCGCGCCTGGAACGTCACGCTGCTGTGGACCGAAACGGGCTTCCGCGCGCGCACCTTGCTTGGTTCGTCGTGCGACGCCGCTGCCCTCGGCTTCGCTCTCGGTTACGCGCCGCCGGCGGAGGTCGAATGCATGCGCATCGTGGTGCGGCCATGAGGGTGCATGGCCCGATGCGGCCGCAGCGGGGCCGCACGCTGATCGAGGTGATGATCGCGATCACGATCGGCCTGATGATCACGGCCGGCGTGATCAGTATCTACGGCGCCAACCGACAGACGTACCGCGCCAGCGCCGACGTGCAACGCATGCAGGCGGCCGGTCAGCTCGCGCTCGACCGGCTCGCGTACCAATTGCGCATGGCCGGCTACGGCCAGATCAACTCGTCGGACTTCTGGCTGGTCGGCAATCCGTCCAACTTCGCCGGCGAGGCGCTGCGCGTGTGCTCGGGCGGCTTCGACAACCCGACCGCAGCCACGCCGAACTGCAACAACGTGTCGACGCAAGCGGATGCGTTGGCCGTTTCCTATCTGGTCGCGGGTGCGGCTGTGACCGGTTCCGGCGAGGGCCGCGACTGCCTCGGTGCGACGATCACCGCGGCCAATTCGCCGATCGCGCCGCAGCTGGCGACGCGCAACCGCTTTTATGTGGCCAACTCCGGCGGCGTTCCGACGCTCATGTGCGTCGGCAACGACGGCGTGGCCGCGCCGCTCGTGCCGAACGTGGAGGATCTGCAGATCCGGCTGCGCGTGGGTGATCCGTTTTCGCGTACCGAGCAGATCGTCGATCCGCAATCGACCGCGGGCTGGACGCCGGCGCAGTGGGGTCGGGTGCTCGGCGTCGAGCTGTGCGTGCTCGTCGTATCCGAGGCCACCGGGTTGACGACCGGCACGCAGGCCGGGGTCGACTGCCGGGGCAACAACTTCCCCGCCGATGGTCGGTTACGTCGCACCTTCACGCAGGTCGTGACGCTGCGCAACCGCGTGCTGTGAGGACCAACATGAAACCCAGCGCCAGCAGCGTCCACGCCAACCGCGGCATCGTGCTCCCGCTCAGCCTCGTCATGCTCGTGATGGTCACGTTGCTGGCCGTGGTGGCGATCCGCGGGGTGACGACGGAAGAGCGGATCGCCGCGAACTTGCGTTCGTCGTCGGTCGGCTTTGAGATGGCCGAACTCGCGCTGCGCCACTGCGAGGAAATCGTCTGGAACGGCGTCGATTCCACCGGAACGATCCGGCTCGACGACGTCAAGTTCGTCGAGTCGCCGCCGATGGGCGCGCGCTGGAATCCGCCATCGTCCGCCAATGCCAACTGGGCCGATCCGGTCAGCAGCCTCACACCGCCGAACGTGCCCAGCGGGTTGGCGCCGCCGCGCTGCATGATCGAGGAGGTGCTGGGTGACAGCGGCGGTTACACGATTCGCTTCGCGCGCGGAACGCGGCCCACGATGTACATCGTCACGGCGCGCGGCTTCGGCGACAACTCGGCGACGAACTTCCCGGCGACCGTCCAGAGCCAGTTGCGTCCGAACCCGATCGCACCCTAGACGAGAAAAATGGCGAGGCCTCGAATGAAAGTGACCATGCGACCGATTCCGCACGCGGCGCGCCGGCTGCTGTGCGCGCAGGTGCTCGGCATCTACCTGGCGACGTGCTGGGCGCCCGCCGCGTTCGCGGCGCCGACCACGCCGCCGGCGACGCTGGCGCAGGTGCCGCAGTTCCTGCAGCTCCCGCCGGCCCCCAACGTCTTCGTGACGCTGGACAACTCCGGTTCGATGGCGCTCGAATACCTGCCCGCAGGCGACGACGACAACCGGCCGCGGCTGTTCCCGCATCCGCTCACGTCGCCGTACAGCGCCTCCGGCAGCGCCGCGCCGACAGGCAACATCTTCATCCCGGGCTTTGTCCGTTTCGAGCACACGCTTTCGGTGGCGCGCGCGCGTTCGTTCGTACACAACCAGATGTACTACAACCCGCGCATCCGCTACCGGCCGTGGAAGTACGTCGATGCCGCCTACAACATCCTGTCGATGCCGGAGGCCGCCACGCTGCCGGGCGACACCTTCGCGCTCTATCACCCGCTGTTTCCGGCGTATGGGGGGCTCGATCTGGCGGGCAGCACGGCGACCGCGGGGACCACGAGTTACACCGCGCGTCTCGTCGAAGGCGACGCGAATTCGCCGACGGTGCCCTTCGCGCTTTACTACAACTTCGATACGACGCGAACGGGGTGCGACACGTCGGACCCGCTGAAGGATCTGGATTGCTTCGAACGAGTCGAAATCAAGCCGAGTGTCGGCACCTACGTGATCCCCCCGGGCAACCAGCGCGGTCAGATCGACGAGCCCGGATGCACGCGCGTCGGCGGCATCACGACCTGCGACTACGCTGCCGAATTCAGGAACTTCGCCAATTGGTTCCAGTATTACCGCTCGCGCACGTTGATGGCGCGCGGCGCGATGGGCAACGCGCTCGCCGAACTGGGGACCGGCTTTCGCGTCGGTTTCGGGCTGCTCAATCCGACGAGCAACAGCACCGGGCCCGAAAGTGGCGGGTTTTCGTCGACTACGGTGCGTATCGGCGTCCGCCCGTTCGAAGGCGCGCAACGCAAGCGGATCTACGATCTGCTGAACAATCACGACGTCGGCAACGCCACGCCGTCGGCGCGCGCGCTGTACGAGGTTGGCAAGTACTTCGAATGGAAAGACGGGTCGGATCCGGACAGCAATCCGCGCAGCACCGGCCCCTGGTCGGACGACCCGGAGGCGGGTCTGAACCACTTCACCGCCTGCCGGCAGAGCTATCACGTGTATGTGACGGACGGCTACTGGAACCAGAGCCCGCGTTATCCGAGCGGAGTTCCATCCGCGGTGAACGACGCGGACACGACCGCCGGCCCCCCGATTTGCCGGCCGAGCGGTGCGCCCGTTCCGCCGGGCCAGCCCGCGTGTTACCAGTACAAGCCCGGCGACACGGGGGACACGGCCGGCGCGGCGTTCGCCGCGTTCGGGGCGCCGGGGCCGAACAATCTTGGCAATCCCAACAACCGGCGCTTCGTCAGCCCGGAGAGCCAAACGCTCGCCGACATCGCGATGTACTACTGGTACCGCGACTTGCAGCCGGCGATGTCGAACATCGTCACGCCGAGCACAGCCAACCCGGCTTTTTGGCAGAACCTGTCGGTGATAGCCGTGTCGCTCGGACTGGTCGGGACCAAGACGTCCCTGGGCGATGCGTTTCTGAGCGCTCTGGACAGCGGCAGCGATGCCTGGCCGACTGGTCTGGTTCCGAATGGCGGCGACTCGAAGACGATCGACGACCTCTGGCACGCCGCGGTCAACAGCCGCGGCCGGATGCTGCTGGCGAACAATCCGCAGGAGTTCGCCGCCCGGCTTTCCGCAGCGCTGCAGGAGATCCGCGCCCGCGCCGCGGTGGGCGCCGCTGCCGCGGCCAGCACGGCATTTCTGGACAGCGGCAACGGCGTGTTCACGGCAGAGTTCGCGCAGGGACTTTGGACAGGCAACCTGTACCGCCGCGAGATCGATCCGACCACTCTGAAGTTCCGGTCCACGCGCGCCGACGGCACGCCGCTGCCGCGCGACGGCAACAACGAGCCTTACATCTGGCGCGCAAGCGATGTGCTGCCGGCGCCCGGCGCGCGCCGCATTTTCACGCTGCGGCCCGACGGCTCGCGCGTGGACTTCGTCCCCGAGAGCGGATCGACGGGCGTATCGTCGTCGCAGATGGCCGAGTTGAGCAGCAATCCCTCGGCCACCGCCGCCGACGTGATCGATTACCTGCGCGGCGATCGCAGCAAGGAACTCAGCGCAGTTCCGCCGGGCAACCTGCGCGACCGGCCGCGTGGTGCGAACAGCAACGTGCTCGGTTCGATCGTCAACTCGAGCCCGTTGTACGTGAAGGACGACGACTTCGCGCTCGACCTGCTGCCGGCGGGCACGCCGGGGCGCGATACTTACCAGGCCTTCGTTCGTGCGAACACGGGTACGAGCACCGTGCCGGGGCGCACGCCGCTGATCTGGGTCGGATCCAACGCCGGCATGTTCCACGCGTTCAACGCCGACACGGGGGTCGAGGCGTTCGCCTATGTGCCGCGTTCGATCATCCGCAACCTGCCCGAACTGACGCGGCCCGAGTACCAGCATCGCTATTTCGTCGACGGCGTGCCGGCGTCGGGCGATGCGTACATCGCGCCCGGTGGTTTCGGATCGCCGTCGTGGCGCACGGTGGTCATCGGCTCGCTCGGCGCCGGCGGCCGGTCGGTCTTTGCGATCGATGCCACCGATCCCGCGACGCTGGGCGCCGGCAGCATCATGTGGGATCTGGACGAGACCTCGCTGCCGGGTTCGAGCTATCAGTACCTCGGCCACGTGTTCGGGCCGGCGTTCACCGCGCGGGCCAGGAACGGCAGGTGGGTCGCCGTGTTCGGCAATGGGCCGGAGAGCGACAACCAGCGCGCCGCGCTGTTCATCGTCGATCTGGAAACCGGCAACCCGATCCGCATCATCGACACCGGCGACGGCAGCAACGGCAACCCGAACGGTCTGAGCGCGCCCGCCCCCGCGTTCGACGCCAACCAGCGGTTGATCGGCGTGTATGCCGGCGATCTGCGCGGCAACCTCTGGAAGTTCGATCTGAGCAGCACCGATGCCGCCTCGTGGAACGTCGCGCTCGGCGGCCAGCCGCTGTTCCAGGCGCGCAATCTCGCGGGTCAGCGCCAGCCGATCTTCGCGCGGCCGCTGCTGCGCCGGCATCCGAACGGCGGCGCAATGGTGATCTTCGGCACCGGCAAGCTCTTTTCGCCGGGCGACAAGGACAACACCGACATCCAGACGCTGTACGGCGTCTGGGACAAGCCGTCGGCCGTTCCGCTCGATGCCAATTTCCGCAGCGGCACGGAGATGGTCCAGCAGACGATCACGCGGAAGGACCTGTTCGACCCGTCGATCGCAGACGACGAGCCGAACAACTACCGGCAGACCAGCTTTCCGGTCGACTACGGCGCCGGCAAGCGCGGCTGGTATCTGGACCTCGGCGTGCAGTACAGCGTCGCCGGCTCGACGGTCAATACGGGGAGCGCGCTGGTCATTACGCCGCGCGAAAGGATGGTGATTTCGCCGATCCAGCTCGGCATCAATCTCGTCGCGCAATCGTTCGTTCCGGGGGCGGACCCATGCGGCGCGGGCGGCGACTCGTTCCAGTACCGCCTCGATCCGCTGTCGGGCAGTCCCCTCGGTACCGACATCGGAGCGATCCAGGTGCCCGGCTCGTTCGGTCTGCTGCCGTTTTATTCGCGCACCGGTGCGAGCGTTCCGCCGCCGGGCGCTGGTGGTGACACGCAGCAGCCGCCGCCGCCGCCGCCGTGCCCGCCGGGAGCCAACTGCACGTGCCCGCCCGGATTCGACTACGTCTTCTCGACCGGCATCGATGGCTCGATCACCGGTCGCTGCATGCCGCGCGGCGGGATCGGTGCCGTGCGCACCTGGCGGCAGATCATCCAATGACGGGCGGGACCTACGCGATGAAGGGACGCAAGCCTCGGGCGCAACGCACGCTGGGCTTCACGCTGATCGAGGTGATGGCGGTGGTCGTGATCGTCGCGATCCTCGCGGCGATCGCGATTCCGTCGTACACGCAGTACGTGCAGCGTGCCAACCGCAACGAAGCGCAGCAGACGCTGCTGGAGGCCGCCGCCTTCATGCAGCGCTGTTTCACGCAGAACAGCGACTACGATTGCGGGCTTCCCCTGCCTTTCACGCAGAGCCCGGCGCCGCCGGCGGCAGCCAAGTACAACATCGCGATCAGCGCGGGCGGCGGCGCTGGCTCGACCACCTACACGCTGACCGCGACGCGCGCCGGTTCGATGGCCGGCGACGAATGCGGCGACCTCACGTTGACCCACACAGGCGCGCGCGGCGCGGTGAATAACACGCGCGACGCGGCGGAATGCTGGCGGCGTTGAGCTTGGAAGAAGCCCGTTGATCCGCCAAGGCGCGGAGAACGCGGAGCGAAAACTAAACGCTGTGCGGTGGTGAGGGATCGCCCGGCGCGCAAGTGGCCACCGAAACCGCCAGCGCTTGAT
>JBBIJJ010000056.1:0-18120 GCA_037446035.1 Burkholderiales bacterium
AAAACCGGCAGTCGCGACGAAAACCGGCAGTCGCGATGACAAGAAAAAGCGGCAGCCCCGGAAGTTTGGTGCGAAGCCGGCTTGAGCGCGGCTCAGGGAAGCTGGATCTTGCCGCCGCCGCGGCCGCCGATCGGCGGCAGGCCGCCCGGCCCGCCGAGCCCGCCGGGGCCGCCAAGTCCGCCGCCGGCGCCGGGGATCACGAGGCCAGAGGCGGCCTGGCGGCGCATCTCCTGCAGCTCCTTGATCGTGCGCTCGATCGCCACCTTGGCGGTGTCGGCGTAACGCTCGACCGCTTCGGCAAGCGTCTTCGCCTCGATTTCGAAGCTGATCGGCAACGGGCCCAACTGGGTCATGATCTGCGCCTCGCCCGAGTACAGCACCGGGCGCGAGCCGTCGATCGCGCCCATCGCGGTCACCGGCACCATCGCGCGGATCGTGCCCACCTTGCGGTCGGTGTAGATCTCCTCGCGGTACAGCGAGTTCGCGTCCATCGCGATATCGAGTTCGCGTGTATCGGCCACGGCAGACTCCGGTCGAATCGTTGAGCTATTCGGCGCCGACCGCGGCGAGCCCGAAGGCGATCGCGCGGAAGCCGGCGTCGACGTAAGTGATCTCGCCGGTCATCCCGGACGCGAGATCGGACAGCAGGAAGGCGGCGACGTTGCCGACTTCCTCGATCGTGACGTTCCGCCGCAGCGGCGAGTTCTTCTCGTTGAACTCGAGCATGCGCGAGAAGCCCTTGATGCCGCTGGCGGCGAGCGTCTTGATCGGACCCGCGGAGATGCCGTTGACGCGGATGCCCTTCGGCCCGAGGTCGGCGGCCAGATAGCGCACGGCGGCCTCGAGCGAGGCCTTGGCGAGCCCCATCGTGTTGTAGTGGGGCACGACGCGCTCGGCGCCCAGATACGTCAGCGTGACGAGCGACGCCGGCCGGCCCGCCATCAGCGGCAGCGCGGCCTTGGCCAGTGCGGGAAAGCTGTAGGCGGAAATGTCGTGCGCGATGCGGAAGTTCTCGCGCGTCAGCCCGTCGAGAAAGCTGCCCGAGATCGCCTCGCGCGGCGCGAAGCCGATCGAGTGCACGAGCCCGTCGAGCCCGTCCCAGTGCTTGGCGAGGCCATCGAAGGTCGCGGCGATCTGCGCGTCGTCGGCGACGTCGCAGGCAAACACGAGCTTGGAGCCGAACTCGCGCGCGAACTCGTCGATGCGTTCGCGGAAGCGTTCGCCGACGTAGGTGAAGGCGAGTTCGGCGCCTTCGCGGTAGCACGCCTGCGCGATGCCGTAGGCGATCGAGCGGTTCGACAGCAGGCCGGTGATCAGGATGCGCTTGCCGGACAGAAAACCCATCGGGGACGTTCTTTCTTCCTGGATCGCAGGCAGCGGGTCAGCGCCGCGCACCCGCGATGTTGGCGATGCTGCGCGCGGCGGACTTGCGCGCGGTCGGGTGCACCTTGGCGCTCGCTGCCGACTTCCTGGCGGGGGTGGCGGCCTTCTTCGGTGCGGGCCGTACGGCGACGGTCAGCCGCAGCCGCTGGCCCGCGAACAGGTCCTCGGAGCGCAGCCGGTTCCACGCGACGATTTCGTCCGGGCGGACGTTCCAGCGGCGCGCGACCTTCTCCAGCGTGTCGCCGCGCCGCACGCGATAGGTGATCTGCCGCAGGTTGCGGCCGTCGGGAACGAGCGTGAAGCTCGCGTGCAGCAGTTCGGGCGCGATGTCTTCGTCCATCGTCTCGTCGCGCGGAATCAGGATCGTCGAGCCGGCCGCCAGCTTGTAGCGCGGCGGCACGCGGTTGGCCTCGCGCAGCTTCTGTTCGCTGATGCCCGCGCGTTCGGCGACCTTGGCGAGCGTCTCATTGGGCTTGAGCGTGTACGCGGTCCAGCTCGCGAGCGGCTGGCCAGTCGCCTCGTACGCGGCGAGATTCGAGCGGAAGGTCTCGACGCGTTCGGCGGGCAGCAGCAGCGTGGGCTGCGCGGCGCCGAGGATCACCGGCCGGTTGAACGACGGATTCAACGCCAGGAACCGCTCGAGCGGCATCTCGGCCAGTTCGGCCGCGGTCGTCACGTCGATGTCGCGCGTCTTGGTGATCGTGACGAAGTACGGTTCGTTGCGGATCGCCGGCAGCGTGATGCCGTACGCCGCCGGATCGCGCACGATGTTCTTGATCGCCTGCAGCTTGGGCACGTAAAACTGCGTCTCGCGCGGCAGCCGCAGGCTGGCGTAGTCGGTCGGCTTCTTCGCGCGGCGATTGCGGGCGATCGCGCGCGCAAGCCCGCCTTCGCCCATGTTGTACGCGGCGAGCGCCAGATGCCAGTCGCCGAACTCGTCGTACAGCTTCTGCAGATAGTCGAGCGCGGCGCGCGTGGATTCGACGATGTCGCGCCGCTCGTCCTTCCACACGTTCTGCTCGAGCGCATAGCGCTTGCCGGTCGACGGAATGAACTGCCACAGCCCCGAGGCGCGCGCGTGCGATTCGGCCTCGGGTTGCATCGCGCTTTCCACGAAAGGCAGCAGCGCCAGCTCGGTCGGCATGCCGCGCTTTTCGACCTCCTCGACGATGTGATACAGGTACAGGCTCGCGCGGCTGGCCATGCGGTCGATGTAGTCGGGGCGCTCCTGGTACCAGCGCGTGGCGGTGGCCACCGGTTTCGTCGCGAGGTCGGGCAACGCGAAGCCGCTGCGGATGCGGTCCCAGACGTCGCCCGGATCGGCCGCAACGATCGGGCCGGCGGGCTCGGCGACGGGTGGCGGTGCCGGCACCTCCGCGGCCGCCGTCGGCGCATCGGCGACGCTGGCGCGATACGGCGGCAGCTCGGACCACCAGTCGACGGCATCGGCGGCGGGCGCCGCGTCGGACGTGGCCAGCGCGGTGTTTGTCAGCGCGGCCAGCGCGACGACCGCAGCAAGGCGCAGCGCGCCAACGGTTTCGTCGAAAGGTCTGTTCAGCATCGGCGGCAGTATAAGGGCCGGTCGGTGCGGCCAGCGCGCGAATAGCGCCGCTGCGCTAGTACACATCCTTCCATGCGCGGATTGCCGCAAAGGTGTCGACCGCGGTCGCACTCGCGCCTTTGCGCCGCCGTTCGGCCGCCGCGCGCACGGCCGGCTCGTCGCAGCGCAGGAACGGATTGGTCGCGCGTTCGAGCGCGATCGTCGACGGCACCGTGGGTTCGCCGCGGGCGCGCATCGCTTCGCTGTCGGCGAGCCGGCGCGCGAGCGCGGCGTTGTCGGGCTCGACCGCGCACGCGAACCGGAGGTTCGCGACCGTGTACTCGTGCGCGCAGTACACGCGGGTCGCTTCCGGCAACTGGGCGAGCCTGCAAAGCGACGCGTGCATCTGCGCGGGCGTGCCCTCGAACAGCCGTCCGCAGCCGCCCGCGAACAGCGTGTCGCCGCAGAAGAGCACCTCGATCGACGGCGCGTGATACGCGACGTGGCCGCGCGTGTGCCCGGGCACGCCGAGCACGTCGAACGCCACGCCGAGCAGCTCGATGCGATCGCCTTCGGCGAGCCCGACGTCGCGTGCGGGAATCGGCTCGCCGGCCGGTCCGTACACGACGGCGCCGTGGGCGCGCTTGAGTTGCGCGACGCCGCCGGTGTGATCGCCGTGATGATGCGTGACTACAATGGCGGCAAGCCGCAGGCCGCGCGCGGCCAGCGCCTCTTCGATCGCTTCGGCATCGCCCGGGTCGACGACGAACGCCAGCCCGTCGCGCGCGGCGAGCCACAGGTAGTTGTCGTTGAACGCCGGGACCGGTTCGATCCGCAGCGCGCTGGGCGGGGTTTCGGCAGGCATGTCAACAGAGCACGAATCGCAACGCCTGGATTGTCCGCGAAAATGCACTTCGACCCGAACTTCCTCGAGCCGCCGGCCGCGGATCCGGCGCCGCCGATCGTGAAGTTGTCGGAGTTCCTGCGTTCGCCGCCGGGGCGTTACGTGCTCGACTGGGAGCAGCAGCAGCTCGACGCGGCGGTCGCCGACATCTTCGGCTACCACGCGCTGCAGCTCGGGCTACCCGAGCTCGACGCGCTGCGCGAGAACCGCATGCCGCTGCGTTTCTGCGCGTCGGACCGCCTGCTCGCCGCGGATGCGCAGCGCAGCGGTGCGCACTGCCGCGTGACGGTGATCAACCGCTACGAGGAGCTGCCGTTCGCGACGCACTCGATCGATCTGGTCGTGATGCCGCACATCCTGGAGTTCGCAGAGGAGCCGCACCAGGTGCTGCGCGAGGTCGACCGCGTGCTGGTGCCCGAAGGCCAGGTCGTGCTGACCGGGTTCAATCCGGCGAGCCTGTGGGGGCTGCGGCAGATGCTGGCGCGACTGGGCATGGCGCCGTTTTTGCCGCGCGAGGGCCAGTTCATCTCGTTGCCTCGGATCAAGGACTGGATGAAGCTGTTGTCCTTCGAGGTGAGCCGCGGCCGCTACGGTTGCTATTCGCCCTGGGCGCGCAGCGACAAATGGTTGGCGCGCTGGCGCTTCATGGAAAAGGCCGGCGACCGCTGGTGGCCGGTGTTCGGCTCGGTGTATCTGGTCACCGCGATCAAGCGCGTGCGCGGCATGCGGCTGGTGGGGCCGGCGTGGAAGCGCAACCACGCGCTGCGGCCCGTGCTCGCGCCGGCGCGGCCGGTGTCGACCGCCACGGGTGAGGCCTTCAGCATCCGCGTCGACGAAGCGGACGTGCCCGCCAACGATGCGATCACGCACGCGGCTCGGCGATGAGGCACGCGCGCGGGGTCAAGCTCGACGCGGCCGACGCAGCGACGGGTTCTGCGCCGCACGCCGGGGCGACCGTCGAGATCTACGCCGACGGCGCCTGCAAGGGCAATCCGGGGCCGGGCGGCTGGGGCGCGTACCTGAAGTCCGGCGTGCACGAAAAGGAACTCTTCGGCGGCGAAGCGCAGACGACCAACAACCGGATGGAGCTCGTCGCGGTGATCGAGGCGCTCGCATCGCTGAAGCGCCGCTGTCGCGTCGTGCTGTACACCGACTCGCAGTACGTCAAGCTCGGTGTCACCGAGTGGCTGCCGAACTGGATCCGGCGCGGCTGGAAGACCGCCGGCAACAAGGCGGTCAAGAACGCGGATCTGTGGGCGCGGCTCGCCGAACTGGCGCAGCGGCATGACATCGATTGGCGCTGGGTCAGGGGACATGCCGGTAACGCGGGCAACGAGCGCGCGGATCGTTTGGCCAATCGCGGGGTCGAAGCGATCTTGCGCGGCGGTGAAACCGCGACCGAGTGACGAGGCGCGGTGCTAGAGTTGCCGCCCTGCCATCGGCGGCGGTGTCGCTGTCCGATTGTCGCCGTCCCATCTGAGTGCGATGTCCAAGAATCGGGTCACGATCGTCGCTTTGTTCGGGCTGCTCGCCGCGGCCGTGGCCGCGTACTGGCTGAACCGCGGCGGCGCGTCGCCCGGGGCCGAGTCCAAGGCCGCCGAAGCGAAAACCGCAGCCGCCGCGGCGCCGGCCAAGTCGCCTCAGGCGGGGCCAGGCGGTGGCGCTGCGCCGGTCGAGATCGTCGTGCTGCGGCCCACGCGCGTGAGCGAAGCGCTGCAGGCGGTCGGCTCGCTGCGCTCCAACGAAAGCGTGGTGCTGCGGCCCGAGGTGTCGGGACGGATCGCGACGATCGCCTTCCGCGACGGCCAGCCGGTCAAGCGCGGGCAACTGCTGATCGCACTCGACGCGTCGCTGAACCAGGCCGAAGTCGCGCAGGCGCGCGCGGAGCTCGATCTGGCGCTGTCGAACCTGCAGCGCACCGAGGATCTCGCGCGCAAGAATTTCGTCAGCTCCAGCGCGCAGGAGCAGGCCGCATCGAACGTCGCCGTGCTCGAGGCAAAGCTCAAGCTCGCCGAGGCGCGGCTCGCGAAGATGCTGATCGTGGCGCCCTTCGACGGCGTGGTCGGCATCCGTAGCGTGAGCCTCGGCGACTATGTGCGCGAGGGCATGGACCTGGTGAACATCGAGGACATTCACCAACTGAAGGTCGACTTCCGCCTGCCCGAGCGCTACTTCACGCAGTTGAAGGTCGGACAGGCGGTCGAGGTCGTCGCCGACGCGCTGCCGGGCGCGCGTTATGTCGGCGCGATCGAAGCGATCAATCCGCGCATCGAAGCCAGCGGCCGCGCGCTCGAAGTGCGCGCAAGGCTCGCCAACACCGACGGCCGGCTGCGGCCAGGCATGTTCGCGCGCGTGCGCGTGATCGTCGGCGAACGCGCGGAAGCGCTGTTGGTCCCGGAAGAAGCGATCGTTCCGCTCGGCGACGACTTCTTCGTCTACACCGTGGCCGACGGCAAGGCCAAGCGCGTGCGCGTCAAGCTCGGCGTACGGCGCGAGGCGATGGTCGAGCTGCTCGAGGGCGTGAAGGCCGGCGATCGGGTGGTGACCGCCGGCATGCGCGTCCAGCGCGACGGGCAGCCGGTGCGGGTCGTGAATCCGCTGGATGGCGGGGGTCGGCCGCCCGGAGCGGGCGCTCCGACGAGCGCCGTCTCGCCCCCCAAGTCCTGACCCGCGCCCCTGCCTCGGACTGCCGACGCCGATGAGCCTCTTCGAACTGTGCATCCGCCGCCCGGTGCTGGCGACCGTGCTGTCGCTGATGGTGGTGGTGATCGGCGTCATCTCGTATACGCGGCTGGCGGTGCGCGAGTACCCGAAGATCGACGAGCCGATCGTCAGCGTGACGACCACCTATCCGGGCGCCTCGGCCGAAGTCGTCGAATCGCAGATCACCAAGGTGCTGGAGGATTCGCTCGCCGGCATCGAGGGCGTGGAACTGATGACCTCGCGCTCACGCGCCGAGCGCAGCGACATCGACGTGCGCTTCCGCATCACGCGCGACCCCGACTCGGCCGCCGCCGACGTGCGCGACAAGGTGGCGCGCGTGCGCGCGCGGCTGCCCGACAACGTCGACGAGCCGGTGATCGCCAAGGTCGAGGCCGATGCGTTTCCGATCATCTGGATGGCGGTCACGCAGGGCGCTCGCACCCCGATCGAGGTGTCCGACTACCTGGCCCGTTACGTGAAGCCGCGCCTGTCGGTGCTGCCGGGCGCGGCGGACGTGTGGATCTTCGGCGAACGCCGCCCGGCGATGCGCATCGAGGTCGACCGCGACCGCCTGGCCGGCTATCGGCTCACGGTGCAGGACGTCGAAGAGGCGCTGCGGCGACAGAACGTCGAGCTGCCGTCCGGGCGCATCGAATCGGCCAAGCGCGAGTTCAACATCGTCGCCGCCACCGACCTGCAGACGGTGCAGCAGTTCGAGGACGCGATCATCGCCACCGTCAGCGGCTACCCGGTGCGGCTGCGCGACGTGGCCACCGTGCGCATCGGCGCCGTCAACGAGCGCGTGATCGCCCGCTTCAAGGGCGAGCCGTCGATCAACATGGGGGTGGTCAAGCAGGCCACCGGCAATCCGCTCGACCTGTCGCGCGCGGTGCGCGAAGAGGTGGCCAGGATCAACCAGACGCTGCCGCCCGGCATGCAGATCACGATCGCGTACGACTCGTCGGTCTTCATCGAACAGTCGATCCGCCAGGTCTTCAGCACCGTGACCGAGGCGGTGATTCTGGTCGTGCTGGTGATCTTCTTTTTCCTGCGCAACTTCCGCGCCACGCTGATCCCGCTGGTGACGATCCCGGTGTCGCTGATCGGGGCGTTCGCGCTGATGTACGCGTTCGGCTTCACGATCAACACGCTGACGCTGCTGGCGCTGGTGCTGGCGATCGGGCTGGTCGTCGACGACGCGATCGTCGTGCTGGAGAACATCTACCGCAACATCGAGCACGGCATGCCGCGCGTGCAAGCCGCGATCAAGGGCATCAAGGAAATCGGCTTCGCGGTGATCGCGATGACGCTGACGCTGGTGGCGGTGTTCGCGCCGCTGGCGTTTTCCACCGGCCGCACCGGGCGGCTGTTCATCGAGTTCGCGCTCGCGCTGGCCGGCGCCGTGCTGGTGTCCGGCTTCGTGGCGCTGACGCTGTCGCCGATGATGTGCAGCAAGCTGCTGCGCCACGAAGCCAAGCACGGGCGGCTGTACAACGCGATCGACGGCTTTCTGAACGCGCTGACGGCCCGCTACGCGCGCTCGCTGGCCTGGGTGCTCGCGCACCGCTGGGTCGTGCTCGCCGGCTGGGCGCTGGCGTTCGGCGCGGCCGCGGCCCTGTTCGCGGCGTTGCGCTCGGAGCTGGCGCCGCTCGAGGACCGCGGCGTGATCTTTGGGCGCCTGCAGGCGCCGCCGGGCGCGACCGTCGATTACACGTCCGAGCAGTTGCGCGCGGTCGAAGCGTATTACGCGACGATTCCGGAGGCGGTCGCCTACAACGCGATCGCCGGCTTCCCCACCGTGGACGTCGGCAACGCGATCCTGCGCCTGAAACCCTGGGACGAGCGCACGCGCAAACAGCAGGACATCGCGCGCGAGCTGAACGCCAGGTTCGCCACGCTGCCGGGCGTGATCGGCTTCGCCGTCAACCCGCCGTCGCTCGGCCAGTCGCCGCGCGCGCTGCCGATCGAGTACGTGATC
Organism: Burkholderiales bacterium; assembly: GCA_037446035.1. Taxonomy (GTDB): domain Bacteria; phylum Pseudomonadota; class Gammaproteobacteria; order Burkholderiales; family Burkholderiaceae_F; genus DSNY01. The sequence continues at coordinate 8,509 of JBBIJJ010000056.1, forward strand.
ATGGCGCAGGTGCCGTACGCGGAGCTGGACCGGATCGCCAACCGCTTCATCGCCGAGATGGGCAAGTACCCGGGCGTGCAGAACCTGCAGACCGACCTGCGCCTGAACACGCCGGAGCTGCGCGTGGAAGTGAATCGCGACAAGCTCGCCGACCTCGGCATCGCCGTGCAGACGGTCGGGCTGACGCTGCAGTCGATGCTCGGCGGCCGCCAGGTCACGCGCTTCAAGCGCGACGGCGAGCAGTACGACGTGATCGTGCAGGTGGCGCCGCGCGACCGCGCGCGGCCGAACGACATCTCCGACATCTACGTGCGCGCGCGCGACGGCAGCATGGTGCAGCTGGCCAACGTCGCCAGCGTGCACGAGGGGGTGTCGCCGCAGTCGCTGAACCACTTCAACCGCCTGCGCGCGGTCACCGTGACCGGGCAGGTCGCGCCGGGCTACACGCTGGGCGACGCGCTGGCGGCGATGGACGAAACCGCGCGCCGCGTGCTGCCGCCTTCGGCGGCCACGGACCTGAACGGCCAGTCGCGCGAGTTCCGCGACACGCGCGGCGGCATCTACCTGACCTTCGTGCTGGCGCTGATCTTCATCTACCTGGTGCTGTCCGCGCAGTTCGAAAGCTTCGCCGATCCGTTCGTGATCATGCTGTCGGTACCGCTGTCGATGACCGGGGCGCTGGCGGCGCTGTGGCTGGCGGGCGGAACGCTCAACATCTACAGCCAGATCGGGCTGATCACGCTGGTGGGTTTGATCACCAAGCACGGCATCCTGATCGTCGAGTTCGCCAATCAGTTGCGCGAACGCGGCGAGCAGTTGTTCGCCGCGGTCAGGCACGCGGCCGAACTGCGGCTGCGGCCGATTTTGATGACCACCGGCGCGATGGTGCTCGGTGCGGTGCCGCTGGCGATCGCCACCGGCGCCGGCGCGGAAAGTCGCAGGCAGATCGGCTGGGTGATCGTCGGCGGGCTGACCTTGGGCACGCTGCTGACGCTGTACGTGGTGCCGACCGTGTACACGCTGGTACGGCAGTGGCTGGACCGTGGCAAGGCGGTACCGGCGCCCGCGGGCGGGGTTCCCGCGCGCGGGCCGGCGGCGAGGGTGGAGTGAAGCATGCGCCAGGTCGTCCTCGACACCGAAACCACCGGCCTCGAAGCGAAAGAGGGCCACCGGATCATCGAAGTCGGCTGCATCGAGATCGTCGGCCGGCGCATCACCGAGCGGCGACTGCACCACTACGTCAATCCCGAGCGCGCCAGCGACGACGGCGCGGTGGCCGTGCACGGGCTGACCGACGAGTTCCTCGCCGACAAGCCGAAGTTCGCCGAGATCGTCGACGATCTGCTCGCCTTCGTGCGCGGCGCCGAGGTGATCATCCACAACGCACCGTTCGACCTCGAATTCCTCGATGCCGAGCTGGCGCGACTCGGGCGGCCGCCGTTCCCCGAGCACTGCGCGGCGATCATCGACACGTTGAAGCTTGCGCGCGAGCGGCATCCCGGCAAGCGCAATTCGCTCGACGCGCTGTGCGAGCGTTACCAGGTCAACAACGCCCATCGCACGCTGCACGGCGCGCTGCTGGACGCTGGTCTGCTCGCCGACGTGTATCTGGCGATGACGCGCGGGCAGGACACGCTGGCGATCGAACTGGGTGGCGCCGCGCAGCTGGACGATACGATGCCGATCGACGCGTCGGAGCTGATCGTGTTGCCGGCTTCGGCCGAGGAGATCGCCGCGCACGAAGCGGTGCTGGCGTCGATCGAGAAGGAAATCGGGCGCGTGCCGGTGTGGTCGGCCGCGGCCTGAAGGGGCCGTCCACGGTGAGCCTGGCCAGTGGAACTGAGGCAACTTGAGTTACCTGCAGCAACCGCCCGGCGCCTGCAGCCCTCGTCACACCGAGCCGCTTCTTGCCTCGTCACACCGGGCCGCTTCTTGTCTCGTCACACCGAGCCGCTTCTTGCCTCGTCACACAGATCGGAAGAGCAGGGCCGCTTCTTGCCTCGTCACTCCGAGCCGCTTCTTGCCTCGTCACACCGAGCTGCTCCTTGCCTCGTCATTCCGAGCCGCAGGCGAGGAATCTCGGCCGTGCGCAAACACGGGGTCTCTTCCTTGCAGCCTGCCTGATCCGCCAGCGCCGACTCTCCGCGATGCTTGTCAAACACGGAGAACGCGGAGTGCGCGCAGAGACTCGAAACCGCAAGCCTGTCCTCCATGTCGTCCGTGTTCTCCGTGTGAAGACTCAGAAGGTGTGAATCTTTCTGCTGCGCGGCCCGCTGGCGTCGTTGCGCGCTGCTCGGGCCTCGCCTATCTACTTGATATGTCTCGGCCCTGCGGCTGCGTGCGCCTAGCCAGCGGACCGCTCGCGACGAAATCTTCACACCTTCTCAGCAGTCCGAAAACCCGAGATCCCTCGCGTTGCTCGGGATGACAGAGCCGAGCGTCCGCGGGGGCGTGGCCCGGGGTCCCGGCAGCCGCTGTTTTCAGCGCTTCAGCCGCTCGCGCAGCGCGCGCTTGAGCACCTTGCCGGTCGCGTTCTTGGGCAGTTCGTCGACGAAGACGTAGCGCTTCGGCCGCTTGAAGCGGGCGACGTGTTCGAGGCAGAACGCGTCGAGCTGCGCGGCCGAGCACGCATGCGCCGGATGGCGCACGACGACGGCGACGACCGCCTCGCCCCACTGCGGATCCGGCTCGCCGATCACCGCGACCTCCTTGACCGCCGGGTGGGCAAGCAGCACCTCCTCGACTTCGCGTGGATAGATGTTGCTGCCGCCGGAGATGATCAGGTCCTTGCTGCGGTCGACCAGCGTCAGGTAGCCGTGCGCGTCGACACGGCCGAGATCGCCGGTGTGCAGCCAGCCGCCGGCGAGCGTTCGCGCGGTGGCCTCGGCTTTGTTCAGGTAGCCGCGCATCACCGGATCGCCGCGCACGACGACTTCGCCGGTGTCGCCGGCGGCGAGCGCTCGGTCGTCGGCATCGAACACGGCGACTTCGACGCCGGTCTGCGCGCGGCCGACCGAGCCGAGCCGCGCGAGCCAGCTCGCCTCGTCTTCGTCCGGCCGACGCAGGTGGTCGGCGCGCGGCAGCACGGTGATCGTCATCGGGCTTTCACCCTGGCCGTAGATCTGAACGAGCCGCGGCCCGAGCCGGTCGAGCGCGCGGCGGCAGTCGGCGACGTACATCGGCCCGCCGCCGTAGACGATCAGCTTCAGCCCGCGCGCAGCGCCGCGCATCCCTTCGACGAGCCGCATCACCATCGTCGGCGCGGCGAAGAACTTGACGCCGTCCGTGTCGGCGAGGATCGCGTCGATCTCGCCGACGTCGAAGCCGCGCGACGCGGGCACGAGCTGCGTGGCGCCGACGGCGACGTTCGGAACGATGTAGATGCCCGAGCCGTGCGACATCGGTGCGGCGTGCAGGAGCCGCTCGCCCGCTGCGGCGTGATCGACGTCGGCCAGATAGTTCAGCGCCATCGCGAGCAGATTGCGGTGCGTCAGCATCACGCCCTTCGGGCGGCCGGTCGTCCCGCTCGTGTAAAACAGCCACGCGAGATCGTCGGGTGCAACGTCGCGCACGTCGCCGGGCTCCGACGCCAGCAGTCGCCGGTAGTCGTCGCCATCGACGTCGATGAACTCGGTCCCACCGCCGGCGCGCGCCGCGGCGATCGCGGCGGTGTCGACATCGTCGGTGACGAAACAGACGCGCGCCGCAGCGTCGTCCAGGATGAACGCGATCTCCTTCGGATGCAGCTTGACGTTGACCGGGATCGCGCAGATGCCCGCCGCCCAGCACGCATGCAGCAGCTCGACGTAGGCGGCATTGTTCTTCATCACCAGCGCGACGCGGTCGCCGGTGCGCACGCCGAGCTGCGCCGTCAGCGCCCGCGCCAGACGCAATGTGCGGTCTGCCAGCGCCGCATAGTCGAGCGCGATGCGGTCGCGCTCGACGACCGCCGGCATCTGCGGCAGCCTGCGTACCGTGCGGATGAGCAGATGAGCGAGGTTCATCGCCGCGCAAGTCTAGGTCACGGCGGACGCTGCTAGCCGGGATTTCTCACAAGGCGCTCGCTCGATGCGAGTGAAATCGTTGCTGCATGCGGCGTTCCGGGCGATACGGCCTCGCGACGGAGTGCGCCGGGGCGCTCGCTGTCGCGGTGCTCGCTGGGTCTCGCGCCACCCGGCCGGCGCTTCACTCGGAACGTAGCGACGGCTACGTTCCTCGCTGCCGCGCTCGCCCGGATCAGCCCGATCCCGGCGCGATCATCCGCGACCCTCGCGAGAAATCCGGGCTAGAATCGCGCCCGCATTCGGGTGGTTAGCTCAGCGGTAGAGCACTGCCTTCACACGGCAGGGGTCACAGGTTCGAACCCTGTACCACCCACCACCGGACCCTTCCCGCCCGCCCTCGATCGTTCGCCGCCCACGCGGCCCGGGTCGAAAGACGCATCGAGGTAGGGACCCCCCGCGACGCGCCGCCGGGCATGCCTCGGTGCACTTTGCGCGCGCGTGGCGGACAATGCGAACCACATAGCGGACGCGGCCGGCTTGCGCGCGTCGCTGCAGCTGGGGGTCGCATGCGCCGTCTGATGCTTGCCGGCGTGGGCCGGCTGAATTCTTACACCGACGGTGCGGATCGTTTTCGCCTGACGCGCTATTTCACGCTGACGAGCCGCGTTCGCCGTGGTCGGCGCGGCGCTGTTCGTTCCTGAGCGCCGGGAGTCGGCCTTCTTCAACGAGGTGCAGAGGGAGCAGGCGGCCTTCTTCGTCGAAGCGCAGCAGGAGCTGACGCACACACACGAACAGGCGGCCCGCGACGATCTGCTCGCCGCGCACGAGGCGGGTCACGTCAACCTGGCGCGCGTGTTTGCCAACTTGTTGTGGGAGCGCGAATTCGCGCCGCTGGTCGCGCGCGCGCAGCGCCTGCCGATCGACCATTGCCGCGTGCTCGGCGACGCGGCGACCGCCGACGCCCGGACGAACGAGCGCAGACGCGCCTGCTTCGCGGCGCGCGGCCGGCAGATCATGAATCTGCCGGGATTCGCCGCGCTCGACACCCGTGCCTACGAGGCGATGCGCGGCAGCAGCGTGTTCAAGATCAAGGTCTTCGATCTGCGCGGGATCACCGTGTATTCGTCCGAGCACGCCCAGATCGGCGAGGACCAGCGCGACAACCTGGGCTGGCAGAGCGCGGTCCGCGGGCGGCAGGCGAGCGAATTGACGCACCGCGACCGCTTCAGCGCGTTCGAGCGGGTGTTCGTGAACCGCGACCTGATATCGAGTTATCTGCCGGTGCGGGCGCCGGGCGGCGATGCGATCGTCGGCGTATTCGAGATCTACTCGGACGTGACACCGCTGCCGGAGCAGATCAAGCGGACATCGGCTCATAGCGCGGCGTCGACGGCTGCGAAGGAGCAACTGCTGCGCGCGCACGCACTTGACTACGCCCAAAAGGTCGAGACCAGTTCGCGCTGGCTGCTGGCCATCGTCGGCGGACTGCTCGCGCTGCTGTACGTTGCGCTGCTGCTGATCGTGCGCATCGGCCAGAGGATCATCGACCGCCAGGCGCAGGCGCAGGCTGCCCGGCGCGAGCAGGAATGGCATCGCGAGAAAATGGCCGCACTGGCGACGATGGCGGCGGCGATCTCGCACGAAGTCGGCAATCCGCTGACGACGATCACGCTGGTGGCCCAGGAAATCGTCGACGGCAAGAAACGCGGCGACTGTTCCGACTGCCACCCGGAGGTGATCATCGAGCAGGCTTGGCGCATCGCGCATATGACACGCCAGATGGGCGCTTTTGCCTCCGCGCGCAGCGGGGCGCGCGAGCCGGCCGACGTCAACCAGATGGTCAAGGCCGTGTGCGACTTCCTGCGCTTTGACCAGCGCTACCGCGCCACGCCGATCGAATTCCGCCCGGCCGTGGGCCTGCCGGCGAGCGTCGTCGTTGCCGATCGCCTCAACGAGGTGCTGATGAATCTGGTGCAAGTGGTCGCCGAAGGCGCGCGCGCGCCCGAACGGGTCGCGGTCCAGACGGCAGAGCGCGGCGAGCAGCTGCTGATACGCATCGAGCGTCGCAGGGCGGACGGTGCGGCAAGCCCGCTCGGCATGGCCGATGTGCGCATCGAGGCAGCGCGCCGCCGGATCGACGCCATGGGCGGTCGTCTGCTCGTCGAAGGTGCGGCGCTCAGCATCCTGCTGCCGGTCGCCGCGGAGCACGTGGTGCGGTCGGGCTAGCTCGGATTTCTCACAAGGGTCGCGGATGATCGCGCCGGGATCGGGCCGATCCGGGCGGGCGCTGGAGCGAGGAACCAGCGGACGCTACGTTCCGAGCGAAGCGCCGGCCGGGTGGCGCGAGACCCAGCGAGCGCCGCGACAGCGAGCGCTCCGCACTCTGTCGCGAGGCCGGATCGCCTGGCACGCCGCATGCAGCGACGTTTCCCTCGCATTCAGCGACCGCCTTGTAAGAAATCCGGGCTGGGTCGCTACGCTCTCGTCGTGAACGGTCTGTCGGCCAGCGCGCAGGCCACCGACGTCCGCGGCATGCCGGGTCGGACGGCGAAAAAGGGGCGAGCACGCTCTTGGCCGGCCCACGCCGGCAGCGTCGGCTGCCACCATTCGGCGCCGCGGCCGACCCTGCGGCAAGACGCTGCACGGCCTGAGCGCGAGGCGATCGCGGCGCTGTCGTATCATCCCGCCCGCCTTCGACGACCGGCCCGCGGCTTGCGGGCCGTTTTTCATGAGCCCGCCGCGGCGGGAGAACCAGATGACCGTCCGCACACGCATCGCGCCGAGCCCGACCGGCATGTTGCACCTGGGCACGGCGCGCACCGCGCTGTTTTCGTGGGCGTTCGCGCGGCATCACGGCGGACAGTTCATCCTGCGCATCGAGGACACCGATCTGGCGCGCTCCACCGAGGAGGCGGTGCAGGTCATCCTCGACAGCATGAAGTGGCTGGAACTGGACTACGACGAGGGTCCGATCCGGCAGACCGCGCGCTTCGGCCGCTACCGCGAGGTGATCGAGCAGATGCTCGCCGCCGGCACCGCGTACAAGTGCTACGCGACGGTCGAAGAGCTCGACCAGTTGCGCCAGGCGCAGATGGCGCGCGGCGAGAAGCCGCGCTACGACGGCCGCTGGCGGCCCGAAAATGCGCGCGGCAGGACGCCACCGCCGGGCGTCAGCCCGGTGATCCGCTTCCGCAATCCGGACGATGGCGAGGTGGCGTGGGACGACCTGGTCAAGGGTCCGATCGCGATCGCCAACAGCGAGCTGGATGATCTGGTCATCGCGCGCGGCGCCGACCGGGTGCCGACGTACAACTTTGCGGTCGTGGTCGACGACATCGACATGCGGATCACGCATGTCCTCAGAGGCGACGATCATGTCAACAACACGCCGCGCCAGATCAACATCTACAAAGCCCTGGGCGCGCCGCTGCCCCGCTTCGGCCATCTGCCGATGATCCTCGGCCCTGACGGGCAGAAGCTTTCCAAGCGGCACGGCGCGGTCAGCGTGCTGCAGTACGAGGCCGACGGGTTCCTGCCTGAGGCGCTCGTCAACTACCTCGCGCGGCTCGGCTGGAGCCACGGCGACGACGAGAAATTCACGCGCGCGCAGTTCGTCGATTGGTTCGATCTGGAGCACGTCAACCGATCGCCGGCGCAGTTCAACCCGGACAAGCTGCTGTGGCTAAACGGCGAGTACATCAAGGAAGCCGACGATGCGCGGCTCGCTCGGCTCACGGCGCCGCGCATCGCGGCGCGCGGCGGCCGCATCGAGCAAGGACCTGCGCTCGCGCGCGTCGTCGCGCTGCTGAAGGACCGCGCGAAGACGCTGAACGAGCTGGCCGACGAGGCGCTGCTGTTCTATCGCGCGGTCGCGCCGAGCGAGGAGCTGATCGCGCAGCACCTGACCGGCAAGAGCGTCGACGCGATGCGCGCTTTCGGCGAACGTGCCGGCGCGATCGCATGGGAGCGCGCGGCGATCTCGGCGTTGCTCAAGCAGCTCGTCGTCGAGTTCGCACTGAAGATGCCGCAGGTCGCGGTGCCGCTGCGCGTGGCCGTGACGGGGCGCACGCAGACGCCGTCGATCGACGCGGTGCTCGAGCTGATCGGCCGCGACGCCGTGCTCGAGCGGTTGCACAAGGCGCTGGCGCGCGCCGGCTGAGGCGGCTCAGTGCCAGGCCAGCGCGCGCATCGCGGCGGCCGTGCGCGTTTCCACACCCAGTTTCTCGTAGACGTGCTGCAGGTGCTTGTGCACCGTGCGCGGGCTGATCGCGAGGATCGCCGCGATGTCGCGATCGGTCTTGCCGGCGGCGACCCAGCGCAGCGCTGTGCGCTCGCGCATGATTGGGGGCAACGGCCCGTTTCGCGGTCTTGGCAACGTGTCGGTCAATCGGGCGACGTGTCGGTGCGGCACGCAGGCGACGATGCCTGTGTCGTCGGCGACGAACCGGCGGTGGTCGTCGACTTTCAGGGCATGATCGACTACGCGAAGTCGCGCTGATCCGCGCGCGCCGATCGCAGTGCGTTCACGGCTGCGCGCCCCGGCGCGCAGCCGTGACTCGGTTTGCCTGCCGCGATGCCACGGCTATAATGCGCGCCCGCTTCATACAAAAGCGCGTGGGGGTATAGCTCAGCTGGGAGAGCGCTTGCATGGCATGCAAGAGGTCAGCGGTTCGATCCCGCTTACCTCCACCACCGATTGACTTCCCCGCAGTCAGTCCCCTTCGTCTAGAGGCCTAGGACACCGCCCTTTCACGGCGATAACAGGGGTTCGAATCCCCTAGGGGACGCCACGCTTCGCCAAGCGCTTGATTCTCAAGAGGAATCTGGCGCGCGCCACGGAATAAAGCGTGTGAATACACAGCCGAGTGCACAACGACACTCGGAGGGTGTTCATGCGCGACTCCATCGCTGCCAAGCGCGCTCGGCGCGTGCCTTATCTCCTGCGTCTGCGCGGGGGCTACGCGTTCCGCCGACGGTATCCGCTCTACATACGTCCATTCGTCGACGGCGACTTTTGCTTCAAGCGGCTGCAGGCGGCCGCCTTCGCGCAAGCCAAGCGCGAAGTGCACGAGGCGACGCAACGGTGCGACGAATTCGTCGACCGCGTACGCGCGCAGCACGGGCTGCACAGGCCATATCGGCTGCGCGTCGATGACGCCGCCAGGCTCGCGGCGCGTCTTTCAGCGATCGTCCTGGCGAACGACGAAGCGGACCGCCGCCGCGGCATCAGCCGCGAGGAGCTGCAGCGCTACCGCGAGCTGGTTGCGCAGCACGCGCAGGCGGCGAACGAAGCTGCGCTGACGATGGACGCGCGTGCGGTCGAGCCGCTGGCCCAGCTGCTGTTGGCGCAGGAAAAAATCCGCGTTTCGCAGCCGTCGCCCGCCTACGAAGAACTGCTGCGGCAACTGCTGCTCGCGCAGCAGCAGGCGCTCGCGCTGCTGGCGCAGCGTCTTTCGGGCGCGGCGGTGCGCACCCCGCCGCTGCCCGTCGCCCCCGGCGGCGCCGAAGACTACGACGTCTTCGACCGCGCCATCGAGCACTGGACACTGGCGTGCTCGCCTCGGCCCAAGACGTTGCACGAGGCGCGCGTGGCGTTCGAACGGCTGAA
>JBBIJJ010000057.1:0-18090 GCA_037446035.1 Burkholderiales bacterium
ATCTCACCCGCTCGCCACGCCGAGATCCCTCGCTGCGCTCGGGATGACGACCTCGGCGCTGTGGGCGGCAGCGTCGGCGCGCGGGGTGGTCGGCGTCGGCGGGCGGGGTGGTCGGCGTCGGCGCGCGGGGTGGTCGGCGTCGGCGCGCGCGGGGGGGTCGGCGTCGGCGCGTGGGTCGTTGCCCGCGCGGCGTTCCGGGCCTGCGCCCTGCGCCAGTGCGAGATGGCCCGCTCGATCGCGGCTTCACCCGCTGGGTGAGCGCAGTCGAAGCCGCAAAGGCCGGCCGAACAACGCACGTGCGCGAAACTGCATCGGTGGACTGCCGGATTCAGGGTGAACCTAGAAACGGCAGTTGAAGTGGGTGGAGTACCGACAAACCCGTTCGCGCCAAAGGCTTGCAGTGAGCACGACCATCACCCACTTCGAACTGCTCCGCAGTCGTCGGAATTGGCTTCAAACCCGCATGGATGCTGGCTTTCTGCCGTTTCGACGTGACGCCAATTGCCGAATCTAGGGTGAATCTGTCTGCTGCGCGGCCCGCTGGCGTCGTTGCGCGGTGTTGGCTGCGGCCGCCCGCCTGCGGCGGGCTTGACGTGCGCTGCCCGCACGTGAGCCTGCGCCGAAAGGCAGGCGACTTTTCGGGCTTCGCCCTTCGACCTGACGTGTCGGAGCCCTACGGCCGCGTGCGCCCGGCCGGCGACTCGCTCGCGACGAATCTTTACGCCTCTTTAGCGACTGCGTGAACCGGACTTCGCCTTGGCGCCGCGGCGTGCCGTGCGCTCGACCGGCCTGGCCGTGCGGCGTGGCGCCGGTTTTGGCGCAGCGGCGCGAATCTCGCGCCGGTCCGCCTTGGTGCGCGCTGGCGCGACCGGCGGCGGGCTCGCTGCCGATGCACGGCGCACGTGCGGCGGTACGGCAGCCTGCGCCGTGGTCGCCGCGGGCCGTGGGCGGAACAGCACCAGCAGCTTGCCGATCATCTGCACGCGCGCGGCGCCGAGCCGCTCGGCGACCGTGCGAAAGATCCCGTCGCGCTGCGCGCGATCGTCGCCCGGCACGCGCACCTTGATCAGTTCGTGCGCGGCGAGGGCGCGGTCGATCTCCCTGACGACCGCGTCGGTGAGCCCACCGGCACCGAGCAACACGACCGGCGCGAGCCGGTGCGCCGCACCTTTCAGTTGCTGTCGTTGCTTCGGCGTCAGTTCGATTTCCGCCATTTCGTGCTCCAGCGTCGAACGACCGAGCGTCACCCGGTCGCATGACCGTGTCATCCGGTCGATTCCGTTTGCCACTGTGGGCAGGGCTCCGGCTTTCGGACAGTAGATACGTCATCCCGGTCGACGACGATGTCGTACCCACCCACCATCATGTCGTCGCCACCGACGATCATGTCATCGCCAGGGTGAGCATGTCATCGCCAAGGTGAGCATGTCATCGCCAGGGTGAGCATGTCATCGCCAGGATGAGCATGTCATCGCCAAAGTGAGCATGTCATCGCCAGGGTGAGCATGTCATCCAGAGCGACGCGAGGGATCTCGGCGTTGCGAGCGGCCGAGATTCCTCGCTCCGGCTCGAGGCCGGGCTCGGAATGACATCGCGGGGTCATCCCGCGCGGCGACTGCGTCGTCATCCGATCGCGTCTCGTCATCCCCACCGCATTTCGTCCTCCCGACCGCATTTCGTCCTCCCGACCGCATTTCGTCATCCCGACCGCATTTCGTCATCCCGAGCGACGCGAGGGATCGCGGCGCGTCGAAGCACGGCAGATCGGTCGACCCCGCTCAAGGCCGAGGGTATGCAACGACGCGGCTGGGCTGTTCCTGGCGATGGTCACGTCACCCCGGCGACCGCATGGATCTCGGCCTCGCCAGCGGCCGGGACTTCTCGCCTTCGGCCCGACCTTCGGCTCGAGATGGCGTGGAGCCTCGACTCACGAGCGCCGGCATTCGCTCGGCGCGAAGGCGGGCTTCGGTCCCGTTCGACAGCGGGTGTCGGCTTTGCATGAGCGGGGACGTCGGCGTCGCATCGCGATGGGCGTCGGCTCCCCGTGAGACCAGCGCGGGGACGAAACGGCAGTCGGTTGTGGCCGACCCACGAGGCTTCGTCGAACAAGATACGGTAGCCTTGCATCGATGGCAGCCAGGCCGACCGCGAAGAAGAAGCACCGCTCGAATCCCGAGTGGATCCAACGCCACGTCACCGATCCGTTCGTGCAGGCGGCGGTCAAGCACGGCTATCGTGCGCGTTCTGCCTATAAGCTTGCCGAGATCGACGACCGCGACCGGCTGCTCGCGCCCGGTGCGGTCGTCATCGATCTGGGCGCGGCCCCCGGAAGCTGGACCCAGGTCGTGCGCGAGCGGCTGACCGACCGCCAGGGCGTGGTGCGCGGCCGCATCATCGCCCTGGACGTGCTGCCGATGGATCCGCTGCCCGACGTGACCTTCATCCAGGGCGACTTCCGTGAAGCCGACGTCGAGGCGCAGCTCGTCGCCGCGCTCGGCGGCGAACGCGCCGACGTGATCCTGTCGGACATGGCGCCGAATCTGTCGGGCATCGCTGCGGTCGACGCGGCGCGCAGCGGTCATCTGTGCGAGCTGGCCCTCGCGTTCGCGCAGGCGCATCTGAAGCCGGCCGGCGCGCTGCTGGTCAAGGCCTTCCAGGGCAGCGGGTACAGCCAGTTCGTCGCGGCACTGAAGAAGTCTTTCGCGACGGTCGTCGTACGCAAGCCCGCCGCCTCGCGCGCGCGCTCGAGTGAAACCTACCTGCTCGCACGGGGTCTGAAACAGCGTTGCGTGCGGGTTTGCGAAGGGGTGGCCGCGGTGGACGCAAGCCCTTGAAAAAGCAGGGTGATCGCCCCACTTGCAGCGGTGTTCGTGCGCCCCTGCGCAAGCGCCAGTAGGCGCGATTGGGCCTAGAATCAAACGCATTCGTCCGCCGGTCGCGGACCTCGTCGGGAGTCGTGTCTTGAACAACAACATGTTCGCGAAAGCCGCCATCTGGATGGTGATCGCGCTCGTGCTTTTTACCGTCTTCAAGCAGTTCGAGGGTCGCCAGCGTCCGGGCGAAACCTACCTGCCGTATTCCGAGTTCCTGGCGGAAGTCAAGGCCGGCCGTATCAAACAGGTGTCGATCCAGGAGTCGGGAGTCACGCCCGAGGTGATCGCGATCACTCAGGACGACCGCCGCATCCGCACGGTCGCGACGGTGCTCGACCGCGGCCTGATGGGCGACCTGATCGGCGCCGGGGTGAAGGTCGACGTCAAGCCGCGCGAAGAGCAGTCGCTGCTCACGTCGATCTTCGTGTCATGGTTCCCGATGCTGCTGCTGATCGGTGTGTGGATCTTCTTCATGCGCCAGATGCAGGGCGGCGGACGCGGCGGCGCGTTTTCCTTTGGCAAATCGCGCGCGCGCATGCTCGACGAGAGCAACAACAACGTGACCTTCGCCGACGTCGCCGGCTGCGACGAAGCCAAGGAAGAAGTGCAGGAACTGGTGGACTTCCTGCGCGACCCGAGCAAGTTCCAGAAGCTCGGCGGCCGCATCCCGCGCGGCGTGCTGATGGTGGGTTCGCCCGGCACCGGCAAGACGCTGCTGGCGAAAGCGATCGCCGGCGAAGCGAAGGTGCCGTTTTTCTCGATCTCCGGGTCGGACTTCGTCGAGATGTTCGTCGGCGTGGGTGCGGCGCGCGTGCGCGACATGTTCGAAAACGCTAAGAAGCACGCGCCGTGCATCATCTTCATCGACGAGATCGACGCCGTCGGACGCCAGCGCGGGGCGGGGCTCGGCGGCGGCAACGACGAGCGCGAGCAGACGCTGAACCAGTTGCTGGTCGAGATGGACGGCTTCGAAACCGGCATGGGCGTGATCGTGATCGCCGCCACCAACCGGCCCGACGTGCTCGACCCGGCGCTGCTGCGGCCGGGCCGCTTCGACCGCCAGGTCGTGGTGCCGCTGCCCGACATCCGCGGCCGCGAGCAGATCCTGAACGTGCACATGCGCAAGGTGCCGATCGGCGCCGACGTCAAGGCCGACCTGCTGGCGCGCGGCACGCCGGGCTTCTCCGGCGCCGATCTGGCCAACCTGGTCAACGAAGCGGCGCTGTTTGCTGCGCGCCGCAACGCGCGCGTGGTCGAGATGCAGGATTTCGAGCGCGCGAAGGACAAGATCATGATGGGCGCCGAGCGCAAATCGATGGTCATGTCCGAGGAAGAACGGCGCAACACCGCGTACCACGAGTCGGGCCACGCGGTGGTGGCCAAGCTGTTGCCGAAGACCGATCCGGTGCACAAGGTCACGATCATCCCGCGCGGACGCGCGCTCGGCGTGACGATGCAGTTGCCCGAGCAGGACCGCTACGCGTACGACCGCGACTATCTGCTGAACCGCATCGCGGTGCTGTTCGGCGGCCGCATCGCCGAAGAAGTGTTCATGAACCAGATGACCACCGGTGCGTCGAACGACTTCGAGCGCGCCACGCAGATGGCGCGCGACATGGTCACGCGCTTCGGCATGAGCGACGTGCTCGGCCCGATGGTCTACGCGGAAAACGAAGGCGAAGTCTTCCTCGGCCGCTCGATCACCAAGACGACGCACGTGTCCGAGGAGACGATGCGCAAGGTCGACGCCGAGATCCGCCGCATCATCGACCAGCAGTACGCGCTGGCGCGCAAGCTGATCGAAGACAACCGCGACAAGGTCGAGGCGATGGCCAAGGCGCTGCTCGAGCTCGAAACGATCGACGCCGAGCAGATCGACGACATCATGGCCGGCAGACCGCCGCGACCGCCGAAATCGGCCGGTTCGACGCCGCCGGCCGGTGGCAAGCCCGCCAGCGGCGGTGTCGCGGGTGCGGCTCAGCCCGCCTGAGCGCCGCCCCGCCCGTGACCATGGCGCCCGCGCGAGCGGGCGTCGGCGTTTTCAGACCTCGCCGAGCTGCGCCGCGCCCGCGGCCCAATCGGCCGCTTCCGCGTACAGTTGGGCGGCCTTGTCGCGGTTGACCTCGAGCTTCGCGCACGCGGCTTCCTGCCGCGCATCGTCGCCCGCCTCGAACGCGAGCGCCAGCTCCAGATAGGGGCGCCACGGCCCGCTTTCGGCGATCAGCGCGTCGATCGTCGGCGCCGGCAGCAGCGGCATCAGCGCGAGTGCCGATTCCAGCGGCACGTTCAACAGCAGGTCGAGCAACGAAAACGCGCCGGTGACGAACAGCGCCTCGGGCGGATCGGCGCGGCCGCGCGCGGTGGCGAGGAGCTCCAGCAGGCGGGCGCGCACGAGCGCCGTTTCGTGCAGCGCGCGCGCCAGCGGCACGCCGCTGCTGCTCGTCAGCAGCAGCACCGCGAGCCAGCGGTACAGCTCACGCGTGCCAAGCATAAGCACCGCTTCCTGCAGCGAGCCGATCGAGCGACCCAGCCCGTAGGCCGCGCTGCCGAGAATGCGCATCAGTCGGTACGACAGCGTGACGTCCGCCTTGAACAGTTCGGCGATTTCGCGCGGCGGCCTGCCCGCAGTCAGCGCCGAAAGGATGTTGGCGATCGTGATCGTCTGCACCGACGCCTGGCCGGTGCGCTGCGCTGCGGCCTGCGCGTACGCGCCGCACGCGTAGTCGGCACCGTGCTGCAAGGCGGCCGCGACGGCCTCGAAAGAGCGCAAATTGGTGACGATACGGCCCTGCGCCGGGATCGGGACACGCGCGGCGCCGTCGCCGGCAGCGCCGGCGGCGGCATCGAGCACGACGAACTCGGCCGGCGGCTCGACCAGCGCGACCCCCGGGGCGAGCGCGATCTTCAAGTCACGGTCGCGCAGCATCGTCAGTACCATCGGCGCCTCGGTGCCGAGCGCCTCCAACGTGCTGCCGTCCAGCACGGCGATCGCGCCGCGCGGCAGTTGCGCGAGCGCTGCAGCGTGTCGCAGCGTCGCCGGCGGCAAACTCAGCGCCGCGATACGCGGCGATCGCATGACTGCCTGCGCGGCCTGCGCCAGCGCGAAGTCCAACGCTTCCTGCAGCGCCCGTTGCGCGTGCGTGCGGCGCAGTCGCTCGGCGGCCCACGGTGACAGCCGCAGATCCCAGCCGGCGATTGCGCCGCGGCGGTCGAGCAGAGGACGGCGCGCGACGAGCCGCCACGGCGGCACCCGGTCGACGGTCGGCGCGCGCGGCGCGACCGCCGGCCGTGCGGCGCTGCCGGCGGCAGCGTCGCCCGCGGTCTTCGCCCCGTCGTTGTTGTCGCCGCTGCCGGCGGCGCCCGGCGGCGATTTGCTCCAGCGCGCAAGCAGTTGTCGCAGCATCGAGATCCTCGTGATGCGTCACTACCGAGGATGACCCAACCTCGTGACGGCGCCACACGGCGTGTTCCGTTCGCCCGCGCGGGCGTCGGATCCGTCGTCCCGCGCCGCGCGAGGGATCTCGGCGTTGCGAGCGGGAGAGATTCCTCGGTTTCCGCTCGGAATGACGAGGGGTAATCGGCTCTGAATCACGCGGCGGCTCTGAATTACGGGGGTAGCTCGCTCGGAACGACGAGGGTTGGCTGGCTCGGTGTGACGACGGGGGAGCGGATGCGGACGCCGCGCGGTTGGCACGCGTCACGAGGATGGCCAATGCTCAATAGAATGCAGGCTTGGCTACCGGCTGGCAAGCGCGATGGATCGAGCGGTTTGGGGCGGGCGCTGGGCGTGTGGTGGTCGCGTCTTCGACCTGATGCGCCCGCTCGTGATGGGCATCGTCAACGTCACGCCGGACTCCTTTTCGGACGGCGGGCAATTTCTCGACTTCGAGCGAGCGCTGGCCCATGGCGAGCGGTTGATCGCCGAAGGCGCCGATCTGCTCGACATCGGCGGCGAATCGACCCGCCCCGGCGCGGCCGGGGTCGGCACCGAAGATGAACTCGCCCGCGTGATTCCGCTGGTGCGCGCGCTGCGCGATCGCGGCGTGCCGATTTCGGTCGACACCAGCAAACCCGAGGTGATGCGTGCCGCACTGGCCGAGGGCGCGGCGGTCGTCAACGACGTGCGCGCGTTGCAGGCACCCGGTGCGCGCGAAGCCGTCGCAGCCTCCGACTGCGGGATCGTGCTGATGCACATGCAGGGTGAGCCGCGCACGATGCAGAGCGCGCCGCAGTACGACGACGTCGTGCGCGAGGTCGGCGCCTTTTTGCGGGCGCGGCGCGACGCGCTGCTGGCCGCCGGGGTGGCGCGCGAGCGCATCGTGCTCGACCCCGGCTTCGGCTTCGGCAAGACCGCTGCGCACAACTTCGCGCTGCTCGCGCGGCTGGATGAACTGGCTGCGCTGGGGCAGCCGTTGCTGGTTGGCCTGTCGCGCAAGTCGATGCTCGGTCATGCGAGCGGACGCGCCGTCGGCGAACGGGTATATGCATCGGTCGCCGCGGCGCTGCTGGCCGTGCAGCGCGGAGCGCGTATCGTGCGGGTCCACGACGTGGCCGCCACGCGCGATGCGCTGGCGGTGTGGCAAGCGGTCATCGAACAGGGGGAGGAGCAGTGAGCCGCAAGTATTTCGGAACCGACGGTGTGCGCGGCACCGTGGGCCACGCGCCGATCACGCCGGACTTTGTGCTGAAGCTCGGGCAGGCGGCCGGGCGCGTGCTCGTCGCACACCAGCCGCCCGGCGCGAGTGCCAAGCCGACGGTGCTGATCGGCAAGGACACGCGCGTGTCCGGTTACATGCTTGAAGCCGCACTCGAAGCGGGATTCTCGAGCGCCGGTGTCGACGTTGTGCTGTGCGGGCCGCTGCCTACGCCGGCCGTCGCGTACCTGACGCGCGCGCAGCGGCTGACCGCAGGCGTCGTGATCAGCGCTTCGCACAATCCTTATCCCGACAACGGCATCAAGTTCTTTTCCGGGCGCGGCACCAAGCTGCCGGACGAGATCGAGGCGCAGATCGAAGTTCAGATCGAAGCACCGTTTGCCTGCGTCGAATCGAAGCTGCTCGGCAAGGCGCGCCGGCTCGACGACGCCGGCGGCCGCTACGTCGAGTTCTGCAAGAGCACGTTTCCTACCGAGCTCGACCTCAAGGGGCTGAAGATCGTCGTCGACTGCGCGCACGGCGCCGCGTATCAGGTCGCGCCCGACGTGTTCCACGAGTTGGGCGCGGACGTGGTGGCGATCGGTGCGGCGCCGAACGGCTTCAACATCAACGACGGCGTGGGCGCGGTCCACGGCGAACACCTGGCGCACGCGGTGCGGGCGAACGAGGCCGATCTGGGCATCGCGCTCGACGGCGACGCCGATCGCGTCGTGATCGCCGACGCGGACGGCCGGATCTACAACGGCGACGAGCTGCTGTACACGATCGTGCGCGAACGCCTCGCCAACGGCGGGCGGGTCGCCGGCGTGGTCGGCACGCTGATGACCAATTTTGCGCTGGAGAAGCGGCTCGCCGAGCTTAAGATCCCGTTCGAGCGCGCCAAGGTCGGCGACCGCTACGTGCTCGAGCTGCTCGAACGCAACGGCTGGCAACTCGGCGGCGAGGGCTCGGGCCATCTGCTGTGCCTGGACAAGCACACCACCGGCGACGGCATCGTCAGTGCCCTGCAGGTGCTGGCGGCGATGCGGCGCGCGGGCAGGTCGCTCGCCGACCTGACTGCGGATCTGAAGCTGTTGCCGCAGACGCTGGTCAACGTGCGCGTTCGCAACGGCTTCGACTGGACCGCGCACGCGCCGCTGCGCGAAGAAGCGCAGGCGATCGAACACGAGCTGGCCGGCAGCGGTCGCATCCTGATCCGCGCGTCGGGCACCGAGCCGGTGCTGCGCCTGATGGTCGAGGCCGAGGAAGCCGAGTTGGCGCACGCGCTCGCGCACCGCCTGGCCGGCACGCTGCCGCTCGCCTGACTGCGTGCTTTCGCCGGCGCCGCCACCGCCGCAGCGCAAGCCACCCCAGGCCCGCCGCGACCAGCGCCGCGATCGCCCATTCCGCCGTCCGGCGCGCCGGCGTGGCGGGGTGGGACCGCGCCAGCTCGGCGACGATCGGGCGGCGCTCGCCCGTCTCGATGCGTGCGCCGTTGAGCAACTCCATGCGCAGCAGCGTGACCCACCAGCGGAGCGCGGTGCGGCCGCGCGACTTGAAGTAATCGGCCGGGTGGCACGCGCCGCAACGCGCCTCGACGAGGCGAACGCCCAGAGGACGCGCGGCGAGCGCCGCTTCGCGCGCTAAACGGGCCTGCTCTTCCTGCGCCTGGCGCTCGCGTTCGAGCTGCGCTTCGCGTTCGCGTTCCTGCTTGAGGCGCCGGGCTTCGCGCGCGCGTTCGGCGGCTGACAAGGAACGCGATTTCGCCCTGGTAGTCGTCGGCGCCCATTTCGGCGGCCGCGGGCGTGCACAGGCAAAGGAAAAGCAGCGCGCCGAGCCCCAGGAGGCGGAAGGTCGGCGCGCCGGCGACGATCAGCCTAGAAAATCCTCGCAATCGCTGCGTGCGTCAGATCGACCAGCGACGCGTACAACCGCGCTGCATCGCTGCGCGCCGAAGCACGCAGGCAGGCGTCGTGCAGCGGGTCGATCCAGTGGCGGACGAAGCCGTCGACGAATTCGCGCGCCATCGCGGCGGCGTCGGCGTCGCCGCCGGCGGCGCGTTCCACCAGCGCGCCGAGAAACTCGAGTTGAATCGCGACGTGGTCGAACAGATCGCGAAAGTCATCGCGGCGCGCGCAACCGGCAGCGGCATAGCGCTGGGTCAGCATCTGCGCGCTGACGCCGGCGAGCCCGCCTTCCAGATTGATGCCGGTGTTCAGCGTGACCGGCACCGGCGGCACCAGGAACAGCCGGCTGTACTCGACCAGCCAGACCTCATCGGCCGCGCCGCCGTCTGCGCGAAGCGGCGCAGCGCGCCGACGGTCTCGCGGGCATCGACAGCGAGCAGTTCGGCCAGTTCGTCGACATCGGCGGCGAGCGCGTGGCACCAGGCGCGCCCGGTCATCTCCGCCGGCGGCGGCAGGAATGCCGCCGCCAGGCAGAAGAACAGATCCGCGGCGTCGAGCGCAGCGCCGCCGCGCCTTGCCTCAGCGTCCGCCAAGACGGAAGCGCCCGGCGCCGAAAGCATAGACCGCATAGGCGAGGAACGCCGACATGGCAGCCAGCGCCCATTCCGTCGCCGAAGGCGCGTACTGGATCAGCCCGGGCGCCCACGAGCCCTTGAACAGCGGCACCAGTTGCCCGGCGATCACGAACTCGTACTTGCCGATCGCGAGCGCCACGATCACTACCTCGCGGATCGCCCAGGTGCTGAAAACCCACAAGTCGTTCCGGCTCAAGGAGGAAGCGGGCACGCGGCCGAACGTTCACTACATCGGCAAGTACAGCGCGCGCGGCTGACGGCGTCACGCACGGCAGGCGGCGGCCCCGCTGCCTGCCGGGCATGGAGATGGCGTGGAAGACAACGACCTGCACCGGCTGGCGGCGCGCGCCGACCTGAGCCGGCTGCTGGCTGCGTGCTACTGGCAGCCGGGCCCTGAGTTCGTCGAGGAGCGGCTGTTCGATTCGCTCGAGCAGGCGGCGGCTGGCGTCGACGCGGCACTGGCGGAGCGCGCACGGTTGCTCGGCCCGGCCTTCGCGCAGGCCGAGCCGCAAGACCTGCTGATCGACTACACGCGGCTGTTCCTCGGTCCGGGCAACGCGCTCGCGCAGCCTTACGAATCGGTCTGGCGACGCGAGCAGGGGCACAGCGGCGCGGATCCGACGCCGGCGATCGTTCCTCTGTATGCGGAAGCGGGCTTTGCGATCGCCGACGACTTCCAGGACCTGCCCGACCACGTCGCCGCCGAGCTCGAGTTTCTCTACGCGCTGCTGTTTCGCGAGACCGGTGCGCTCGCGCGCGGCGACGTCGACGAAGCCCGCCGCACGCGCGCGTTGCGCGGCCGCCTGCTCGACGAGCATCTCGGGCGTTGGCTCGAGCCGTTCGCCGCAGCGGTCGAGCGCGGCGCCGAGTGCGAGTTCTATCGCGCGCTGGCGCAGCTCACCCGGCATCACCTCGCGATCGAGGTTCGCGCGGCCGCCGCGCTTTGAGCCGTGCCGTGCGCCGGGCAGGCGCAGCCCGCGCGCGCGTAGGCCGGCCGCGGCGGCTTGTCATCTTCGCGTCATACGCGCCCCGTAAGGTCGCGGGCTGAAATATCCGTGCCCACCGAAGCGCCCGGCTTCGGGGCGCTTACTTGATCGGAGGAACTCCATGCACATGTCCGAATACAAGGTCACTCTCAAGGTCAGTCGGCGCGCCTGGCTGGCGGCCGCTGCCATCGCGGCAGCCGGCGCCATGCACGGCGGCGCCGCGCTTGCGCAACCGATCGTCAAGATCGATGGTTCGAGCACGGTCTTTCCGGTGACCGAGGCCGTCGCCGAAGACTTCCAGAAAATGAAGAAGGGTGCGGTGCGCGTCACCGTCGGTATTTCGGGCACCGGCGGCGGCTTCAAGAAGTTTTGCCGCGGCGAAATCGACATCTCGAACGCCTCGCGCCCGATCCTGAAGAAGGAGATGGACGACTGCAAGGCGGCCGGCGTCGAGTACATCGAACTGCCCGTCGCTTTCGATGCGCTGACGGTCGTGGTGCATCCGAAGAACGCGTTCCTCAAGAACGTGACCGTCGAGGAGCTGAAGAAGCTGTGGGAGCCGGCCGCGCAGGGCAAGATCACGCGCTGGAACCAGGTCAACCCGGCGTGGCCGGACGCCGAGATCAAGCTGTTCGGCGCGGGGTCGGACTCGGGCACGTTCGATTACTTCACCGAGGCCGTGGTCGGCAAGGCGAAGTCCAGCCGCGGCGACTACACGGCCTCCGAGGACGACAACGTGCTCGTGCAGGGTGTGTCACGCGACGTCAACGCGCTGGGCTACTTCGGCTACGCGTACTACGCGGAAAACAAGGACAAGCTCAAGGCGGTGCCGATCGTCGAGAAGCCCGGCAAGCCCGCGGTGCCGCCGTCGGAGGCGACGGTGCTCGACGGCACGTACCAGCCGCTGTCGCGTCCGATCTTCATCTACGTCAACGTCAAGTCGCTCGCGCGGCCCGAAGTCAAGGAGTTCGCGCAGTACTACCTGACCCACGGCGCCAAGCTGGCCAAGGAAGTCAAGTACGTCCCGTTGCCGGACCGCATCTACAGGGCGGGGCTCGAGCGGCTGAACAAGACGCAGAAAGGCACCGTGTTCGCCGGTCATGCCGATGTCGGCGTGAAGATCGACGATCTGTTCGCGCGCCCGCTGGTGGCCAACTGACGGCCGCTGCGGTCCGCCCGATGCGCCGACGGGGAGAGGGGGCGCCCCTCCCCGTCGGCGCATTGCGTCTCCGCTAGACTTCGACGAGGGGATCAATCATG
Organism: Burkholderiales bacterium; assembly: GCA_037446035.1. Lineage (GTDB taxonomy): Bacteria > Pseudomonadota > Gammaproteobacteria > Burkholderiales > Burkholderiaceae_F > DSNY01. The sequence continues at coordinate 12,296 of JBBIJJ010000057.1, forward strand.
TCAGCCATCGCGCCAAGCGGGGCTGCAGCCGCCACCTTGGACTCGCAGGGCATCACTCGTCGGCGACTGGCGCAGCGCCGCAGCCGGCTCGTCATCGAAAAGTCGATCGAGCTGACGCTGCTGGCGGCCGCGCTGGTGTCGGTGTTCGTGACGGTGGCGATCGTCTTCGTGCTCGTGACGGAGTCGGTCGTTTTCTTCCAGCACGTGCCGCTGAAGGATTTCCTGACCGATACGCAGTGGACGCCGCTGTTCGACGACGCGCACTTCGGCATCATGGTGCTTCTGTCGGGCACGTTGACCAGTTCCGCAGTCGCACTGACGGTGGCGATTCCGCTCGGCACCATCATCGCGATCTACCTCTCGGAGTTCGCGCCGTTCCGCGTGCGCGAGATCGCCAAGCCTTTTCTCGAGCTGCTCGGCGACGTGCCGACGATCGTCTACGGCTATTTCGCCCTGCTGTTCGTGACGCCGTTGCTGCAGACGCTGTTGCCGGGCCTGCCCGGATTCAGCCTGCTGTCGGCGGGACTGGTGATGGGCATCATGATCATCCCGTACGTCGCCTCGATCAGCGAAGACGCGATGCGGGCGGTCCCGATGAGCCTGCGCGAGGGGTCCTACGCAATGGGGGCGACGCGCTTCCAGACGGCCATCAAAGTGGTCGTGCCGGCGGCGTTCTCCGGTATCGCGTCGGCCTACATCCTGGGTATCTCGCGCGCCGTCGGCGAGACGATGATCGTCGCGGTGGCCGCCGGCATGCAGCCGAATCTGACGGTCAATCCGCTGGAGCCGGCCGCCACGATTACCGCGTACATCGTGCAAGTGGCGCTCGGCGATCTGCCGCACGGGTCGATCGGCTATCAGACGATCTTCGCCGCGGGCCTGTCGCTGCTGCTGATGACGCTGTTCTTCAACGTCCTCGGCCACGTGCTGCGCAGGCGGTTCCGGGAGAGGTACTGATGGCGGCCGGCACCTCGCTCGATGTGCACGACGTCGGGGCGATCCGCGCGATCATCGCCAGGCACAAGCGCTGGGATGTGCTGTTCGGGCTGGTGGGCATCTTCGCGCTGATGATCGGCGTGCTGACTTTCGTCGCACTGTTCGTCGACATGGCGATTCAGGGCGTGCCGCGGCTGAACGTGGATTTCTTCACGAGCTTTCCTTCGCGCCTGGCGGCGCAGGCCGGCATCCTGTCGGCCTGGGTCGGCTCCGCGCTGGTCATGCTGGTGACCGCGTTCTTCGCCGTTCCGCTCGGCGTGGCCGCCGGCATCTACCTGGAGGAGTACGCGCGCAAGAACTGGCTGACCGACGTCATCGAGATCAACATCACGAATCTCGCGGGCGTGCCCTCGATCGTCTACGGCCTGCTGGCGCTTGGCCTGTTCGTCTATCAGTTTGGCTTCGGGCAGAGCATCCTGTCGGCCGGCCTGACGCTGGCCCTGCTGATCCTGCCGGTGGTGATCGTGGCGACGCGCGAGGCGATCCGCGCGATCCCGCAGGCGATCCGCGAGGCCTCGTACGCGCTCGGCGCCACGCATTGGCAGACCGTGCGCAATCACATCATCCCTTATTCGTCGGCCGGCATCCTGACCGGCGTGATCATCGGCATGGCGCGCGCGATCGGCGAGACCGCCCCCGTCATCACGATCGGCGCGCTGACGTTCATCGCGTTTCTGCCGCCGTCGCCGATCTCTTCGGCCCCGCCGTTTCTGAACTTCGAATGGCTGATGTCCCCGTTTACCGTGATGCCGATCCAGATGTTCAACTGGACCTCGCGACCGGAAGCCGCCTTCCATCAGAACGCGGCGGCCGCCGGGCTCGTGCTCGTGGCGATGACGCTCGCGATGAACGGTTTGGCCATCTGGTTACGTTACCGACTCAGAAAGAACATCAAGTGGTGATCGATCAACCCCCATCGGAAACGGCCGCGGCGGCCCGCGCGAACCGAGCCGCCGCGCTCAAGGCGGAAGTCAAGGCGCTGAGCTTCTTCTACGGTGGTATCCAGGCGTTGAAGTCGCTGAACATGCCCGTGCACGAAAAGAAGGTGACCGCGCTGATCGGCCCGTCGGGCTGCGGCAAGTCGACCTTACTGCGCTGCTTCAATCGGATGCACGATCTGTATCCGGGCAACCGCTACGACGGTGACATCCGCCTGTATCCGGACGACATGAACCTGCTGGGCAAGGACGTCGACCCGATCGAGGTACGGATGCGCATCAGCATGGTGTTCCAGAAGCCGAACCCGTTCCCCAAATCGATCTACGAGAACGTCGCCTACGGGTTGCACGTGCGCGGGGTCCGGAACAAGTCCGTGATCGACGACAAGGTCGAGCACGCCCTGCGCAGCGCGGCGCTGTGGGACGAAGTCAAAGGGCGCCTGAGGGACCTCGCGTTCAACCTGTCCGGCGGCCAGCAGCAGCGGCTGTGCATCGCCCGCGCGCTCGCGACCGACCCCGAGCTGCTGCTGTTCGACGAGCCGACCTCCGCACTCGATCCGATCGCGACCGCGTCGATCGAGGAGCTGATAAACGAGCTGAAGGAGAAGGTGACGATCCTGATCGTCACGCACAATATGCAGCAGGCGGCGCGCGTGTCCGATTTCACCGCCTACATGTACCTGGGCGAGCTGATCGAGTTTGGCGAGACCGACCAGATCTTCATCAAGCCCAAAAAAAAGCAGACCGAGGACTACATCACCGGGCGCTTCGGCTAGCGCCGCCCGGCCGTTGCGGGGATTCGACATGACAAGCGGTGAACACTCTTCGCGGGTCTACGACCAGGAGCTCGAGACGGTGCGTTCGCGCATCCTGCAGATGGGCGGGCTCGTGGAGACGCAGTTGAAGACCGCGCTCGACGCGTTCGAGCGCGCCGACGCGGCGCTCGCGCAGAGCGCGATCGACGCCGACGACCGGGTCGACGAGCTGGAGCTCGACATCGACCGCATGGTCAACCACGTGATCGCGCGCCGCCAGCCGACCGCCGTCGACCTGCGGATGATCATGGGCGTGGCCAAGGCGATCACGGACCTGGAGCGCGCCGGCGACGAGGCGAGCAAAATCGCGCGCGCCGCCAAGTGGCTGAAGGAAAAGGAGTCCTGCTTCCGCCTGAACCGGATTCCCGACATCCGGACTTCGGGCGATATCGTCGCCGGCATGCTGCACCGGGCGCTCGACGCCTTTGCGCGGCTCGATCCGGTAGCGGCCGCCTCCATCATCCGTGACGATGCCGGCGTGGACGAGCGCTTTCGCGCGATCCTGCGGCAGCTCGTCACGTTCATGATGGAAGATCCGCGCGCGATTTCGGCCGCGATCGACACCGTGTGGGCGGCCAAGGCGATCGAGCGCATCGGCGACCACGCGAAAAACGTCGCCGAGCATGTGATCTTCATCGTGCAGGGCGCCGACGTGCGGCACATCACGCCAGAGGAAGTCGAACGCACGGTGGCCAAGGCGTAGAGGGCGGTCGATGGCGGCGTCGATACTGATCGTCGAGGACGAACCGGCGATCCAGGAACTCGTATCGTTTGCGTGCACGAGCCACGGGTTCGACGTGCGGCGAGCCGAATCGGTGGCTGCCGCGGAGCAGGCCGTTCGCGAACGCCTGCCGGACCTGGTGATCCTGGACTGGATGCTGCCCGACCGCGCCGGCATCGAACTGCTGCGCGAGTTGCGTGGAGACGATCGCACGAAAGCGGTGCCGGTGATCCTGCTGACCGCCAGGGGTGCCGAGAGCGACCGGGTCGCGGGGCTGGACGCAGGCGCCGACGACTACGTGGTCAAGCCGTTTTCGCCGCGCGAACTCGTGTCGCGCGTGCGCGCGGTGTTCCGCCGGCGCGCGCCCGACAAGAGCGGTGAGGCGCTCGCCTACGGCCCGCTGGCGATCGATCCGTCGCGGCACGAGGTCAGCGTCGACGGCAAGCCGGTCAAGATGGGACTCGCCGAGTTCAAGCTGCTGAAGTTCCTGATGGGCCATCCCGAGCGCGTCTTCACGCGCGCGCAGCTTCTGGACAGCGTGTGGGGCGATCACGTGTTCATCGAGGAACGCACGGTCGACGTGCACGTGCTGCGGCTGCGCAAGGCGCTGGCGACGGCGGGTGCACAACACCTGCTGCAGACGGTGCGCGGGCTCGGCTACCGGTTGTCGGCGCGGCGCGAGCAGTAGACTGAGAAGGTGTGAAGATTTCGTCGCGAGCGGGCCGCTGGCTAGGCGCACGCAGCCGCAGGGCCGAGACATATCAAGTAGATAGGCGAGGCCCGAGCAGCGCGCAACGACGCCAGCGGACCGCGCAGCAGAAAGATTCACACCTTCTGACCGCATGCTGCAGAGACTGGCCTACAGGGTCGGGCTGATCCTGCCGGCGCTCGCCCGCCTCGGCTCGCTCGGCATCGCGGCGATCGTCGTCGGTCTGATCTTCGGGGAACGCGCCGGACTGTGGTTCGGCGTGATCGCGCTGGCTCTGTATAGCGCGGTGCATCTGTCGTATCTGGCGGCGCTCGGCAACTGGCTGGAGTCGCCGCGCCTGGCGTCGATCCCGAACGGCGTCGGAACGTGGTCGGAGGTGTTTGCGCGCCTGTACCGGATGCGCCGGGAAAGCGAGGTCAACGAACGCCGCCTGCGCGACAACGAGGACCGTTTTCGCCGCACGATCAGCGCGCTGCCCGAAGGCATCGTGCTCGTCGACGCGGCGCTGCAGATCGAGTGGTGCAACCCGGTCGCCGAGCGCCACCTTGCGCTGAAGCTGGGCGCCGACCAGGGATTGCGGCTGACCAACCTCGTGCGCGACCCGGTCTTCGTCGCCTACATGACCTCGGGTGAATTCGATACACCGCTGACGTTCCGGCCGCTGGCGAATCCGTCGCTCGCGCTGTCGGTGCAAGTGATCGAGTTCGAGCCGGCGCGCTGGATCGTGCTGACACGCGACGTCACGCAGAGCGAACGTGTGGACGCGATGCGGCGCGATTTCGTCGCCGACGTATCGCACGAGCTGCGCACGCCGCTGACGGTGGTCAACGGTTTTCTCGAAACGCTGCTCGAAGCCGATGCGCCGATCGACGAGACGCGCCGCCGCCACCTGCGGCTAATGCACGAGCAGGCGCAGCGCATGCACCGGCTGGTCGAGGACCTGCTGATGCTGTCGCGGCTGGAGTCGCAGGAGAACCCGGTCGCCGACGAAGACGTCGACGTGCCGCAACTGGTGCGCGAAGTCGCCGACGAGGCGCGCGCGCTGTCGCAGGGGCGGCACCAGATCGAAGTGCAGATCGCCGGCGGGCACATTCGCGGCAGCCGCGATGAACTGCGCAGCGCCTTCGGCAACCTCGTGTCCAACGCCATCCGGTATACGCCCGATGGCGGGTGCATCACGCTGCGCTGGCGCGTGGCCGACGACGGTGCGCGCTTCGAAGTCGAGGACACCGGCATCGGCGTCGCGCCCGAGCACATCCCGCGGCTGACCGAACGCTTTTATCGCGTGGACAAGAGCCGCTCGCGCGAGACCGGCGGTACCGGACTCGGGCTGGCGATCGTCAAGCACGTTCTGCTGCGGCACCAGGGGCAGCTCGACGTGCAGTCGCAGCTCGGCCGCGGCAGCGTCTTTTCCGCATGGCTGCCGCGCGCGCGCCTGATCGTGCCGTCCACGGCGCCGGCGCAGCGGCAAGCAGCCTGAGAAGGTGGGAAGATTTCGTCGCGAGCGGTCCGCTGGCGAGACGCACGCGGCCGCAGGGCCGAGTCACCTCAAGTGGATCGGCGAGGCCCGAGCACCGCGCAACGGCGCCAGCGGGCCGCGCAGTAAAGAGATTCAC
>JBBIJJ010000058.1:0-17891 GCA_037446035.1 Burkholderiales bacterium
GCGCGCCGCATCAGTTCCCAGTACTTGAAGTCGTTGGCGGCGAGTTCGCGCGCCGCTTCGACGTCGCCCGCGTAGTACGGCAGCACTTCGTCGCGAAAGTAGAACGACAGCACGCCGGAGACCGGTCGCCCCGCGGCGTCGAGCACGGTCAGAACCTCGCACGCGTCGCCGAACACGCGGCGCAGCGCCTCGAAGTAGCGTTTCGGATAAGGCGGTGTGCCGTGCCGGTGCTGGTTGTCCGCGTACAGGTCGAAGAAGCGATCGACGTTCGCGTCGATTTCGCTCGTCAGTCCGCGCTGGATGCCCTTGCGCACCATCGCGCGCTGTTTGCGCGGAATCGCGAGCAGGTTCCCTTCGACCTCCGGCAGGATCGGCTTGCGGAATGTCACGTATAGATCCTGCCGCGGCCAGTCCGGCTCGGTCGGCTGCCGATTGCGCAGCTCGAGATGCTGCACGCCCAGCCGCGCGGCGAGCTCGACCGCCGCTTCGTGCAGGGCAGCGCGCGCTTGCGGCTCGGACACGGCCGCGCCGCCATAGACCGCAAAAGGCAGCGAACTCAGCGCGTGGCCGAACAGCAGGCTTTTCACTTCGGCGAGCGGCAGCACGCCGACGATGCGCTCGTCGCGGGCAGCGATCAGGTAGTGCGTGCGATGGCCGAACACGCTTTCGATGACTTCGCGCCATCCGCTGCGGTGGAAGAACGTCGCCTCCGCGCAGCCGTCGACGAACGCATCCCAGCGCGCGGCATCACCGGAGTCGAAAGCGCGTACCGTCAGCGCCGCCGCATCGGCCAGATCGGCGTCCATCGGTTTCATGAGGCGCGCAGCCCGAACGCGCGATCGACCCGATCCCAGTGGAAGTCCTTCAGCAGCAGGGACAGCCGCGCCTCGGTGCGATGCAGGTTGACGTAGTGCCGGAAACGGGTCTTCAGGCTCACGCCGGCGATGCGCGGCTGATCGGGATCGATCTCCCACGGATGGAAGTAAAAGATCGCGGGGCGCCCGTCGACCCGATTGACCCGCCGGATCGCCCATTGGCTCACGGGGTACGGAAAGAAGCGAAAGTAGCCGCCGCCGGCGGCAGGAAGATTGCGACCGAGCAGCCGCGTCGTGGTCATCGGGATCTCGATCAATCCCGGCCGCACTTCGAATGGAAAGCGCGGCGCATCCGGCATACCGTAGTGATCGTGCCGCACCGGATACACGCTCGAGCTGTAGCGGTAGCCGGCTTCGGCGATACAGTCGAACGCCCAGGGATTGGCGTGTCCGATCGAAAAGCTCGGCGCGCGGTAGCCCAGCACCTGCACGCCGCCCGTGTCCTCCAGGAGCTTCTTGGCGCGCCGGATGTCGGCGGCGAACTCCGCCGGCGTCTGCTCGCTCGCGCGCAGATGCCCGTAGCCGTGGCTTGCAATTTCGTGTCCTGCCGCCGCGATGTCGCGCACGATCCGCGGGTAGCGCTCGGCGATCCAGCCGAGCGTGAAGAAGGTTGCGCGCGCGCGATGCCGCTCGAACAGCTGCAGCAAACGGTCGACGTTGCGCTCGACGCGGCACGGCATCGAATCCCAGCGGCTCCGCGCGATGTGCGGTGCCAGCGCCGAGACCTGGAAGTAGTCCTCGACGTCGACCGTCAATGCGTTCGACAGGAAGTGGGCCGGCACAGCCGCGTTCATGTCATTTCGCGGCCGGCGCCGCCGCGTGGCGCGCCAGCCAGTCGGCCAGGTGCGCCGCGATCCGCTCGGCGGCATGCCCGTCCCAGCCTTCGGGCAGCCGGCCGCGCTTGCCACCGTTCGCAAGGATGTCCTGCACGCACGTGCGGATCCGCGCCGCGTCGCGGCCGACCAGCGTGTTGGTGCCGTGCGTCGCGGTGATCGGACGCTCGGTGTTCTCGCGCATCGTCAGGCAGGGAACACCGAGCGCGGTGGTCTCTTCCTGCACACCGCCAGAGTCCGTGAGCACGAGGGTGGCGCGCTTCATCAGCCCGACCATCTCCAGGTAGCCCTGCGGCGGCAGGCAGGCGATGCGCGCGCCTTCGAGCAGATGCGCGAGCGCAAGGCGGTCGATGTTGGCACGCGTGCGCGGATGCATCGGCCAGATGAGCGGAACGGACTCGGCGACTTCGCGCAGGATCGCGAGCACCTGGGCGAGCGTGGCCGGATCGTCGACGTTCGACGGCCGGTGCAGCGTGACCAGGCCGTAGCGCGCGCCCTCGCCCACCCATGCAGGATCGGCGCCTTCTCGGCGCATCGTCTCTTCCGGCGCGATCGCCTTGGGCAGCGCTGCGAACAGCGAGTCGATCATCAGATTGCCGGCGAAGTGGATGCGCTCGGCCGCGATGCCTTCGCGTGCGAGGTTTTCGTGCGCGTCGCGTTCGGTCGTGTACAGCAGATCCGCGATCTGGTCCGTGAGGACGCGGTTGATCTCCTCGGGCATCGTGCGGTCGAAGCTGCGCAGCCCGGCCTCGACGTGCACGACCGGCACGAGCTTCTTCGCCGCCACCAGACTGCACGCCAGCGTGGAGTTGACGTCGCCGACGACGACCACGCACGACGGGCGCTGGGCGTCGACCACCGGCTCGAAGCGCTTCATCACCTCGGCGGTCTGCACCGCATGCGAAGCCGAGCCCACTTCCAGGTTCACGTCCGGCGCCGGCAGATCGAGATCGACGAACAGCTTGTCGTTCAGGGCGAAGTCGTAGTGCTGTCCGGTGTGCACGAGCAGCGCGGGCGGCATGCCCGCTTGCGCGGCGAATGCGCGCAGCAGCGGCGCCATCTTCATGTAGTTCGGCCGCGCGCCGACCACGCATAGCACCGGGCCGATGCGATGGTCGGTGCTCTTCACACACCCCTCCCCGGCTTGCCGCCGGTCTTCGGTCTGCGATCCGGCGAGCCGGCCATCGATCGCAGCAGCTCGTGCATCGCGTTGACGGTCTTCTCGAGCCGGTCGAGCCGCGCCGCGATCGCCGACAGCGCGAACGGGCGCACGACGTTGTCGGCGCGCGCGCCGTCGTCGGCGATCGGTTGGGACGACGGCGGCGGTTGCGCGGGAGCGTCGACGCCGCCTTCGGCACGCATTTCGTCGATCACCGCTTCGGCGTCGGCTGCGTCGATCGCGTGCTTTTCAACGAGGTAGGCGGCCAGCAGCAGCCGGTTACACAGCAGGTTGATCTTGCGCGGGATGCCGCCGGTGGCGCGATAGATCGAGGCGAACACCGACGGATCGAAGGCCGGATCGTCCTTCCAGCCGACCCGGCGCAAGCGGTGCTCGATGTAGCCGCGCGTCTCCTCCTCGTCCATCGGGCCGAGGTGATACGACGCGATCACGCGCTGGCGCAGCTGCTGCATCGACGGTCCGCGCAGCAGCTCGCGCAGCTCGGGCTGGCCGACCAGGAAGCTCTGCAGCAGCGCGCGATCTCCGAGCTGGAAGTTCGACAGCATGCGCAGCTCTTCCATCGCGCGCGGCGACAGATTCTGCGCCTCGTCGACGACCAGCAGCGCGCGCTTGTGCTCGGTGACCAGCGAGGTCAGGAACGCCTCGATCGTGGCGAGCAGTTGCGCCTTGTCGGTGCCGCGCACGGGCAGCCCGAAGGCGGTCGCCACCGAGCGCAGCAGGTCGTCGGCTTCGAGCTGGGTGCTGACGAGCTGCACGGCGACGACCTTGCGCGCATCGAGCTCTTCGAGCAGCGCGCGCACGAGCGTGGTCTTGCCCGCGCCGATCTCGCCGGTGACGACGATGAAACCCTCGCTCTGAAACACCCCGTACTTCAGATACGAGTATGCGCTGCTGTGCCCCTTGCTGCCGAAGAAAAACGACGGATCGGGGTTGAGCTGGAAGGGCTTGCCGGTCAGCCCGTAGAAGGATTCGTACATCCTGTCGCTAGAAACGGTGGTTCAGTCCGGCGAACGCCGCGGCTTCGCGCGCGTCCCCGACCCGGTTCGAGTTGAATAGCTGCCGCCGCGCGCCGACGAATGCCTGCGTTCGCGGGCCGACGCGGCGCAGCGCCTGCACGCGCAGCGTGTACTGATCGGACTCCTCGGCATCGGGTTGCGCCAGCCCCTGCGTATGCGTCCATGCGAGGGTGGCGTTCAGTGACGCAAGCGGCGACAACTCACGGCTCACCGTGAATGTCACGCCGCGCTGGCTATTGTTCAGCGTTTCGTCGCCCGGCGCGAAGATCGAATCGGGCAGATCCTCGGTGCGCAGATAGAAACCGGTGATGCCGATCGAGCCGCGGACGCCCAGCAGTACGATCGACGCCGACCTCGATGTCAGCAGGCTGACCCGTTGCGCATAGATCGGCAACGGGCTGCCTAATGCGGCCGGTATCCCTTGCCGCGCCATCAGTTCCTGCACGATGCGCGCACGTTCGACGGGGTCGGGAAAGCGCGTCGTGAACGCGGCATCGAGCAGGCCCGCGACGTTGTCCGTAGCAGGCAACGTAAAAAGGGATTGCGGAGCGCTGCCCAGGTCGCGCGAAATCAGAACGTTCCAAGCCAGCCGCGGAAGCCGATGGGAGAACGACAGCCGTGTTCCCGAACCAAAGAAGCGGTGTTCCCAGAAGGCATTGAGATCGGTCCGCTCGGTCGGCCGCCAAACGAGCTCGGCGCCCCAGATGCGATCGTCGCCGCCATCGACGACATAGTTGTTGGACTCGTAGCCGTACCGCAGCCCCGCGGAAAACCCCGGTCCGAGCGCGTAGGACACTCGTAGCCGAGCAACATCCAGCGTCAATGGACCTTGCGCCGTATCCCTGAAACGCGTGTCGGTGCGCTCCAGTTGAACACCGAGCCCAAGCGGGCGCGGCAGACGCTCGAATTCGGCGAAGTGCCGGCCAACGTAGCTGTCGATCTCGGTGACGCCTTCGCGTTTAGACCGCGTGAGGCTGTTGTCACTGCGGACGAACGCGCGGGTGTTGGCCGACGGATTGCCCTGCAGGTAAGGGCTCAAGCGCACCTGCGTCTCCTGCAGGCGGTTCACGCTCGACAAACCTTCGGGCTGCGGCGCGAACGGATTGGCGCGGGTTTGCGTCACCACCGCAGCAGCGTCGATGAAGAAGTTCCGCGGTACGGCCTCGAGCGTCGCACTGACGTTGGCTGAGGGGACCAGGCGGCTTTCGCGGGTACCTTCGATGTAATGCAGCCCGCCAAGTGCCACCGACCCGCCCGCCCGCAGTCGCGCACCCTCGCGGCTGAAGGTCACGCGCGGCCCGACTTCGATGACGCCATCGCTCGAAGTCTGTGCCCGGCTTTCTTCGAAGCCGCTGTTGTTGGTGACGGTGACCTGCGTCGACACGCCGGCGTCGACCGTCCACCGCTGCGCTTCAACCCCGCCGGGCATCGCCATGGCCACAGCACAGACGGCACCCGCCAGACCGAGCGATCGTCGCGGGCAGTGCATCCGGTCGGTCGTCTCAGTAGCCATATTGGCCGTAATAGCCATAGAACGCAGCGAGCTTGGAGTGCGGAACCTTGTTCAGAATCGTGTGCACGACTGGACAACTCTCGATCGCCGTGAGCGCCTGCACGACGCTCGCCTGCGGCGTACGCTCCGCCTCCACGACGAGAACGACCTGCCCCATGTGGGTCGCCAACGCGCGCGATTCGGTCGAAGGCAGCAGCGGCGGGGCATCGAAGACCAGCACGCGGTCGGCGTAGCGAGTCGCCATGTCCTCGAGCAGCCGATTCATCGCGTCGCTGGCCAGCAGCTCGGTCGCCTGCGGCTTGGGCGTTCCCGCGGGCAGGATCGACAGCCGCTCGACGTTTGTCCGCAGCAGGACGTCCGACAACGCAAGCGCGGGGTCGGTCAATACGTCGAGCAGACCGCCCGAAGGCGGCAGCCCCAGCCGCTCGAGCACCGACGGTCGGGAAACGTCGGCATCGACGAGCAGCGCGGTGCTGTCCAGCTCCATCGCGATGCTCATCGCCAGATTGATCGCGGTGAACGTCTTTCCCTCGCCCGGCACCGAACTGCTGACCATGATCAAGTTGGCGCGCGCCACCGGCGCCGCCGACTTGCCCTGAACGTTGGCGAGCAGCGGCCGCTTGATCACGCGAAACTCGTCGGCCAGTTGCGAGCGCGGCGCGTCCGGCGTGACGAATCCGGCGGCTGCCAGACGCTTCAGATCGATGTGCACCGTGCGCGAGTGCCGTCGCGCTTCGTCCGCACGTGCTTCGGGCGCGCCGTCGGCAGCGGTCCGCGCGCAGACCTGCGACGTCTCGATGCGCCGAACCAGTTCCGGCACGGTGCCCGCGCCCGGCGGCGCGGCGGGCTCGCCGCCGCGGCCCGCTGGCAGGTCGACACCGCTGCGCTGCAACTGTTCGAGACGTCGGGCGGCCTGCTCGATGATGCTCACGCGGGGCTCCTCAGTTCACGCGCATGGCGATCGACGTCAGCACGATCCACGCACCGAAGATCGCGAACAATCCCGCCGTCGATGCGGCGAACGCGAGGTTCAGGCGGCGGCTGCGCACGCGCATCGCGGGACTGAGCACGAGCGAGACGCTGCCGAGCACCGGCCGTTGTGTGGCCATGCGCAGCGCGCGCACGCTGTCGAACGTCGGCAGCAACTGCGAGACGGCGAACGCCGCAGCGACACCCGCGCCGATCGAGGCCAGCAACACGACGGGGATCAGCGCAAGCCGGTTCGGAAACACGGGCATCGGTGCGACGCGCGGCGGCTCGATGACGCGGAAGTTGACCTGCTTGGCGCTGGCGTCTACGTCCTCCGACATCGACGCCTGTTCGCGGCGGGCTACCAGCGCATCGTAGTTGCGCTTGATGATTTCGTAGTCACGGTTCAGCTGCGCCATCTCGGCTTCAATCTGCGGGATGCGCCCGGCTGCGGCACGCAGTTCGTTCAGGCGCGCCTGCGTGTCCGCCACGCGCGCCCGCAGCGCTGCCACATTCGCTTCCGCCTCGGCCATCGAGATCTTTATCCGCTGGAAGACCGGATTCGTCGCGGCCGAGGTTCGCGCCTGCGCTTGCGCCAGCGCTCGCCGCCGCGCCTCGACTTCCTTCTGCCGTTGTTCTTCCAGGGCGGCGATCATCCGCCGCGTCGCGGCGACGTCCGGGTGCTCCTCGGTGTAGCGGCGCAGCAGCTCGTCGAGCTGGCGGCGCTGCGCATCGATGCGCGTGTCGAGCTCCGGCACGGTGACGTTCGCCAACGCGGGCGCCTCGGACAGCAGGTTGGGCTCCTCGTCGGCCAATCCGCGCTTGAGCGCTTCGAGCGATTGCTCCGCGACGCGCAACTCGCTGCGCTGCTTGGCAAGTTCCTCGGTCAGCGCGCCGATGCGTGCGAAGTAGTCCTTCCCGCCGCCGTCCGACATGCCCAGATTGCGCAGCTTGAACTCCTTCAGGCGGTTCTCCGCCTCCTCCAGCCGCGCCTCGTACGCCCTGATCTGCTCGTCGATGAACTTGCGCGCGCCTTCGGTATCGCGCCGCTTGTCGCCGAGTCCGGACTCGACGAACATCGAAACGAGGGTCTGCACGACGAGCTTCGCGCGTTCCGGCTTGGTGTCGCGGTAGGTCACGTTGTACAGATTCTCGCGCCCGCTGCCGCTGATCTTGATGGTCTGCAGCAGGCTGTCGATCAGGCGCTCGCGCTCCGCGTCCGTCCGGGCGAGGTGGTCGAGGTCGGCGGTCCGCAGCAGCTTTTCGATGTTCGGCCGCGTGATCAACGTACGCGCGAGCATGGCGATCTGCTCGCCGATGTCGGGCTCGATCGCCAGCCCCTGCATCAGCGGCTTCAGGACCGTTTGCGTGTCGACGAAGATGCGCGCGCTCGCCTCGTAGCGATCCGGAATCCGCACGACGGAAACCGCGCCGACCAACGCGACGACCCAGGCCACGGCCAGCCCGATCCAACGGCGACGCCAGGTCGCGCGGGCCATTGCCAAGGCTTGCTGTAAAAGTTCTTCCATCTGTGTGCGCGCAATCCCGTCGGTCATGCCAGCGGTGGGTCGCCTTCATGCCGCGGCGCGCCGCGGTTCAACCGCGATGCGGTCGCCGCCATCGGCGTCACAACTGCCCTTAGAACCAGCTCTGCGGAATGATCAGCACGTCGCCCGGCTTCACGTCAACGTTCGCCGAGATGTCGCCGCGCTTGACCAGATCCTTCAGCCGCACGCTGTACTGCTTGCCGCCCTCCTTGCCGCGCACCAGGACCGCGCTATTGCCGTCGGCGAAATCGGTCAATCCACCGACCTGGATCATCACGTCCAGCAGCGTCATGTTCTGGCGGTACGGGATCGCCTGCGGCCGCGTGGCCTCCCCGATGATGCGGATCTGCTCGCTCGATGGCCCCTGGAACGCGGTGACCACGACCGTGACGACCGGGTCGCGGATGTACTTGGCGAGCGCCTTTTCGATGTCGCGCGCCAGATCGGTCGGATTCCGCCCCAGCGCCATCAGGTCTTCGACCAGCGGCGTGGAGATGCGCCCGTCAGGGCGCACCGGTACCGCAAGCGACAGCTCGGGATTCCGCCACACGATGATGTTGACGGTATCGAGCGGGCCGATCAGGTAACGGTATTGCGGTGTCGCTGCCGACACGGGCGCGGGCGGGTACTGACTCGACCCGCAGCCGGTCAACGTCAACGCCGCCCCCCCGAGCACCAAGAGGAAACGCACCCACCGCAAAGCAACGAAGCGTGCCGCCGTCGACCGCATGATCCACTCCTCCAAGCGTTCTTGAATCAAGGACTTGGGAGCAAGGCTCGGCACCTTGCATCACTAATTCATGTGAGTCTATAGCACCGTCATCGTCATCGGCGCTGCCTTTCGGCAAACGAATCAGCCGACGAGCGGCGGAATTGTCCTCTTGACAGCCGTCCGCTTGGCTCGCCACCGGCTTGCGCCGACGGCAAGCCGCGCCCAGGCATGCGGCGGCGCCAATTGATTGGTGTGCCCAAGGGCGTTGAGCGAACCGTGCTCATGAAGGCGCCCGGCCCTGCCCAGCAACAACGTGTGCGCCACCCGTTCGGAAGGTTTCCCTCGAGCAGCGGCCCGACGGTCAAGCAGGCGAAGCCGCAGCCCGCGTGCCGGGTCGCGCACGAGGTCCTTACTCCGAGCCGCAGCGGGCGATTTGGCCCCTCGACATGGCGCTGACGTGTCCACATCGCCATGACGCATCCGATCCGCGCGCGGGCGCAACCCCGGCAACGGCGGTTAATCACGAAAGCGCCCCCGATTCGGCGGCTTTCCCGCGTGACCTCCTAGCACCGGGTCTGGAGTATTCATCGAATGGGAAGCGTGAGGAATAGATTTCGCCCTCGCGACAGGGCAGTACCCAGCGAGTGGACCGTCGCACGGCTCGCACTTGCGCTGGCGCCCAATGGAGTACCGCCAGCCCAGGTTGAAGCGTTTCTTACTGCTTGCGGGTACACGTTCGCCGTACGTGGGCTTGGAGCTGTACTGCGTCGGGTCGAACGCGTCTGCTCGGCAATGAGCACATTGCGCGAGCCGCTGCCAGGCGCACTCGAGCTGATCGAACGACTCGCCGCCCATTCCGAGATCAAACGCGCGCTTGCGCGACTACTGGCGAATGAGCCGCCTGCGATCGCACGCGCGTTGCTGGGGTCCGATGTGCAGTTCGAGTCGCGCGCTTTTCGCGCGCGTTTTCCGGTCGCCGCGGCGATCGGTGCACCCACCCGCGACAAGCGCATGCGCGATGCCCCGATCGCGGATCTGCTCGCTGCGCTTTGCGCGTTGGCCGCATTCCGCGGTCTGGACGCCGCGCTCGTCGGCAATCTGTCGGCCAGCGCGCTGTCGATTCGTGACTGGACCCCAACCGGACAAGCACTGGCGCAGGCGCTGACTTTGTCGATCGGCAGCCTGCTCGATGGCGGCGTCGACGCGCGACCGCATCCGTCGACGGCGATCGAGTGCGGGCCTGTGCCTCCCGCCGTGGCTGCGGGTATCGAAACGCTGTCCACGGCGCTGATGCATCTGCGCGAGTCGCGGGCGATCGTCGCGGGGCCAGCCGCGCCGCGCGCGGGCGACAGCGTCGGCATGCCCCGCACCGCGCAAGCGGGCGCGACCGGTTCGACCGACGGCACGCGACTGGACCGGGTCGGTCGGGGATTGGGATTGACTCGGCGCGCCCCGCAGCAGCGACTGCACACCGCTCGCAGCGCTCTCACGCTGAACGAACGGAAGGCCATCGTCGAGCAGGTGCTGATCGACGCGCAATCGCCGGACCAGCACACGCGAGCCACCGCGACGCTCGTCGCCCTCGTGATCGCCACCGGCCAGACGCCGGACGCCTGCGCGCGTATGCCGCTGTATCCGGTCGTGGCGGCCGACTTCGTGTGCATCGGCGACGGATACGTATCGCGTTACCTGCCCCGGCCAGACAGGGCGTTCCAACCAACCGAAGAACAGGTGCCGCTTCTGATGGACCACGCCGATCGCGTGACGCTATGCCTGCCGTCGGTCGCGTGCGAGAACCTGCGCAATGCCATGGCGAAGTCGCCGGAGCCGTCGTCGGTAGGCGAGGCACTTGGCCTGCCGCCGGGCATCGCGCACGCCGCCGTCGCTGAATGGATCAAGCGAGTCGAGGCGCGCCCGCGCCGGCTGACCGTGGCTCGCCTGACCCACCTGCTGCCGCGCGAACTGCTGGCGCGCACCCGCGGAGATCTGGTCAAAGTGCTGCTGCTGACCGATCCGGCACCTGCATCGGCGAGCGGTTTTCTTCCGCGCGCGGCGTACTACGCGGCGTATCCGGTCGCCGAACTCGCCGACGATCATCGCGCCGCCCGAGCACGAAGCGGCGGCGCCCGTCGGCGTCGTAAGCGTGCACGCGATGCGCGTCGCTGTCGATGCCGCCGGTGTCGACGACGTAGATCGCCGCGCCGCTGGCATCGACCGCCACGCCGGTCGGCCGCACCCAGTCGCGGCCGCCTTCGATCGTCCTCTTGTGCAGCCCAAGGGCGTCGTACACGAGCAGTCGGCGCGCACCGGTATCGACCACGTAGACGTCGCCGCGGGCATCGACAGCGATGCCGCCGGGGCGACGCAGTTCACCTTGCAGCCGCACACCGAAGGCAAAGGTGCGCCGGCGCGGCAGATCGAACACGAAGACGCGGCGTGCCTCGGTATCGGTTACGTACACGCGCCCGCGCGCGGCGGCGACCGCCAGCGGCTTACGCGGCACATCGACCGCGGTCGCCGCGCCGGTGGCGATGCGCTTGAGCGCATCGGCGTCGCCTTCGGCGCGCACACTGGCAGCGTCGCGCAGGGTGGCCTCGTGGACGAACCGCGGCTGCTCGGGCAGTGCGGGCCAGTAGCGCGCCGCCCTGGACCGCGGCCCGATGGCTGCAGCCGGCCACGGCGAACAGCGCGGCCAGGACGGCGACGAACGGCAGGCGGAATCGATACATCGGCGGCGGCGCCCGCACCCAGTACGCGGACGCTCATTCGATACGAGCCCAAGCAGCATGCGTGCCACCGCCGGCAGCGCCGTGCGCCGCGGCGGCGCGTAGGTCGGAAGGTTGGATCCTTCTACTGCGCGGCCCGCCGGCCGACGTTGCGCGCTGCGCGGCTCGCCCCAGTGTCCTTCGACATGCGTCGGGCCGTCGCGCCGTGCGCCCCGCCCGCGGCCCGCTCGCGACGGAGTCTTTACCCCGGCATCTCAGTGCATCAGCGAGCGCTCGCGGCCCACACCGCGCCGGTCGACGAACATCTTGAGGAACTCTTCGGCGGGCATCGGCCGCGCGAACAGGTAGCCCTGCGCGGTATCGCAGCCCAGGTGCTGCATCCACGTCTGCTGCGCCTGCGTTTCGATGCCCTCGGCGGTGACGCTGATGCCGAGCGAGCGCGCCATCTCGATCACCGCCTTGACGATCGTCAGCGTGCGCGCGTCGCGCATGCACTCGACCGTGAAGCTGCGGTCGATCTTCAGACGCTGAATCGGCAGGTCGCGCAGGTGCGACAACGACGAGAAGCCGACGCCAAAGTCGTCGAGCGCAAGCTTCACGCCGGCGTTGCGCAGGCGAATCAGGTTCTCGCGCGCCACCGCCGAGGTGTCGAGCAGCCCCGTCTCGGTCACCTCGACCTCGACCTCGCTCGGCGCCACTTCGAACTCGGCGAGCGTCTCCAGCAGCCCCTCGACGCAGCCCAACTGACGCAACTGCACCCCCGACATGTTGATCGCCAGCGGCGGCACGTCGAGTCCGAGCTGGCGCCACACCTGGCGCGCGCGCGACGCTTCGCGCAGCACCCAGTCGCCCAACCCGATGATCAGCCCGCTTTCCTCGGCGATCGGGATGAACTCGGCCGGCGAGATGTCGCCGAGTTCGGCATCTTTCCAGCGGATCAGCGCTTCGGCGCCGATCATCTTGCCGTCGACGAGCGACACCAGCGGCTGGTAGAAGAGCTTGAAGTCGCGCGCTTCGACCGCCTTGCGCAGCCGCTGCTCGAGCCGCAGGCGCAGGTCGACGCGCCGCGCCACGGTCGGCGTGAAGAACGAATACGTGCGCCGCCCGCTGTCCTTGGCGTGGTACATCGCGGCGTCGGCGGCGTTCAGCAGCGAGTCGATGTCGGCGCCGTCCTGCGGGAACAACGCGATGCCGACCGAAGGCGTGACGCTGACCTCCATGCCGAGTACGCGCGCCGGCTCGGCGATCGCGCGGATCAGCGCCTGCGCGCACTCGGTCGCGATCTCCGGCCGCGGCACGTCGGTCAGCAGCACGACCATCTCGTCGCCGCCGCGGCGGCCGAGCAGATTCGGCTCGGCGACGATCGAACGCATGCGGCCGGCGACGATCGACAGCATCTGGTCGCCGACGCGATGCCCGTAGCCGTTGTTCAACAGGCGGAAGTTGTCCAGATCGATGAACAGCAGCGCGCACTTACGCCCTTCGGCGTACGCGTTGGCGAGAACGCGGCCGGCGCGTTCGTCGAAAGTCTGGCGGTTCGGCAACTGCGTCAGCGGATCGACGGTGGCAAGCCGCTCGATGCGCTCCTGCGCGCGCACCTGTTCGGTGATGTTCTTGCCCACGCCGCGGTAGCCGCGGAATTCGCCCTTGTCGTCGAAGATCGGGTCGCCGCTGCTGATGTGGTAGACGACACTGCCGTCGGCCTTCACGTGCCGCAACATCAGATCGCGGAAGGGTCGGCGCGCCTCGAGCGTGGCGCGGTGCTCGTCCCAGGTGGCGGGCTGGATCAGCTCGCCGGGTAGCTCCCAGCGCCGCTTGCCGATGACTTCGTCGTCGGCCAGATCGAACGCGCCGTGCGCGCCGCGCCTAATCGACGTGAAGCGCAGCGACGCGTCCATCTCCCAGAACCAGTCGGACGACAGTTCTGTCAGCGCGCGGAAACGCGCCTCGCTGTCGGTCAACTGCGCGATCAGCGCCTCGCGTTCGGTGACGTCCCACACCAGCCCGCGGAAGCCGAGAAAGGTCTCGCCGTCGAACATCGGTTCGGCCGAGACCTCGAAGTAGGCGGGCCACCCGGGCGCGTCGCGCCGCAGGCGCAACGGCACGCGCCGGAACGGCTCGCGCCGCTGAAAACAACGCGACAGCGTTTCCCAGTCCAGCTCGAAGTTCGGCTGCTGCGCGAGCTCGCTGACCGACTTGCCCAGCAGCGCGTCCTGCAACGACTCGGCCAACTCCGGCGGCCCCTTGATCAGCGAAAAACGCAGCTCCTCGTCGGTCTCCCAGTACCACTCGGTGGCCAGCTTGGTCAGCGCACGGAAGCGTTCTTCGCTCGCGCGCAGCGCGATGATGGTCGCTTCGCTGTCGGTCACGTCACGCCCGACGCCGTAGTACCCGGCGAACGCGCCGCCTTCGTCGAAGATCGGCTTGCCGGTGACCGCCACCCAGATCGGCGTGCCGTCGCCGCGCGTGGCGCGAAAGCGGAACCAACGAAACGGCTGAAGCGCCTCGATGCACTGCTGATACGCAGCCAGTTCGCCCGGATCGGCCCGAAAACCCGGCAGCGCGGTGCTCGTGCGCCCGAGCAGCGCCTCGCGCGGATAACGCAGGTGACGCTCCATCGCGACCGAGAATTCGACGAAGCGCCCGGCGGCGTCCTGGCGCCAGTACCACTCGTAGCTCAACTCCGCGAGGTCGTCCAACACCCTGCGTCGCTTGCGCAGCTCCAGATCGAGCAGACGCTGCTCGGTGATGTCGAGGCGGAAACTGACGATCGCGCCGCCGGCGCTGCGGGCGTCGGTCAGCATCAGCCAGCGATCGTTGTGGTGACGAATCAGCTCGGTCACACGGCCGCCGTGCCGCCGGCGCGTTGCATCGGCGACGAACTGTTCGAGCGAGCGGCCGTCGATGACTTCGGCGGGCGCCAGCGGGTAGTACAGCTCGAGCAGGCGCCCGTACGGCACGCCGGGCACGATGTGGTCGCGGATTTCCGGGTACAGCGCGCGAAACGCCTCGTTGCAGTCGACCAGGCGATCCTCGTTGTCCCAGACGGCCAAACCGATCTCCATCGACGACAGCGCCGCGTCGACCCGTTGCGCATGACGACGAGCGCGTCGCAGCGCCGTCAGCGCGACGGCCAGCCACACGAACAGACCCGCAAACAGCAGCACGAGGATCGCCTCGTGCGCGCCCTGCGCGAAGCGCTCGGCAGTCTCGACCGGAACGCCGAGCACCGCAGCCAGCCACTCCGGCGCAACGTAATGCGCCAGCTTGAGCAGCAACGACAGGATCAGCACGGCGGCCAACGTCGCCATGCCGATTCTCTGTCCACGCGAAAGTCGCGCGGCCGCGCTGTGCCACGGCGCCGGCACGCCGCGCGCCGGGGCCGGGGCGGCTGCGTTCGGTCCGATGCCGCTGGCCGGCGGCGGCGTGTCCATCGTCAACTCCTCGCGCCGGCGCGAAGCGCCGAGCCGCTTGCTATGCGTGGATGCTTCGGTGCACGCGCGCACCGAAGCATCCACGGCGTCGCACCGATGCTAGTCCGGCCGGCGCCGTCGAAACGCGAAATAGCGGCCGCCCTACACGTCCGCTTCGACCTCATTGCCGTGTTCTTCGAGCCAGACGCGCCGCTGCGCGGCCTCGCCGCGCCCCATCAGCATGGTCATCACGGCGGCGGTCGCATCGAATGGCACGTCGCCGAGCGCCACCGGCAGCAGCCGCCGCGTATCTGGATTCATCGTCGTCTCCCATAGCTGCTCCGCACTCATCTCGCCCAGGCCCTTGAAGCGCGCGATGCTCCAACTGCCCTGCCGCACCCCTTCGTCGACGAGCTTGTCGAGCGTCGCGTGCAGCTCCTCGTCGTCCAGGCAGTACAGCCGACGCGCCGGCCGTCTGCCCTGCGCGGGCACGTCGACGCGGTACAGCGGCGGACGCGCGACGTACACGTGGCCGCGTTCGATCAGCTTCGGAAAGTGGCGAAAGAACAGCGTCAGCAACAGCACCTGGATATGGGCGCCGTCCACATCGGCGTCGGCCAGGATGCAGATCTTGCCGTAGCGCAGCCCGGACAGATCGGGCTCGTCGTCCGGTCCGTGCGGGTCGACGCCGATGGCGACCGCGATGTCGTGCACTTCGGCGTTGCCGAACAGCCGGTCGCGCTCGACCTCCCAGGTGTTCAGCACCTTGCCGCGCAGCGGCAGGATCGCCTGGAACTCCTTGTCGCGCCCCATCTTGGCCGAGCCGCCGGCCGAATCGCCCTCGACCAGGAACAGTTCGCTGCGCGCGATCTCCGTCGATTCGCAGTCGGTGAGCTTGCCCGGCAGCACCGCGACCGCCGAGCCCTTCTTCTTCTCGATCTTCTGCGCGGCGCGCGCACGCGCCTGCGCCTGCCGGATCACCAGATCGGCGAGCTTGCGTCCGTAGTCCGGGTGCTGGTTGAGCCAGAACTCCAGTTGCGGCTTGACGAAACTGGCCACCAGACGCACCGCGTCGCGGCTGTTCAACCGCTCCTTGATCTGCCCCTGGAACTGCGGATCGAGCACCCTGGCCGCAAGCACGAAGCTGGCGCGCGCGAAGGCATCTTCGGGCAGCGGCTTGACGCCCTTGGGCAGCAGCGAATGCGCGTCGATGAATGCGCGCAGCGCGTTGAACACGCCCTCGCGCAGCCCCGCCTCGTGCGTGCCGCCCGCCGGTGTGGGGATCAGGTTTACGTACGACTCGCGCGCGAGCGGACCCTCTTCGGTCCACGCCAGCACCCAATGCGCACCCTCGCCTTCGGCGAAGGTCTCGTCGTCGGCCGGCGCGTAGCCGTCGGACTCGAACAACGGAACGATCGGTTCGCCGCCGATCGCGGCAAGCAGATATTCCTGCAGCCCGCCGTCGTAGCGCCAGCGCTGCACGCGGCCGGCTTTCCGCTCGTCGTCGGCAACGCCCTCGCTGCGCTCGGGACCTTCGCTGCTGCGCGAGGCCCTGCGCCCGGCGGGCGGCTCGACGGTCAGGCTCACCTCGGTGCCCGGCAGCAGCACCGCCTTGCTTCGCAACAGACGCTCAAGTTCGTCGACCGGGATCTGCGCGCTGTCGAAGTACTTGGGGTTCGGCCAGACGCGCACGCGCGTGCCGCTGGCTTTCTCGCCGGCCCGCGCCGGGCGCGAGGCGAGCTTCTCGCGCACCTCGCCGTCGGCAAAACTGATCGTGTGCACCTTGCCGTCGCGCCAGACAGTGACGTCGAGTCGCGACGACAGCGCATTCGTCACCGACACCCCCACGCCGTGCAGTCCGCCGGAGAACGAATAGGCGCCGCCGGCCCGTTTGTCGAACTTGCCGCCGGCATGCAGCCGGGTGAACACGATCTCGACGACCGGCAGCTTTTCTTCGGGATGCAGGCCGACCGGAATGCCGCGGCCGTCGTCCTCGACGCTGACGCTGCCGTCGGCGTGCACGGTCACGTCGATATGGCGGCCGAAACCCGCGAGGATTTCGTCGGAGGCGTTGTCGATGACTTCCTGAACGATGTGCAGCGGGCTGTCGGTGCGCGTGTACATGCCCGGGCGCTGCCTGACGGGCTCGAGCCCCTTGAGAACGCGGATCGACGCCTCTGCATATTCTGCGGCGATGCGGGGCGAGCGGGCGCGCGATGAAGTCATCCGGCGGTTCGGCAGACTGGACGAAGCGGGGAGCGGATTTTATCCACAGAAGGTGTGGATAAACCCTTCCCGATTCGCGCTAAGTCGCGCCGCCATGGGGCTTGCCGTTGCATGCCCGCCGCTTGAGCACGCACGACGCTCGACGGGTGCGCCTCGTATACTCGGCGCGCTCGCCGTAGTTCAATGGATAGAACGGGGTCCTCCTAAGACTCAGATACAGGTTCGATTCCTGTCGGCGGGACGATTTGCCGAAAAGCCAAACGCACCTGCGTGCGTTTGGCCGGCAAATCGCCCCGAGCGCCTACGAGCGCGAGGGGGTCCAGGGGACGATCGCAACCCGCTGCCACCCGCCCCGCACGCAACACGCACCTGCGTGCGTTTGGCCGGCAAATCGCCCCGAGCGCCTACGAGCGCGAGGGGGTCCAGGGGGTGGGACTGGGCATTTGCGTGCGTTTGGCCGGCAAATCGCCCTGAGCGCCTACGAGCGCGAGCGGGTCCAGGGGACGAACGTGCCCCACCGCCACCCGCCCCGCGCGCAACACGCACCTGCGTGCGTTTGGCAGGCAAATCGGCCCGGGCGCCCAGCAGCGCGAGGGCTCGACTTGCTCGTCGCACGTGCGTGAGGCTACCGCAGCGGCTGCGGCACCTCGAACCTGACGAAGTGATCGGCCATCTTGTTGACAAGTGTAAAGCTGCGGTTTACAAGTGCGCGTGATCCTGAACTTCCGGCACAAAGGCCTTGCGCGGTTCTGGCGCCACGGATCCTTGTCCGGCCTGCGCGCCGAGTTCGCCCCTCGGCTCGCACGCCAGTTGCGGCAGTTGAACGACGCGGGCGGTCCGGCAGGCATGAACATGCCCGGATGGAAGCTGCACCCGCTCAG
>JBBIJJ010000059.1:0-17777 GCA_037446035.1 Burkholderiales bacterium
TCGTCGCGAGCGGGCCGCTGGCTAGGCGCACGCAGCCGCAGGGCCGAGACATATCAAGTAGATAGGCGAGGCCCGAGCAGCGCGCAACGACGCCAGCGGGCCGCGCAGCAGAAAGATTCACACCTTCTGAGCGCGCAGTGGCGACCGGCGCGGCGAGTTTCGGCGACAGAAACCGTCGCGCCGGCGTGAGCCGGCGCTCTGCACCAGAGGCAGGCGCCTCACGACCCGCAGAGCGGCCGCGCCAATCCCCGCAGAACCGGCGATACGGATCGGGTCGGCACCCCGCGGTCCAGGCGTGCCGGCTCGCCGGGACGGAGCGCACACCCAC
This sequence comes from Burkholderiales bacterium, assembly GCA_037446035.1. GTDB lineage: Bacteria > Pseudomonadota > Gammaproteobacteria > Burkholderiales > Burkholderiaceae_F > DSNY01. The sequence continues at coordinate 329 of JBBIJJ010000059.1, forward strand.
GAGGGGCGACCTCGTGAAGTGTCCGGGGCTGGATCCGTTCCCGGCATTCGCCGCGACGACCTGCGCCGGGTGCACGTGCCGCGTGCAAAAGAAAGCCCGGCCAGAAGCCGGGCAAAGGTCGGAGGAGAAAACCAGGAGGAGCCGCTTTTTTTTGGCCGGTCGAGCGGCGCGACCGGATTCGGATCAGTGGACCGCTTCTTCGCTGCGCACGCTGCCCCTGCCCTTGCCGGCGCGCGCCGGCGGCTCGCACAGGCCGCACACGTAGTTCTTCGTCAGCTCGAAGGTGTGCGTGACGAACTTGCCGCCGCACTTGCAGCACGGCGTGAGCGTCACCATGCCGGCGTCGACGAACTTGACCAGGCGCCACGCGCGCGTAACCGACAGCAGCGGATCGAGGTTCTGCGCGCGGATCTGCTCGAGATACAGCTCGTAGGCCTTGATGATGGCGTCGATCTCCTCGAGCTCGGTCGTCTTGTTCAGGTACTCGTAGATGTTCAGGAACAGCGAGGAGTGGATGTTCGGCTGCCACGTCATGAACCAGTCGGTCGAAAACGGCAGCATGCCGCGTGCCGGCGACTCGCCCTGCACTTCCTTGTACAGCCGCAGCAGGCGCTCATACGACAGGTCGGTCTCGGACTCCAGCACCTGTAGCCGCGCGCCCAGCTTGATCAGCGCGATCGCGCGTTGGATCTGGCGACTTTCGGTGACGATGCTCTTGATACGCATGGCGTTCCTCTTTGCTTTCGTTCAACCCTTGTCGGGGTGGCAGGCAGCGGCGGTGCCGCCTCGTTCGCCTCGATGCGATCGCGGACGCGGCCTCAGGCAACGTTCGCGATCTGACCCGCCATGACGATGTTCGCGTGCAGTCCGGCGACCGCGCCGGTGCCCGTGGCCTTCGACTTCGAGTGGCTGGTCAGCAGGTTCCAGACGATGTCGTCGTCGAAGCGAAAGCGGCAGATGAGCTGGTTCGCGCCGGCGATCTTCATCAGCTGCGACGGCGTCAACTGTTCGACGCTGTTGGCGACCTCTTCCGAGATGCCGAGCCGGTACATCGCCTGCGCGCGGTCGGCGCGAATCATGTGCTGGGCGAGCACCAGATAGGCCAGGTTGACCTCGCGCACTTCCTCCAGCAGTTGTTCGTTGACGGTCGGATTGCTGTTGCTCATGGCTGCCTCTCCTGATTGGCGGGCGTTGCGATCGCCCGAATTGCGCTGCGAAGTGAGGCCATTGTGTGGAAGCGCCGAATTCCGATGAATCGGGCGCCTTCCAAAAGCCTTGTCGGATCCCCGCGCAGCGGCGTGTAGGGCGGATTCCTACAGTGCCGGCCTCGGACCCGCTGCCGCTGCCCGGTGCGCGCGCCGCAAACCGCAGCGCGCACCGCCGCCGCAACGACGGGGCTCAAGTTCACCGCGGGTGTGCCGAAACCCAAGGACGTGTGGTCGCGCAATCGGTACGCAGATTCGTGAGGATCGCGTGCCGGCGGCAGGCGGCGCCGAGCGGAAGGCCGGCGCCGCAGCACACACGAATTCGAATTGAAGCAGTAACGGTTTCCTCCCCCGCCCTGCGCGCCGCAGCGACTACGGTCCTCGGCGCGCTTTTTTTGCTTCGACGCGTGTGGTGCCGGGCAGCGAGCGGGCGGGTCTGGACGTGTAGCCGCGCGCTGGCAGGCGCGCGTCGCTGCGGCGGCGCGACGCGGTGCGTCGCGAAATCCCGCCTCCGTTCCACCTCCTGCGGCAGCGGGGTGTGGTCGGAGTGTGCTTCTATGGTGTGTTGCGTAGCGCGTCGCTCCACGACAGCCGCCGACCCCCCCTCGTGTCATTCCGAGCTCCGGCCTTGCGCCGGGGCGAGGAATCTCAGCCGCGCGCAACGCCGAGATCCCTCGCTTCGCTCGGGATGACGTGCGGACCACTCGAGATGACGCGAGCAACCGTGAGACCACATGAACATCGCTCGCCACGGCGCGAACATCGTTCGGCGCGACGTGAGCAACGCTCGGCACGACCTGAGAAACGCTCGGGACCACGTGAATAGTCTTCGCCACGACGCGAGTGTCGCTCGGCGCGACACGAACATCGCTCGAGAGCGAGGGAACATCGCTCGGAACGAGGTGAACGCCTTTCCAAGACGCAGCGCTCCCGATGAAGGACGGAACCTGCGTCTGCCTCGCCAACACAGACCGTGCGGAGCAGGGCGTCACGCGATCGGGCGGCGAGGGATCGTCTCGGCACGAGCTTTGGCCGGCCCGCTACGGGCGGGACCGCGGCCGCGCGTTCGCAAGTGCGCGATCGCCGCGTGGGGACGGGGTCACGCGCGCAGTGCGCCGAATTGCACCCCGCCGGCCGCGCTTTTCGCCGACTTTATCCCTTGACTTCGGTAGACCGCGAAGCCGCGTTGCCTAAAGTTCGACGAAGCCCCCACCGATAAGCCATCTAGCGCGGCGCAGTCGTCCGCGTGACTGCGGAAGCCTTCGAGAAGAAGCGCAGCCGCTTGGGCAAAGGTGAAAGCGCCGACTGTCGAAGCGGCTGCTTTTCGATGAACCAGGAAAGGAGCTTGTCATGCCTCAAATCATCAACACCAACATCATGTCGCTGAACGCGCAACGCAACCTGAACGCGTCGCAGTCGGCGATGGCCATGGCCGTGCAGCGGCTGTCCTCCGGTCTGCGCGTGAACAGCGCCAAGGACGATGCCGCGGGTCTGGCGATCGCCGAGCGGATGAACGCGCAGGTGCGCGGCATGAATGTCGCGATCCGCAACGCCAACGACGGCATTTCGCTTTCGCAGACGGCGGAAGGCGCGCTCGGCAAAGTGACCGAAGCGCTGCAGCGGATGCGGGAGCTGGCCGTGCAGTCGGCCAACGCCACCAACAGCTCGACCGACCGCGCGAGCCTCAACGCCGAATACGCGCAGTTGGGCGAGGAGATCGAGCGCGTGCTGTCCTACACGACGTTCAACGGGACCAACCTGTTCACGTCGACCGGCACGCTGACGTTCCAGGTCAGCCCGAACGCCACCACGGTCGAGCAGGTCGGCATCAATCTCGGCACGACGGCGTTCAACGCGAACGCGTCGATCGGCTCCGCGACCAACGGTTCCATCACGACCGTCTCGACCGCGCAGGCTGCGATCACGGACATCGACGCGGCGCTGGACGCGGTCAACAGCAAGCGCGCCGACTTCGGTGCCGTGCAGAATCGCTTCGAATCGGTGATCGGCAACCTGAGCGTCGCGGTCGAGAACATCTCGGCCTCGCGCAGCCGCATCATGGATGCCGACTACGCCGCCGAAACCGCGGCGCTGACCCGCGCGCAGATCCTGCAGCAGGCCGGGGTGGCGATGCTGGCGCAGGCCAACGCGATGCCGCAGAACGTGCTGTCGCTGCTGCGCGGCTAAGCGGGCTTCGGCTGACTGCGGCCGATCGGGGCCGCGGTGCAAGGAAAGGGGGGCTCGGACGGGCCCCCTTTTTGCACACGCGGCATCAAGTCGGCGCGCATGCGTGCCGAATAGCGTGGCGAAGAGGGTGCATTCAAGCCGACGTCAATCGGAGGTCGCGCGATGAACATCGATCCGGTCGACCGCGTCGTGCAAGCGCGCACGGTGCCGGCTGCCGGTTTGGTGCGCAGCGCCGGGCGGCTTGACGCGGCCACAGTGCGCGCGCCGGTCGCAGCCGAGACCGCGGACCGCGCCGCCGGCGAACAGGTCCGCCGCGCCATCGCCGAAGCCAATCGCCGGCTCGCGCAAAAAGCCAGCGAATTGACGTTCGAATTCGACGAAGACGCCGGGCGCGTCATCGTTAGATTGATCGACAAGCACACCGGCGAAGTGCTGCGGCAGATTCCCTCGGACGAAGCCTTGGCAATCGCGCGCGCGCTGGCCGAGGAATCTGCGGCGGGTGCGCTGTTGCGCGCCGACGCGTAGGGCGCGACGGCGCGGTGCGGCGATCGAGCATTTCGAGGTCGCAGGAGGATGCCGTTGCGTATGCGCGCCGGCGCCGAGAGCCGGGCGCATCGGACCGCGCGGCGCGGGGAATCCCGGCGGGCGGGTGCCACGGATCCCTCACCGCGGCTCAGGGCCGGCGCTCGGTGTGGCGAAGCGTTGCGCTTGCAGTGACGGAGACGCGGACTCGTGATGACGACTATTGAGGATTGCGCAACCTCGTGACCCCCCACCTTGCGAGTTCGCTTCGCGCTGGCTGTCGCCGGTTGCGTCATCCCGAGCGAAGCCGAGGGATCTCGGCACTGCGAGCAGCGGAGATTCCTCGCCGTTGGCTCGGAATGACGAGGGCTCACGCATGCGGGCGCCAGGCGGTTGGCACGTGTCACGAGGATAAGAAATGGTCAGTAGGCAGAAACGGCTGCGGGAACGTCGCGATGTTGTCATCCCGAGCGAATGCGAGGGATCCCGTCCTCGCAAGCCGCGGAGATTTGTCGCCCCGGCTCAGGGGCGTGGCTCGGGGCGGCCCCTGGGTGTATGCGGAAAGAATGCGACAGATCCCGGCGCGAACGAGCCTTGGGTTGGCTTGGAGCGAATGAGAAAGACCTGTGCAGAGCGAAGGGCCGGCGCGTTTGCGGCACGTGACATCGGCTCGGCTGGCACTCAACGATAGGGACGATCCGACATGGCAACGAGTGGCATCGGCGGCGGTGCGATCGACGTGGCATCGCTGGTCAGCCGGTTGATGACGGTCGAGCGCAAGCCGCTCGTTCAGCTTCAGCAGCGCGAAACGCAGATCCAGTCGCGGCTGACCGCGCTTGGGCGCGTGAAAAGCGCGCTCGACGCGCTGCAGTCGGCCGCCGCGGCCTTGCGCCGCACCGATACGTTCGGCGCGGCCAAGGCGAGCGCCAGCGGCGAGGGCGCAACCGCCACCGCAAGCGGCGCGGCACAGCTCGGCACGTACGCAATCGCCGTGACGCGCCTGGCGCGGGGCCAGTCCAACGCTTCGGCAGCGTTTGCCACGCCGACGACCGACGTCGGCAGCGGCACGCTGACGATCCGCAGCGCCGACGGCACCACCGTGCTCGCGACCATCGCGGTCGGCGACTCGGGCACCGGCACGTTGACCGAGATCCGCGACGAGATCAACGCCGCCAACATCGGCGTGCGCGCCTCGCTCGTCAACGACGGCGGGCAGACGCGGCTGGTGCTCAATTCGAAGCAGACCGGTGCCGCCAACGGCTTTCAGATCCAAGTCGATGCCGGCCTGTCGGCGCTGGCGTTCACGCAGAACCAGGCCGCGCAGGATGCGCAGTTCAGCGTCAACGGGCTGGCACTGACGTCGGCGTCGAACACGGTGACCGGCGTGATCGAAGGTGTCACGCTCGTGCTTGCCAAGGCGCCGCCGGCCGGCTCGCCGCCGAACACGACGGTCGACGCCGAGATCACCGTCGCGCTGGATGCCGACGCGGTCAAGAAGTCGGTCAACGACTTCGTCAAGGCCTACAACGATGTCGAAAAACTGATCGCCGAGCTGACCCGCTACGACCCCAACACCAAGACCGCGGCGGTGCTCAACGGCGAATCGGTGTTGCGCCAGATCCAGAACGGCGTGCGCGCGATCATCCGCGGCACGATGACCGCCGCCCCCGGCGACTACACGCGGCTGTCCGAAGTCGGGCTCGAGGTCCAGCGCGACGGTACGTTGCGGCTGAACGAAACGAAGTTTGGCGACGCGCTCGCCGCCGACAGCGCCCGCGTGACGCGGCTGTTCGCCGCGACCTCGACCGTCGAGGGCGAGCAGGGCTTCGCGGTGCGGTTGCGATCGGTGATCGATGCGGCGGTCGGCGTCGACGGCGCGCTGACGGCGCGCGAAGAAGGGCTGCGCGCGTCGATCCGCACGCTCGATCAGCAGCAGGAGCGGCTCGAAGCGCGGTTGGCGACGATCGAGCGGCGGCTGATCACGCAGTTCAGCAAGCTCGACGCGCTGGTTGCGTCGCGCCAGCAGCAAAGCCTCGCGCTCGGCAACGCGCTGGCCGGATTGCCGTCGATCAATCCGCAGAAGTAGCCGCGTCGCATCGTTGTTTCAACCGCCATGCCGATTCAACTTCGTCATGCAGTCGACCGATAGTTCGGGTACCGATCGAACGAGCGCGAGGGAAGAATGAACGGATACGGTACCCAGGCCTATCGGCAAGTCAGCGTCGACAGCAGCGTTGCCGCGGCCGATCCGCATCGTCTGGTGCTGATGCTCTTCGACGGCGTGCTGGAGTCGATCCGGCTAGCCGAAGCGCACATTGCGGCGGGGCGCATCGCCGAAAAAGGTCAGGCGCTGGGCAAGGCTGTGCGCATCGTCGAGGAAGGGCTGAAGGCGAGCCTCGACAAGGAAGCCGGCGGCCCGCTCGCCCGGCAACTCGCCGCGCTGTATGACTATGCCTGCCTGCGGCTGCTGCAGGCCAATCTGAATAACGATCACCGCGCGCTGCACGAAGTCGCCCGCCTGCTCGCCGATCTGCGCGATGCCTGGTCGCAGATCGGGCATCGCGCGGCGGCGGCCGCAGCCCCACCAGCGCAGGTCGCTGCACCCGCGCCGCCGCCGACCGTGGGTTTGCCGGCACCGCCGGCGGCGCGCTTTTTCGATGACGCGAGCACCGGCCCGGTACGCCGCGTGGTCGCCACCGCCTGAGTCCGATGCGAGGAGCACGCCGTCCATGTGTGCACCGGACGATGGCGGGGGGATCGCGGCGCGCGCGTCCAACGGCGCGCCGCGGCTGATCCAGCGCTACGAAGCGATCGCGCAGGCGAGCCGAAGAATGCGATCCGCCGCACGCAGCGAGGATTGGGACGAGGTGGCACGCCTGCAGGACCGCTGCCGCGACCTGATCGCCGAACTGAAGGCGGCGCACCGGACCGAACGCCTGAGCGCGCCCGAACAACGCCGCCGCATCGAGCTGCTGCGCGGCATCCTGGCCGACGACGCCGAAATCCGCGCGCGCGCCGAGCCCTGGCAGCGTCAGCTCGAGCGGCTCGTGCTGCCGCTGCGCGGGCTGCGGCGCGCTCGGCGCTGAGCGCGACCACGCGATGGACCTTGGAACGATCGCCGCGCTTGCCCGTCGCGTCGGCCCGGCGAACGACGTGCGCGCCGGCGCCGAGCGGATCGTCGTGAACCTGCGCGCGTTGCTTCCGCAGCTCGAAGGCCAGGGCCGGCTCGCGCAGGCCCCCAGCCAGCTCGTCGCCGATCTGCGCGCGCTGGCTGCGGCCGGCAAGGAGGCGATCCTGGTGCTGCCGCCGGGCGCGGGCGCGGCACGGATCGACGTTGGCCTGCGCCAGCTCGCGATTCCCGCAACGCTGCGCGATGCGCTGCTTGCGCTGCTCGGCCGGCCGGCCGCCGCGCAGCCGCCCGCGCCCGCCGCGCCTTTGCCGGGCACTGCACCCGCGGCGTCCAACGAGGCGGCCGCCGCGGCGCGCGCGTGGGCCGTCAGCGCGCAGGCATCCGCCGCCGCGGCCGTCGCCCTGGCGGGATCGGGTGCGGCGCGCGCGCACGGGCGCGCGTTCGAAGGCGACCGCGCGCCGGCGCCGGTGGCGTTCGCGCGGCCGCTGCTGCCGGCGCCCGAGCCGACCGCACCCGTGCGCGCGATCGCCGAACGGCTGCGCTCGACGCTGGAGCGCAGCGGACTGTTCTTCGAGTCGCACCTGGCGCAGTGGACGCGCGGCGAACGCGCGGACGAGTCGATCGCGCAGGAGCTGCTGCAGCTGCGGGCCGCGGAAGGACAGGTTGCACCGGCTGCGCGCGTGGCCACGCAGTTGCAGGCGCTGCAACAGCAGGCCGTCGTATTGCACGGGCCGGCCTGGCCGGGACAGGCGGCGACGATCGAAATCGGTCGCGAACGGCCGCACTCGCCGCAGGCCGCCGCCGACGAAGCCGCCGCGACCGTGTTCAACGCGACGCTGACGCTCGATCTGCCGCGACTCGGCAGACTGGTCGCGCGTGTGCGACTCGCCGGCGAGACGATCGCGGCGACCTTCGAGTCCGCGCGACACGATGCGCTGACCGCGGCGCTGCCCGAGTTCCGCGCAAGTCTCGAAGCGCATGGCCTGACGCCGGTGCTGCTGCACGTACTCGAACCCGGCGCGTCGACGCCATCGACCGGCGCGGGCATGGCGCAGGATCGCGCATGAATGCCTCGCCGCCGAACCCGGACCGCCGTGCCGCCGCGCTCGCCTACGAGGCCGCCGACGTCCAGGCCGGGCGGGCGCCGCGGCTCGTCGCTAAAGGGCAGGGCTACGTCGCCGATGAAATCATCGAACGCGCGCGCGCCGCGGGCGTGCCCGTGCACGAATCGCGCGAGCTGGTGTCGCTGCTGATGCAGCTCGATCTGGACGCGCACATCCCGCCGGCGCTGTACGTCGCCGTCGCCGAAGTGCTCGCGTGGGTTTACCGGCTCGAGCAACGCGCCGCGCCGGACACATAGCGCCGTCGAAAGGAAGCAGACCGTGGGCATGACCTCGCCTTTTCCCGAACCGGAATCGCCGGAACTGGAGCGGTTCGCCGTCTATTCGCAGGTCGAGATCGCGGCGATGCTGCGCCAGTTGCGCGACGAAGGCGTGCTGATCACCGCGTACTTCGACCAGGGGCCGGGCTTCGTGGTCACCGCGCTGCTCGAGGTCAACGAAGGGTTCGAGGAGGTGATCTTCGACAGCGCATCCGACGAACTCGCGCAAAAGCGCCTGCTCGCGTCCAAGCAGATCGTCTTCGTCGGCTTTCTCGACAACGTCAAGCTGCAGTTCACCGCGCGCATCGCGGAGGCGACCAGTTTCGAGAACAAGCCCGCGTTCCGCGTGCCGCTGCCCGACCAGCTGCTGCGGCTGCAACGGCGTGACTTCTTTCGCGTGCGCCCGCCGCTGTCGAAGCCGGCGACGTGTCTGGTGCCGTACGGCGAGGGTTCCAAGCAGTACGAGTCGCTGCGCGTGCTCGACATCAGCGTCGGCGGCCTGGCCGTGCTGACCTACCCGGAGAAGTTCGAGCTGCCGACCGGCAAGGTCATCGACCACTGCTACCTGGATCTACCCGGCGTCGGCTCGGTGTCGGTGAGCCTGAACGTGCGGCACATCGAGCAGGTCCCGCGCGACGAACGCGCGCGCCGCTGCGGCTGCGAGTTCGTCGACATGGCGCCGCAGGCGCACCTGATGCTGCAGCGCTACGTCAACAAGATCGACGCGGAGAACCGCAAGGTCGCCGGCGGCAAGCGGGTGGCGTAGCGGCAGAAAGTCGTCCGGCGCCGCAGCCGGCTGCGCCAGGACGCGATTGCGGTCCTAGCGCTCGCGTCGGGCGATTCCCCAAACGACGACGGGGAACCGCGGATCGTTTGACAGATCGTCGCCGGGTCGGTATGCGGCCCAGTCCGACAGGTTCGCGACGACGCAATTCCGGTTGCCCCACGACCGGGTTTCGACGTCGACGAACCCGCAGTCCTCAAGGAACGCGCGCAGACCGTCGGCGCTCCAGCGCCACAGGTCAGGCGGTTCCGGGTGAAACCGGATCAGGAACGGCGTCGTGACGAGGAAGTACCCGCCCGGTTTCAACATTCGCAGGACATTGGCGGCGGCGCGGGCGGGATGGCGCAGATGCTCGAAGACCTGTTCGGCGATGATCAGGTCGAAGGACTGCGCCAGAACGTCCCGACAGATGTCGAAGTGCGGATAGGCGACGCTCCTGTATGAGCGGAAGGCGAGCTGCCGCCACGCAGTGCCCGATATCTCGAGCACGTCGAACCGCTCGACCGGCAGCGCCGCGATTGCGTCGTGCGTGGCCTGGTTCATCACGATCCGGCACCAGTGCCTTGGCGCATCCGCCCGCATCGGTGCCGCCGCTGCGGCCGGCCCGCACGAGGCCGTTTCCGGCCGATCGTCCGCGCGCGACGACGAGACCGACGACAGCGGTGTCGCTCGCGGTGCGCGCCCTGCTGGCGCGGGGTCGAGTGCACCCGCCCGATGATCGCTGAGCACGAAGCCGTTGACCAGCAGCGGGTGATAGACGTCGAACAAGGTCGCCGCGCGCAGCGCGGCGAACTCGTGTCGCCGTTCATCGGCGACGAACAAAAAGCAGTTCTGTGCATACCACGGTTCCACTGCAGGATCCGTCCAGACGTGGGGCCGGAACGCGTCGAGGCACACGTAGCCGTTGCGGCGGAATTGCTCGACCCAGAAGGCATGCGGCCGGCAGTTGATGTGGCCGTCGCCCGGTTGTCGCGGCAGCGCCGCGCCGAACAGCACAACATGACTAGCGCGGCACAGATCGCGAACGAACGACTCGCTGCGTTCCGGCAACAGATGTTCCGCAACCTCGACGCTGATCGCCAGGTCGAAGGGCTCCGTCACCTCGATCGACTCGTTGAGATCGACGGGGAAATAAGCCGCCTCCTCGAAGCGCTCCGGGTGGTCCAGCGCCCAAGGGCCCTCGAATCCGGCCAACTGCGTTGCACCGAGCTCGTACGCCGCACGCAGCCACGTTCCGACTCCGGCGCCGAAGTCGCACACCCGTGCAAACGCGTAATGCTCCCGCAGAATGGACAGGATGCGGCGAGCGGACGCCAGCGAGCCGGCGTGCTGCTCGTCGTAGAACTCCTTTGCGTACAGGTCCGGCACGCGCTGAGCGAGCGAGATCAGCTCCGGGTCGCGCGGACTCGCGACAAACGCGGACATCAGCAGCGCGCGCGCACCGCTCATGTCGTTGGCTTCGATCTTGCTCGCGATCGCGCGGGCCGTGCTGGAACCGGTCGATGACGTCGTGTTCATGCCTCGATGCTCCTTGTTTGATCGGCGGTCGCCCGGCCCTCGATTCGACGCGGCGGCGATCCGACTAGGCGGGTGCAATCGGCGCGCCGATCAACCGATCGACGATGCCGCCGGCTTCGGCTCTTGCGGACTTCCACCACTCGATCGCTGACGTCGCGTCGACGTTCGGCTTGGCGTACGCAGGGGGTTCTTCACCGACCAGGCGGAACAAGGGCGCCCACGTGCACAGATAGTTGACGGTCACCCGGTCGATCCGAACGGCCTGCAGCCCCTCGGAGCGCAGCGTGGCTACGTACACCCGATCGCCAATGCTGGCGAGCGGCCGCGGCATCGTCGCCCAGCGGGCGATCGCGTGAAACGCGCCGCGGAGTAGGAACAGGCAGTTCGTGTCGACGTGGCCGTGTCGATCGTCCTCAGTCGCTTCGACGGGCAGCACCGATCCGTCCATGCGCACGAAGCGCCGCCGCGCGACCACGTAGTCGGGTCGCGATCCGTCGAGCGCGGCGGCGACGCACGCGGCGACGTGATCCTTCTCAAGCCAGTTGTCGGCATCGAGGAAGCACACCGCGTCGAAACCTTCGCTGACCGCGAGCAGGCCGCCGATGGCGCGCGGCGTATTGCCGAAGTCCGCATGTGCAAGATCGAGCCGCAGATGTCGCACGCCCGCGCCGTCGAGCCAGGCTTGCGCGAAACCGTCGGCAACGACGAAGTGGGTGGCTGCGTAGGTTTGAGCGCGAACCGATTCGATGCAACGTTCGATCAGACGCCGATCTTCCTTGTAGTAGGGCGTGACGACGGCAACCGCGAGCGGCCGATCGGCGCGCTCGGCGGGGCAGGCGTGTGCGAGTCGCTGAGCGGCCCACGGCGACATCGTGCTCGCTGCCCGTGGCGCAGCGGGTGCGACGCGCGGTGCGGCCGCAAAGTTGTCGGCGGCGACGCCGGCGGCCCCGGCCGGCAGCGGCGCAAGCCGGATGCCCTCGGCGCGCAGCGTATCGCCGACGAATTTGTCTTCGTACAGCTCCCCGTCCATCTCGGACGGAAAGCGCAGCGAGGCGAGAGCGAAGGCGCGCAGCGCGGCCGCGGACAAGTAGTAAAAGGGTCCCTGGGCCCACGTCCCGCGAAACCGCTTCCCGTACGGCATCCGGTTCAGCACCGCATCACGGCACTTGTTCCAGTGCCAGGTGCGATCATGGTCGGGGGAACCGACCTCGAACCCGGCGTAGTCGACGGCCCCTCTGATCAGCGCTCGCACATCGTCGACAAAGCGGGTGCCGTCCGTGATCTGCAGATCGTCGACGATTTTGAACACCGCGCACCCGTAGCGCTCGTACGCGTGGAGAAACGCCGAGCGGACTTTCTTGGGCAGCGATTCGTAGTCGTCGGGCGCGTCGACTTCCACGAGGTCGGCGTGCGCTGGGACATTGGCGCCGCGTCCGACCACGAGCCGCAAGGCAAGGACGTTCAGCGCCGACAGCTTCGCGTGCAGCCGGAGCGCCCGCTCGAAGTAGTTCTCGCAGGTGATGATCAATCCGATCGCGTCCGGGCGCGCGGCTTCACGGCGCAGCGTCAGGGCCGACTCGTAGGCCGACTGCACGGACGCGTCGTACGGACGCAGGCTCAACGCCGTTCTTAGCTTCGCCAGTTGGCGGTTGTCCGGGCTCGCGGGCGAGGTGGTCGGTGACGCAGCCGTGCGTTCGCTTCGGATGTGTGGCGGCGCGCTGCCGGTGTTTTCCCTGCGGGTCTCGTCGCAGATCAACGCGCCCACCGGGCCGCGTTGTACCGGAAGCAGGTGATCGGCCGGCTGCCCACTGCGCCAGCGCTCGAACATCCGCTCGTACAAATGTTCCAGATTGCGCGCGAGGCTGCGGCTATCGAACAACGCGCACGTGCCGCGGTTCGCCAAGAGCCTGGCGCGCAACGATGCCAACTCCTGCGGTGCACGCGCGAGGCGCAAGGCGATCGACTCGTACTCGGCGAGCGACGCGGCGATCGTTTCCGTGACGCCCGCCGCTTGCAGCAGGCTCGCGGCGACGCGCGCGGCGAATGTCGGCCCCGGAAAAGTGACGATCGGCACGCCGGCCCACAGCGCGTCGCTCGCCGTCGTGTGTGCGTTATAGGGCTGGTTGTCGAGGAAAAGATCGGCGTGCTGGATGCGCAGCAGGTGGCGCTCGTACGGCCACTTCGGCGCGAAGATCACCCGCTCGCGTGCCACGCCGCGCGCTTGCGCCTCGCGCCACAGGTTGTGTTTCGCCTGCAGGTTGGCGTCCAGCAGCCAGAGCACCGAGTCCGGCACGGCCTGCAGCAGGCGGCACCAGACATCGAAGATCTCGGGCGTGATCTTGTAGGTGTTGTTGAAGCAGCAGAAGACGAACGCGTCGTCGGGCAGCCCGCACTGCGCGCGCGGCGGCGGCGGGCCGATCGGCCGGGTGTCGTCGTTCGGCTGGTAGCTGTCGGGAAGGTAGGCGAACTTCTCCTTGTAGTCGTCCGCCATGCTCGGCGGCGTGACCACTTGGTCCGTGACGATGTAATCGATGAAGGGCGCGCCCATCGTCCCTGGATACCCGAGGTAGTTGACCTGGGTCGGCGCCGGGCGGAAGGCGAGCACTTCGGTGCGCGCGTTCAGCGTGTAGCCCTTTAGATCGACCAGCACATCGATGCCGTCGGCGCGGATGCGTTCGGCAGTCGTGCGCGCGCTTTCGTGCTGCACGTCGACGAAGTGTTCGACGGCCGCCGCGAGACGCCTGCGCATCGGCGAACCGTCATCCGGTCCGTACGAGTACGCGAACACCTCGAAGGCGCTGCGATCGTGGAGTTCGAGCACGCGCGCCATCAGATAGGCGGTCGCGTGGCTGTGAAAGTCGTTGGAGAAGTAGCCGACGCGGATGCGGCCGGCTCGCCGCTGGGCGACGTCGACCGGCGGCAGCGGCTGCACGTGTCCGGTGGTGCGCGCGCAGTGCGCCTGCGCCGTGCGCAAGTGCTGCTGCGCCGAGGCGCCAGGCACCGAAAGGTGCATGAACGGGACCGGCGCCGGGCCCGCCCCCGCCGCGCACAACTCGGCCAGCCGGGTCGTCGCCTCGTTCAGGCCCTCCCACTTGCACGCCGACAGGCCGAGGTGGATCAGGCTGCACAGCAGATAGGGGTTGTTCGCATCCAGCGCCACCGCCGTTCGCTGACACTCCCACGCCGCCTCCGGCATGTCCAGGCCCTTGAACGCGTCGCTGAGGGCGATGTACGTCTTGATCGCGGTCGGTTCCAGACGCGCTGCCTCCAGCAGCGGTTCGATCGAAGCGCGCATCTGTCCGGCTCTCTGCAACGCCAGACCGCGCTCGGTGAGTGCGGTCGCCCGCTCCGCGTCGGTGCCGACGCGTGCGTCGAGCGCGGCGGCCGCGTGCTCATGCAGGCCGGACTCGTTCAGACACTGGCCGAGCATGCGTCGCGCGAGCGCGGAATCGGGGTCGAGTTCTACCGCGCGGCGCGCGGCTTCGATGGCGCTCTCGGCGCGGCCCAGCTTGCGCCGGGCCTGCGCCAGGTTCAGCCAGAACAGGGCATCCTTGGGCGAGCGCTCGATCGCGGCTTCGAACGCCCGCGCGGCCTCGTCCCAGCGGCCGTGTCGCATCAGGGCCAGGCCCTGCTGGTACTTATTTTCGGCCTTCGGCACGACCTTGGATGGTCGCTGCGCGGCCCCCGCCGCCATGCTGTTGCGCATTTGAATTCGTCGTCGAGCCGGCCACAGCCGGCGAATGCGGCGACTCTATCCGTCACGGCACGGCGGCGACGAACCAAAAAGGAAAAGCAATCGCGCCTAATTCGGGTGCGATTGCGGGCCGGCCCGGCGTTCAGGGCGGATTCGGCGTTCAGCGGGTCAGCGCGTTCGCATCGTTCAGATCTCGCTCGGAGCGTCGGGCACGTCGGGGGCGGGCGCCTGACCGCCGTACGGATACATTTCGGCCCACGCCTGCGCGTACTGCGTGCCGGTGCCGATCCAGGCGACGGTACCGACCGACAGCGCCGCCGTGTACAGCGCGGCGACGCGCTCGCCGAATTTGTCGTCGCAGCGGATGCGTACGGCCGACAGCAGGTGCAGGTGCCCCTCGACGTAGCGCCGCTCGACGACGCGCATGCCGTGCGCGTAGGGCAGCAGCGACTCGGGCAGGCCGGCGATCCCGCGGCTGCCGTTGCGCGTGCGCGCCGAGGTGTCCTCGAACCAGACGAACAGCTCCGTGGGGCGTGCCGGCGCCGGCACGGACTGCGGCGCGTCGTGCGGCTGATGCATCTGCTCGGCGAGCGGGCGCGTGGCGAATTCGGCCAGTTGCTTGACGAGTTGGAGGCGGGTCATGCCGTGCTCCCCGGAGCGGTGCGCCCGAGCGGGCGTTGTTCCGGGGAATCGGCGGCCGCACGCGGCACTTGAGCCCGTGCGTCGGGCGCGCTGCAATTGGATGGCGATCGGCGGTCAATTCAGCGATTGCACGCGAGACCGCCGCCTGACCGCGAGGCGGCATCATCCCGTGCCCTGCTGTCGCGATCGCGGCGGCCTCGGCGCCGGCGTCCGTCAGATCGTGGAGCGCCGCGTCATGCTGGGCGCCGTGTCGCGCTTGCGGCTGCCGTCCCGTCATCGCGAGCACGGCCAGGGATCCCGGCGTTGCGAGTGCCAGAGATTCCTTGCCCTAGCTCAACGCCAGGCTTCGGCATGGCGAGGGTGATCGGCACGGCGTCACGCGCGCCCATGCCCAACGATGGTACCGCCCTGTCTCTGAAATGACAGGCGAGAACCGGCTCGGAATGACGAGAGCGGGACCGCTCGGAATGACGAGAGCGGGACGGCTCGGAATGACGAGAGCGGGACGGCTCGGAATGACGAGGCGAAAGCGGCTCGAAATGACCCCGGCACGTCATCCCGAGCGAATGCGAGGGATCTCGGCCGAGCGATCCGACGAGATTCCTCGCCGGCGGCTCGGAATGACACGTAAAAACCGGCTGGGAACGACGCGCGAGATCGGTACGGCGGCGCGCTCGGCGTCGGATCGGAAGGGCCACGCGCGGCCAACTGCCGGTGTTTCTGAAGGCTGCCTCGTGCCGCAGCGCGGGTCCACCCTAAAGTAAACGTGCGCGGCGGCCGATATCAAACGATTGGGCCGTGATGCGGCTCGAATAATGGCGGCCAAGCTCGCGCGATCGCCCGCGCGGGCCACCGCCACCATGGCCGAATCGGAACAGTCCGCACAGGAACGCAACCTACCGCCGTCAGCGAAACGGCTTCAGGACGCGCGCCGCGAAGGCCAGGTGCCGCGCTCGCGCTACCTGGCGCATCTGCTGATCCTGGGGGGTGCCGCCGGGCTGTTCTTCGCGCTGGCCGCGCCGCTGCTCGCCGCCGCGCGCCGCATCGTCACCCGCGGGTTGACTTTCGATGCCACGGCTGCGACCGATGCGTCGCGCATGACCGAGCGGCTGGCCGAGCTCGCCGGTGCCGGGCTGCTGGCCGTGCTGCCGTTCGTGGCGGCGATGCTGCTCGCAGCGCTGGCTGCCCCGCTTGTGGTCGGCGGCTGGAACTTCGCGCCGCAGGCCGCCGCGCCGAAGTTCGAACGTCTCAGCCCGATCAAGGGCTTCGGCCGGATGTTTTCGCTGCCGGCGTTGATGGAACTGGCCAAGGTCATGCTGGTGGCGCTGCTACTCGGTGGCGTGGGTGCGTGGTACGTGACGAGCCATATCGAGCAGTTTGCGGGGCTCGCCGGTGAGAGCCTGCCGCAGGCGCTCGCGCACTTCGGCCGGCTCGCACTGACCGCCTTTGCGCTGCTTGCGGCGACGCTCGCGGTGGCCAGCGCGATCGACGTGCCGTTCCAGCTCTTCGAGCACCACAAGCAACTGAAGATGACGCTGCAGGAAGCACGCCAGGAAGAGAAGGAAACGCAGGGCGACCCGCACATCAAGGCGCGCATCCGCGGCGCGCAGCGCGAGATGGCGCGCAAGCGGATGATGGCCGCGGTGCCGAAGGCCGACGTGGTCGTCACCAACCCGACGCACTTCGCGGTCGCGCTGAAATACGTCGAGGGCCGCCACCGCGCGCCGGTCGTCGTCGCCAAGGGCACCGACGCGGTCGCCGAGCGCATCAAGGCGCTGGCCCGCGCGAACGCGGTGCCGCAGCTCGAAGCGCCGCCGCTGGCGCGCGCGCTGTACCGCCACGTCGAGATCGGCGCGGAAGTCCCCGCGGCGCTGTACACCGCGGTCGCGCAGGTGCTGGCCTACGTCTATCAACTGAAGCGCCACGCCGCCGGCGCTGCCCCGCGACCGGTCGAGCCGCGCGAAATCGAGGTGCCGGAAGGCATGGATCCGTGGGCGCCGCGGGCGGTGGCATGAAACCCGATGCAGCGTCGTGGACACCGCGGGCGCAACCGGAATGGCGGGACGGGACATGCGACAGCCACCGCTCGATGCGCTCGGCGTGACGCCGGGGACCTCGCGATGAAAGTCATGCGGGTCGCATTCGCTGCCCCTGACCTGCGCGCCGCGCCGTGGCCGGCGATGGCCGTGTGGCCGTCTGTCATCCCGAGCCGTAGGCGAGGGATCTCGACGCTGTGTGCTACCGGAGATTCCTCGCCTTCGGCTCGAAATGACGAGGGCAAGCCGGCGCGGAATGACGAGCAGAAGCCGGCTCGAAATGACAAGGGCAACTCGGCTCGGCATGACCCTGGGCTGTCATCCCGAGCGAATGCGAGGGATCTCGGCGG
>JBBIJJ010000060.1:0-17619 GCA_037446035.1 Burkholderiales bacterium
CCCCAACGCGATGAGCAATGCCGCGCGGTCAGAACCGCCGGTAGATGCCGACCTGATAGAACTGCGCCTTGAACGGATCGAGCCCGGGGCTGCCGTTGCCGCCGATCCGCCAGTCGCCGCGCTGCTCGTAGTAGTCGAACTTGGCGTCGACGCTCCAGTCCTTGTTGATCGCGTAGGCGACTTTCAGTCCCGCGGTCACCGCGCCGAAGGCCGACAGGCGATGGTCCGCCGAGTAGTACGGCGGCCGCAGCGACACCACCGGCGGAAACGGATTGCCGGGAATCGGATCGACGTAGAAGTCGGCCGAGCTTTGCGTGTGGTAGCGCAGGTTGGGCGTCACCGTGAGCTGCCGCAGCGGCTGCACCCACTCGATACCGACCGTGTGCGCCCTGACCTGATAACTGTCCGAGTAATACCGGTAGCTCGACCGCAGCGTCGCACCCGGTCCGACGAAGAAATGGTTCCAGCGGCCGAGCAGCGCGGTCTGGTTGCGCTCGCGCGGGCGGTTGTCGAGGAACTTGTACGGGTCGCTGAAGAAGCCGCGCCCGCGCGAGTACGTCAGGTTCGCCTGCACGATGTCGCGCGGCGTGACGACCTGCGTCAGGCCGACGATGAAGTCGTTGACCCTCTTCTTCTCGTCGCTGGTGACGCTGCCGCCGCCGGATTCGTTGGGCTTGATCGTGTCGTCGCTGTAGCCGGCGCCAACGACGATCGACGTGTTGTTGTCGTCGCTCGACAGGCGCACGTCGAAACTCACCGCGTTGGACTCGTAGTCGTCCTCGCGCGACAGCGCCGCGCCAAATCCGACCGCCGCGCGCCGGAAGTAGCGCGTGATCCGCAGGTCGCCGGCATGGCGTTCGTCCTGCATCGGCGAGGCGCTGGAAATCGACGAGTGATAACGCGGCGACGGACCCGACACCGCGTCGCGCACGACCGAGCCTTCGAGCGACCACTGCCGGCCGAGCGGCGTGAGCACGTACAGCGAAGGGCTGCTGACGTGCACGCGGTCGAGCCCCGGTTGGTAGTCTTTGTAGTACAGGTACTTGAATCCGATGAGTCCCTGCTCGGGCGCGTTTTCCGCCAGCGCCACGCCCGGCAGCGCCATCGCCGCGGCGATGATCGCCATGCCGGAATCCCTGTCGCGCGCCGGCGCGCGCTCGCCCGCCTGCCCGGCGGCGTTGTCGTTTTCGATCACGCTCTGTTCTTCCGCTCGTTCGTCCCGGCTCAATTGCAACCGCACCCGCCGCCGCCCACGCCGTAGCCGCCGGAGGCGTTCTCCTTGCTGAAGTACGTATGTTGCTCGAAGCGTGCCTGCAACGGATCCGCCTCGAAAGTCATCTCGGGCTTGGCGAGATAGCCCTTTTCCCACGGCTGCACCGGCTGCCATCCCGCGCAGCCGGCGGCCGCGACGACGGCCGCAGCCGCGACGGCGGCCCGGACGATCCTCGATATGCGCATGCGTCCTCCCGTTACGGCTTCTTCGGCAATGCCTGCCGGATCCGCGCCTCGAGTTCCTTCTTGTCGTCGTCGCGGAATCCGGCGTGAGCGTAAATCACGCGACCGTCCGGCGCCACGAGATAGGAACTCGGCATGCCCTTGATGCGGTAGCTCTTCGGCGTCTCTCCCTGCGTATCGAACGCGACCGTGAAGGCAGCCGGCGTTTCCTTCAGGAACTGCTCGGCGTCGCCGCGCTTGTTGTCGACGGCGATGCCGATGATCTGCAGTCCGTTGCCGCCGTACTTGGCCTGCATCTCATTCATCCACGGAAACGACTGCTTGCACGGGCTGCACCACGACGCCCAGAAGTCGACGTAGACGAGCTTGCCGCGCAGGTCGGCGAGCCTGACCTTCCCTTGGGTGCCCGGCAGATCGAAGTTCGGCGCCGGCTGGCCGACCTCGGCGGCCGCAGCCGCGCCCAGTTGCAGCGACGCGCCGACGATGGCGGCGATGGCGAAATGACGGAGTTTCACGACGGGTTCCTCGTACGTTGACGGTTGAAGGGGTGAATCATCGGTGCAGCCGGTTCAACGCGCACGGCGGCGGCGTACGCCCAGTGCGGCGAGCAGCGCGAGACCGTACAAGGCCAGGCCGCCGACGGCGCCGGCGCCGCCGAAGCCCGCATTCGTCGGGTCGGCTGCGCCGGTTGGTGTCGCGGCGCCGGAATCGGTCTGCCCGGTCAGCGATACGGTCACGGGCGCGGCGTTGCTCATGACCTGCAGGCTGCCTTGGTGCGTGCCCGCCGCGGCCGGCCGGTACGCGACGTACACGACGCAGCTCGCCTGCGGCGTGAGCACAAACGGCGTGCTGCCGCAACTGCCGCCCGGCGCCAGTTCGAACGGCGCGCCGACGACGATGTCGCTGACGATCAAGTTCGCGGTGCCGGCGTCGGCGATCGTCACCATGCGCAGCGCGGTGTCGCCCGCCTTGACCGGCCCGAAATCGACCGCCATCGGCGCCGGCGCTGCGGCGGCCGCCGCCACGGCCGACCCCGTTCCGGCGAGCGCCACCATGGCGGACGCCGGTGTGCCGCTGCCGGAGACGGTCAGCGTGCCGGTGCGGTTGCCGGCGGCGGCCGGCGCGAAGGCGACGTCGATCGTGCACGAGGCGCCCTGCGCAAGCGACATCCCCGCGGCGCAAGCGCTGGCGCCCGGCACGACGTTGAACTCGGCCGCACCGGTCACCGTGCCGAGCACGAGCGCGCCCGGCCCGTTGTTGACGACCGACACACGCTCCGGGAGCGACTGCTGGCCCACCGCGGTGACGCCGCCGAAGGCGATGCTCGTGCGCGTCAGCGCCATCACCGCCACCGGTGTGGCGCTGCCGGTGCCGCTGACGGCGATCGTGCTGGGGCTGCCGGCGGCGTTGTGGGCGATCGTCACGCTGCCGCTCGCCGCGGCCACCGTCGCCGGCGCAAACGTGGCGCTGATCGTGCACGACTGCCCGTTGGCCAGCGCTGCGCCGACGCAGTTGCCGCCGGCGGCGAACGCGCCGTTGTTCGATGTCACCGCGCTGACGTTCAGCGTCCCGCCGCCGCCGTTGGTCACCGTCACCGTCTGCGGCGCGCTGGTGGTGCCGACCTGCTGGTTGCCGAAGGCCACCGCCGTGCGCGACAGCGCGATCGCCGGCGTGTTGTCGACGCCGGTCCCGCTCAACGCGAGTGTCACGTTGCCGCCGCCATTGTTCGATGCGATCGTCAGCGTCGCGCCGCGCGCGCCGAGCGCGGCCGGCGTGAACATGTAGGTGATCGTGCAGCTCGCGCCGGCGGCGACGCTGCCACCCGCGGCGCACGTGCCGCCGCGCGTGAAGTCGCCGGGATGCGAGCCGCCCGCAGCGAGTGAGGTGATGTTCAACGCGGCCGAGCCGGTGTTGCTCAGCGTGACGGTCTGCGCGGCGCTGCTGCTGCCCAGCGGCACGGTCGCGAACGACAGTGACGAGGCCGACAGCGAGATCGTCGGCGTCGGCGCGCCGGCCGAACCCGACAGCGCCACGCTGGTCGTCCCGCCCGCCGCGTTGTGCGCGATCGTCACGGCGGCGCTCTTCGCGCCCGACGAGGTCGGCGCGAACACGACATCGATGCGACAGTTGCCGCCCGCGGCAACGCTCGCACCGGCGCTGCAGCTCGACGTGTTGGCGACGCGAAACTCGGCGGCGTTCGTGCCGCTGGTGGCGATCGACGTCAAGCTCAGTGCTGCGCCGCCGCCGTTGCTGACCGTGAACGACATCGGCGCGCTGGTCGCACCCGCCAGCGTGTACGAGAACGTCAGCGAGGCGGGCGACACCGCGATCGTGGGTCCGGTGGCCGCCGCCGGATTCGCGATGTAGGCGGCGATGTCGGCGGCGTCCTGCGCCGTCACGAATCCCTTGAGGATCCCCATGCCGCCCTTGTTGCCGTTGATCGCGTTGAGCGTGACCGTCGCGCTCGTGCCGTTGTTGATCTTGTTCTTGCGCACGGTCGGAAAGCCGTCGTGACAGCCGCCGCTGCCGCAGGTGATCGGCCAGTTGCTCGGCACCGGCGGGCCGTAGAGCATCTTGCCGCGCACCGCGTCCTGCGCGTGGGCCGCGCCAACGGCGGCCGCGCACGCCAGCACGCAGACGACGGCAGCGCGCGCCCGGCGCGCAGTAATCGAGACGAGCAAATCCATCAGCATGGCGTACACCCCTGAGCGTTTCCCGGCGCGATGCTTGACTTCGTGTTGCGCTGCGCCTTCGGCCCACCGATCGTCTCCGAATCGGACGCAATGTGCGATCCGGCGGACTCCCACGTCCCGGCTAAGTCGAATCGATTCGACCGTTTGTGTGAATGAAGATGAAGCGGACCTCTGGCATGGTTCGGCCACGACTCGCCATCCGCGCCATCGCCGGCGCCGCGCCGCTGCGGCGGCATCGCGTTGACGGGCACACCGCTTTCCACGGAGCGAAGAAAGCGATGAAACGACTGATCGCCCGCCTGCGGGCGCTGCTGGTTCTGCTGCCGATGCTGCCGGCGATCGCGCCCGCCGCCGCAGCGGACGACTTTCTCGATCCGGACCAAGCCTTCGCATTCTCGGCGCGCGTGCTCGACGCGCGCACGATCGAGGCGCGCTGGAAGATCGCCGACGGCTACTACATGTACCGCGACAAGATCTCGTTCGCCGCCGATGGCGGCGTGCGTCTGGACGCCCCCGAGCTGCCGCGCGGCAAGGTCAAGTTCGACACGAACTTCAACAAGGACGTCGAGACCCACCGCGACGAGCTGGTCGTGCGCATCCCGGTCGCGGCCGGCGGCGGCGCGTTTACGCTGACCGCGCACAGCCAGGGCTGCGCCGATCGCGGGCTGTGCTATCCGCCACAGGCGCAGACCGCGCAGCTCGTGCTCGCCGCGGCGCCGGCGGCCCCGCCACCTGCGGCGCAGTCCGACGAGGGTCGCATCGAAGCGGCGCTGAAGTCCGGATCGCTCGCGACCGTGATGCCGCTGTTCCTGCTGCTCGGCCTGCTGCTCGCGTTCACGCCGTGCGTGCTGCCGATGGTGCCGATCCTGTCGTCGATCATCGTCGGCAGCAGCGCGCCAGACGCGCCGATGAGCAAGGCGCGCGGCCTTTCGCTGGCGGCGGCGTATTCGCTCGGCATGGCGATCGTCTACACCGCGATGGGTGTCGCCGCGGGGCTGGCCGGCGAAGGGCTCGCCGCCGCGCTGCAGACACCCGCCGTGCTGGCGACCTTCGCGGCGCTGCTCGTGCTGCTGGCGCTTTCGATGTTCGGCTTCTACGAGCTGCAACTGCCGGCGTCGCTGCAGGCAAGGTTGGCGGGCATCTCCAACAGCCAGAAAAGCGGCAGCTACGCGGGCGTGTTCGTGATGGGCGCGGTCAGCGCCCTGATCGTCGGCCCCTGCGTGGCCGCGCCGCTGGCGGGCGCGCTGCTGTACATCTCGCAGACCAGGGACGTGGTCGTCGGCGGGGCGGCGCTGTTTTCGATGGCCGCCGGCATGAGCGTTCCGCTGCTGCTGGTCGGCGTGAGCGCCGGTTCGCTGCTGCCGCGCGCCGGCGCGTGGATGGAAGGCGTGAAGAAGTTCTTCGGCGCGCTGCTGATCGCGGTGGCGATCTGGATGGTGTCTGCGGTCATCCCGGCGTGGGCGTACATGCTCGCGTGGGCGGCGCTGTTCATCGTCAGCGCGGCGTACCTGAGCACGTTCGAGCCGCTGCCGGCGGGCGCCTCCGGCTGGCGCAAGCTGTGGAAGGGTGTCGGTGCGCTGCTGGCGATCGCCGGCACGGTGCAGATCGTCGGCGTGGCCACCGGCGGACGCGACGTGCTGCAGCCGCTCGCGCAGCTCGCCGCCCGCCCCGCCTCGACGACCGCGATCGCGGCGAGCGACGCGAAGCGCCGCTGGGTCAAGGTCGCGAGCGTGGCCGAGCTGGACGCCGCGATCGCCGCCAACCGCGGACGCGTGGCGATGCTCGACTTCTACGCCGACTGGTGCGTGAGCTGCCTCGAGATGGAGCGCTTCACCTTTCGAGAGCGGCGCGTGGCCGAACGGCTCGACCAGTTGCTGCTGCTGCAGGCCGACGTGACGAAGAACACGCCGGCCGACAAGGAGCTGCTCAAGCGCTTCCGCCTGTTCGGCCCTCCCGGGATCGTCTTCTTCGATGCGCACGGACGCGAGGTCGAAAGGGCGCGGGTGATCGGATTCCAGAACGCCGATGCCTTCCTGGCGACGATCGAGCGGGCCACCGGTGCGGCGGCCGCGGCAACCAAGGTCGCGGCGCGCTGAGCCCGCGTCAGCGCTGGCGCGCGTCGGCGCCGATCACGTAATCGGCGACGGCGACGCAGTCCTCGATGTGGCGGTCGCCGATGTACTTGATCGCCGCGAACGAGATGCCGGCGGCGAGCGCCTGGCCGGCGAGCGGCACGTATTTGACGGTGGTTTTCGTCGCGATGCGCCGCGCCACGCGCTTGAGCAGCGTCATCGCCAGTTCGCGCGTCAGGATGCGACCCACGTAGCTCGAGCCGATCGCGCTGATCGCCTTGTATGCCGTCAGCCGGCGGCGCGTGGCGAGCGCCTCGATCTGCGCCGGCGTCAGCCCGAACGCCTCGTTGATCTCGTGCAGCATTTTCATCAGCATGCCCAGATCGACGGCCACGTCGATGCCGGGAATCGGCACGACCGCCGCACCCGCCGATACGAGCGCACGTCGCGTCACGAGCTTGCGGCAGCGCCGCGCCACGGCTTCGACGTCGCGGCGCGTCGCCGGGATCAGCGCGCCGGTGCCGGAGGCGGATTTCCTGTCGGTCATGACCGCTTGCTCGCCTCCATGTGCGTGTGTCTGCTCTTCCGATCTCTGACGCAGGTCATTGCCCCGCTGTGACGGGTCGCGTTACGCTGCGGCGTCGCGCCGGAGCGCACACGCCGACTATAATCGCCAGCGAATCAAAGGCTTAGATCGCCCGTGCAACTGCTGACCCTGGGGCTCAACCACCAGACCGCGCCGCTGGCACTGCGCGAGCGAGTGGCGTTCGTGCCCGAGGAGGTCACTCACACGATCGCACGTCTGCGCGACCGACTGGCCGGCCGCGACGCGGGGCGCCTGACCGAAGCGGCGATCGTCTCGACCTGCAACCGGACCGAACTGTACTGCGCGGTCGAAGAACCCGTCGCCGCCAGCCATGCGCTGACCGACTTCATCGCCGCGGAAAAGCGCCTTGAAGCCGAGGAACTGAAGCGCGCGTCCTACGTGCTGCCGCAGACCAACGCCGTGCGCCATGCCTTCCGCGTGGCAAGCGGGCTCGATTCGATGGTGCTCGGCGAACCGCAGATCCTCGGCCAGATGAAACAGGCCGAGCGGCTCGCGCGTGAAGCGGGCGGCATGGGCCTGCTGCTGAACCACCTGTTCCAGCGCACGTTCGCGGTCGCGAAGGAAGTGCGCACGACCACGGACATCGGCACGCAGTCGGTGTCGATGGCCGCGGCCGCCGTGCGCACCGCGGAGCGCATCTTCGGCGCGCTCGCCGACAGCCAGATCCTGTTCGTCGGCGCCGGCGAGATGATCGAGCTGACGGCCACGCACTTCGCCGCGCGCCATCCGAAGTCGATCGTCGTGGCCAACCGCACGATCGAGCGCGCGCAGACGCTGGCCGCCAGGCTGCACGGCCACGCGATGCGGCTGGCGGACCTGCCCGAGGCGATCGTCCGCTTCGACATCGTGGTGTCGTGCACGGCGAGCTCGCTGCCGATCATCGGGCTCGGCATGGTCGAACGCGCGATCCGCAGCCGCCGCCACCGGCCGATGTTCATCGTGGACCTCGCGGTGCCGCGCGACGTCGAGCCCGAAGTCGCACGGCTCGACGACGTGTACGTCTACACGGTCGACGATCTGGGCCGCATCGTCGCCAGCGGTGCCGAAACGCGGCAGGCCGCGGTCGCGCAGGCCGAGGCGATCATCGAGACGCGCGTACGCGACTTCGAGGCATGGATGAAGACGCGCGCCGCGGTGCCGGTCATTCAGGGACTGCGCGAGCGTGCCGACGCGCTGCGCGCCAGGGAGCTCGCGCGCGCAAGAAAGCTGCTGGCGCGCGGCGAGCCGCCCGCAGCGGTGATCGAGCAGCTCGCGCAGGCGCTGACCAACAAGTTCCTGCATGCGCCGGTGGCCGCGCTGCACCAGGCCGGCAACGAAAACGACGACGAGCGCGCGCGTGTGCTTGCGCTGCTCGCGCGTTTTTACTCCCAGGCGGACAACTATTGAGGATTACGCAACCTCGTGACACCCCACATTGCAAGTTCGCTTTGCGCTGCCTGTCGCCCGTTCCGTCATCCCGAGCGCAGCGAGGGATCTCGGCACTGCGAGCAGCGGAGATTCCTCGCCCTTGGCTCGGAATGACGAGGCCTGAGAAGGTGTGAAGATTTCGTCGCGAGCGGGCCGCTGGCTAGGCGCACGCAGCCGCAGGGCCGAGACATATCAAGTAGATAGGCGAGGCCCGAGCAGCGCGCAACGACGCCAGCGGGCCGCGCAGCAGAAAGATTCACACCTTCTGAGGCATGCGGACGCCAAGCGGTTGGCACGTGTCCCAAGGATAAGTAATGGTCAATAGGCTCGCGCGGCGCGCCCGGCCCGCGCGGCCGGGGCGCGACCGCGTTCGCCCCGATTGCGGATGACACGATGAAGGACTCGATGCGCAACAAGCTCGGCCAGCTCGCGCGGCGACTGGCGGAGATAGACGCGCAACTGGCCGCGCCCGATGCCGCGCGCGACATGAATCGCTTCCGCGCGCTCGGCCGGGAGCGCGCCGAGATCGAGCCGGTGGTCGCGCGCTTTCACGACTACAACCGCGCGCAGGCCGATCTGCTCGGCGCGCAGGAGATGCTCGCCGACGCGGACATGAAAGCGCTCGCCGAAGAAGAGATCCACGCCGCGCGCAGCCGCATCGAGTCGCTCGAAGCGCAACTGCAGCGCTTGCTGCTGCCGAAGGATCCGAACGACGAACGCAACGTGTTTCTGGAGATCCGTGCCGGCACCGGCGGCGACGAGTCAGCGCTGTTCGCCGGCGATCTGCTGCGCATGTATCTGCGCTACGCCGAGCGCCAGCGCTGGAAGACCGAGATCGTGTCGGCCAGCGAATCGGATCTCGGCGGCTACAAGGAAGCCATCGTTCGCATCGAGGGCGCCGGTGCATACTCGAAGCTAAAGTTCGAGTCCGGCGGCCATCGCGTGCAGCGCGTCCCCGAGACCGAGGCGCAGGGCCGCATCCACACGTCGGCGTGCACGGTCGCGGTGCTGCCCGAGGCCGACGAGATCGACGACGTGAAGATCGACCCGACCGAAGTGCGCATCGACGTGTTCCGTGCATCGGGTGCCGGCGGGCAGCACGTGAACAAGACCGAGAGCGCCGTGCGCATCACGCACCTGCCGACCAGCATCGTCGTCGAATGCCAGGACGATCGCAGCCAGCACAAGAACCGCGAGCGCGCGTTAAAAATCCTCGCCGCGCGGCTCAAGGACAGGCAGTTGCGCGAGCAGCAGGCGCAGCAGGCGTCGACCCGCAAGAGCCTGATCGGCTCGGGCGATCGCAGCGAACGCATTCGCACGTACAACGTCCCGCAGGGACGCGTGACCGACCACCGGATCAACTTGACGCTGTACAAGATCGACCAGATCATGGACGGCGACCTCGACGAGCTGATCGCGGCGCTGACCGCCGAGCACCAGGCCGAGCAGCTCGCGGCGCTGGCGGATGCGTGAGGCGAGGGTCGAGGACGCGGCAAGCGTTGCCCCGCTGTCGTGACGTCGTCGGCGTTGCCGCCCGTGGCACCGGCGTGCGGGCACTGGCGCACGACGACGAGCGACGGCGACACGGGCTGCCCCGCCGGTCCGCGCCGCTCGCATCGGTGCCGCTCGAACGCCGCCATCCACGCCGCGCGCCCGCCGCATATCGACGCGGGCGCCGGCCGACGCCCGCAAGGAGACACCGCATGACTCGCACCGAACGCGACACTTTCGGACCGATCGAAGTCCCGGCCGAACGGCTGTGGGGCGCGTCCACCCAACGTTCGCTGCAGTTCTTCGCGGTCTCCACCGAGCGCATGCCGCCCGAGCTGATCGACGCTCTGGTCCGCGTCAAGCGCGCCGCGGCCGAGGTCAACCGCGAGCTGGGGCTGCTGGACGCGCGCAAGGCCGACGCGATCGTGGCCGCCGCCGATGAGGTGCTGCGCGGCGCACATCGCGACGAGTTTCCGCTGTCGGTGTGGCAGACCGGCAGCGGCACGCAGACGAACATGAACGTCAACGAGGTGCTCGCCAATCGTGCCTCCGAACGGCTGGGCGGTGCCCGCGGCGCGGGACGGCTGGTCCATCCGAACGACGACGTCAATCGCGGGCAGTCGAGCAACGACGTGTTCCCGACCGCGATGCACGTCGCCGCCGCATTGGGGATCGAGCGCCGGCTGCTTCCAGCGCTGCGCGGCCTGCACGCGACGCTGCAGGCGAAAGCCGCCGAGTTCGCCACCATCGTCAAGATCGGCCGCACGCATCTGCAGGACGCGACACCGCTGACGCTCGGGCAGGAGTTCTCCGGCTACGTCGCGCAGCTCGCTGCGGCCGAGCGCGCGATCGCCGCTGCGCAGCCGGCCGTGCTCGAACTGGCGATCGGCGGCACCGCGGTCGGCACCGGGCTGAACACGCACCCCGAGTTCGGCGCGCGCGTCGCCGCCTGGCTCGCGACCGACACGGGGCTCGCCTTCGTGTCCGCCCCCAACAAGTTCGCCGCGCTCGCCGGCCACGAGGCGCTGCTCGCGCTGCACGGCGGGCTCAAGACGCTCGCCGTGGCGCTGATGAAGATCGCCAACGACGTGCGCTGGCTGGCCAGCGGCCCGCGCGCGGGACTCGGCGAGATCTCGATCCCGGAGAACGAACCCGGTTCGTCGATCATGCCCGGCAAGGTCAACCCGACGCAGTGCGAGATGCTGACGATGGTCGCCGCGCAGGTGCTCGGCAACGACGTCGCGGTCGGCGTCGGCGGCGCCGGCGGCAACTTCGAGCTGAACGTCTACAAGCCGCTCATCGCGCACAACGTGCTGCAGTCGATCCGGTTGCTCGCGGACGGTTGCGCGAGCTTCGACGCGCACTGCGCGCGCGGCATCGCGCCCAGGCGCGAGCGCATCGCCGAGCTGATGCAGCGCTCGCTGATGCTGGTCACCGCGCTGGCCCCGCACATCGGCTACGACCGCGCCGCCGAGATCGCGAAGAAAGCGCACCGCGAAGGCACGACGCTGCGCGCCGCCGCGCTGGCGCTGGGCTACGTGACCGCAGACCAGTTCGACACATGGATCGACCCGGCGGCGATGACGCGCCCCGGCCCGTGACGGCCGGCGCGCTGCTCGCAGCGAGCGCTTTGCCGGCTGCCGAGGCGCGCGCGTTGCTCGCATGCGCGACCGGCGCCACGCGCGAGTCACTGATCGCGTTTCCCGAGCGGGCCGTCGGCGCCGACGCGGCGCAGTGCTTCGCGGCGCTCGCCGCGCGCCGCCGCGCCGGCGAACCGATGGCCTACCTGCTCGGCGTGCAGGAGTTCTACGGACGGCCGTTCCGCGTCACGCCCGCCGTCCTGATCCCGCGGCCCGAGACCGAACTACTGGTCGATCTGGCGCTCGAGGCGCTGCGCGCGACCGCGCGGCCGCGCGTGCTCGAACTCGGCACCGGCTCGGGCTGCATCGCGCTCACGCTCGCGCTCGCGCGGCCCGATGCCTGGATTGTCGCGACCGACGCATCGACCGCGGCGCTCGCGGTGGTGCACGCCAACGCGCGCGCGCTCGGCGCACGTGTCGATTTCGTCGCGAGCGACTGGTATGCGGCGATCCAGGGCCGTTTCGACGCCATCGTCGCCAATCCGCCGTACGTCGCCGCCGACGATCCGCATCTGGCGGATCTGCGTTACGAACCACGCGACGCGCTGACCGATCGCGCCGACGGCCTCGCCTGCCTGCGCGCGATCGTCGCCGGCGCCGACGCGCATCTGGCGCCGGGCGGCTGGCTGCTGGTCGAGCATGGCTACGACCAGGCCGCCGCAGTGCGCGGGCTGTTCGAGGGCGCCGGCTTCGCACAACTGCGCACCGTGCGCGACGCCTGCGGCATCGAGCGCGCCTGCGTCGGCCGGCGCATCGACGCCCGCTGCGCCTAGCGACGCCGGCATCTGCGCGCGGGCGTGCGGCCGCCGCCGTGCCGACCGGTTTGACGCTGATCTGGGCGATTCCTACACTGTGCGGCCCCTCTCACTCGAAGTGAACGTCATGGACGCCAAGGAATTCATCGAGAAAACGATCGCCGAAAACCCGGTGGTCCTCTTCATGAAGGGCACCGCGCAGTTTCCGCAGTGCGGCTTTTCCGGCCGCGCGATCCAGATCCTGAAGTCGTGCGGCGTGAAGAACCTCGTCACCGTCAACGTGCTCGAGGACGAGGCGGTGCGCCAGGGCATCAAGGAGTACGCCAACTGGCCGACGATCCCGCAGCTGTACGTCAAAGGTCAGTTCGTCGGCGGCTCGGACATCATGATGGAGATGTATCAGAGCGGCGAACTGCAGGACCTGCTCAAGCAGGCCGAAGTCGTCTGAACCCGCGGACCGGGCGGCGGCCTTGCGCCGGATCATCGTCGCGATCACCGGCGCATCGGGCGCCGTCTACGGCGTGCGTCTGCTGCACGCGTTGCGCGCGGCCGCCGACGTGCAGACTCACCTGCTGGCCACACCGGCGGCGGTGCTGAATCTGAAGCAGGAACTGGATCTGACCCGCGGCGATGTCGAAGGGCTCGCCGACGTCGTCCACAACGTGCGCGACATCGGCGCGACGATCGCTTCCGGCTCGTTCGTCACGCACGGCATGGCGGTGGCGCCGTGCTCGATGAAGACGCTGGCGGCGATCGCGCATGGTCTGGCCGACAACCTGATCGCGCGCGCCGCCGATGTCTGCCTGAAGGAGCGCCGCCGGCTCGTGCTGCTGGTGCGCGAGGCGCCGCTGAACCTCGCGCACATCCGCAACATGGAAGCGGTGACGTTGATGGGCGGCGTGATCTTTCCGCCCGTCCCCGCCTTCTATCACCGGCCAAGGACGATCGACGAGCTGGTCGACCACACGGTCGCCCGCGTGCTGGACCTGCTCGAGATCGCGCACGGACTGGCGCCGCGCTGGGAAGGCGAGATCGGTGCCGCGGCCGGCGAGACGGACTGAGAAGGTGTGAAGATTCCGTCGCGAGCGGGCCGCTGGCTAGGCGCACGCAGCCGCAGGGCCGAGACATATCAAGTAGATAGGCGAGGCCCGAGCAGCGCGCAACGACGCCAGCGGGCCGCGCAGCAGAAAGATTCACACCTTCTGAGCGCTGCGATCTTGGCCTGATCCCTGCGCGCAGGGCGTGTTCGACCCGCAGACGCGGAAAAGACTTTCGTGTTCCTTCTCCGTGCCCTCTGCGTCTCGGTGCTGA
Organism: Burkholderiales bacterium; assembly: GCA_037446035.1. Lineage (GTDB taxonomy): Bacteria > Pseudomonadota > Gammaproteobacteria > Burkholderiales > Burkholderiaceae_F > DSNY01. Next base: position 13,432 of record JBBIJJ010000060.1, read on the forward strand.
ATTCCCCGGACTTCTCGGGCCGCTGATCCGGCCACCGCGACGCCGAGAACACCGAGAAAGGCGAGCTGTTCCTTCGCGCCGCTTGCCGGGTCTGCGTGGCGAATCCTGAGCGCCGAGCCGCCGCGGTACGCAGCGTTACGACGGCAGGAAGTCCACCGGCCAGGTCACCGTCATCAGGTCGACGTCCTTCGCGCCGAAGTCGAACTGCCGGATGCGCGCGAGCAGCTTGCGCTCCAGTTCGGGGGCCTTCAGCTCGCTCGACACGATGCGCAGATCGGTCACCTGGCCCGAGGGCGCGATCTTCAGCTCCAGCACGACCTTGCCCTGCAACGAAGGCTCGTCGCGCAGCGCGCGGTTGTAGATCGCGTAGATCGCGCCCTTGTTGCGCTCGAAGACGATCTTGATCTCCTCGATCGAGCGCGACGCCTTGCCGCTTCCGCCCCGCTGCAGCGTGCCGCCGCGGCCCGCACCGGTGCCGCCACCGCCGCCGGCGTTCGATCCCGGTCCGCCGCCGCCGCGACCGCCGGCCACGCCTTCGACCAACGTCGTCGAGCGGCCCGCGAGCCCGCCGCCGCCCGTGTCGCGGCTGAACGCGGCCGTATTGATGCCGCCGCTACCGCCGGTGGCGTTGGACGTGATCAGCGCGCGCGTTGGCACGCCGGGCGAAAGCCCCGCGCCCACACCCGGACCGACGCCCGCGCCGACCCCCGGACCGGGCTTGATGTCCTTGTTCAACTGCACGGCGGCCGGCGCCGAACGCAGCTCGGCGAGCGTGTCCTTCATCGCCAGCAGACCCACGCCGGAGGCGCGCCGGCGGGCGTTGTCCAGCCGTTCGCCCGGCGGCTTGTTCGGCTCCGGCTTGCGCGCTTCGACGACCGGCGCCTTCGGCTCGGGCTTCGGCGTATCGGGCGCCTTGTCGGGCTTCGCTTCCGCGTCCTTCGGCGCGGGACGCTCGGACTTCGGCAGCGGCGCGGGCGGCGGCACTTCGCGCTCGAGCAGCAGCTTGGCCAGGCGCGGCGGCAGCGGCTCGGCGACCGCGCGCTCCTCCTTGCGCACGGGCAGCCAAGGCATCACCAGCGCGATCAACGCGCACACGACGAGCACGCGCCGCAGGATGCGGCGGAAGCGCTCGTCGTCCTCGGCCGACCCCGACCAGGGCAGCAGCGCGACGGGGGAAAGGGCGACGGCGCCCATCACGCACTCTTCTGCTGAACCGCGAACGACACGTCGGTGAAGTTCGCGCGCGCGCAGGTGACCATCACCTTGCGCAGCAATCGATACGGAATGTCCTTGTCGCCCATGATCGTGATCGCGCGCTTGGCCGCTTCGTTTTCGGCGCGAATCGTCTGCCGGCTCGCGTGGAAATCCAGCTCGGCCTTCAGCGGCGCGATCAGGTCGCCGTCGGCGCCAAGCACGTCGGCGACCGCGGCGACCCTGCGCCCCTCGACGATGATGTCGCTGTTGTTGACCAGCACGACGATCGTCTCGCGCGCGCTCTTCTCCGCGGTCGATTCGGGCAGTTTCACCGCCTTCGAGCCGGGCAGCACCTCGACCACGCCGGCGTTGGACAGCAGGAAGAAGATCAGGATCGTGAAGATGTCGATCAGCGCGACCAGGTTCAGGTCGACCTGCGACTGGTTGCGCGCACGCCGGTCGGCGCGCTTCTGCAGAGGTGTCAGCTTCATCGGGGCTTCTCCGCTTGCGCGACCTGCTGCCGGATCGGCGCATCACCGATCGAGATGTCCGGGAACAGATCGACGGCGACGACCTTCGCGCCCTGCACCTGACGGCCGGCGCGCACCGCGTCCATCACCTGCACCAGCGTGTCGTACGAGACGGCGGGTTCCGGCAACACGGTGGCCGCCGTCTTGTCCGGAAAGCGCTGCTTGATCTGCTGCATCAGGTTGGCCAGTTCGGCCAGGTCCTTGCCGTCGCCCTTGCGTTCGATGCGCCGGATCAGCCCGCCGATGCGGTCGCCGATTTCGAACGCGTCGGCGCGCACGACGACCTCGAGCTGCAGGTTGTCGGGGTCGAGTTTCTCCAGCGCGCCGCTGGACTGCGGCGGCAGCGTCAGCTCGAGCACCGCCAGCCGCGTGAACACCGCGGTCGACAGCAGGAACGGCACCAGCACGACGATCAGGTTGATGAACGCCGTGACGTCGAGCCCGGCGGGATGCTTGCGCAGGCGTCGCACTCGCATGTTCGTGTCCTCCGTTCGAGCGGCCGGCGCGACGCGCCGGCCGCTTCGCTCAGCGCGCGGCGCCGCGCGTGTCGGTGGCCAGCCGCTGCGTCAGGTTCAGGAAACTCACCTTGGCCGCTTCGAGACTGTCGACGATCTCGCTGGTGCGCGCCTGCAGGAAGGCGTGGATCAACAGGAACGGAATCGCGACCATCAGCGCGAACGCCGTGTTGTTCATCGCGATCGAGATCGACGCCGCCAGCAGCTCGGCCTTCTCCGCCGGGTTGACGTTGGCGACCGCGGTGAACGCCTTGATCAGGCCGATGATCGTGCCGAGCAGACCGACCAGCGTGATCACGTTGGCGAAGGTCGCGATGTAGTGCGTGCGCTTCTCCAGCCGCGGCACGATCTCCATCATGCCTTCCTCCATCGCGGCGTCGACGTCCTCGCGCCGGTGCGGGATCTTCAGCCGCTCCAGGCCGTGCGCGACGATCTTGCCGATCGCGGCTTCGGACTTGGCGGCGACCGCCTCGACCTTGTCGAGCTTGCCGCCCTGCAGCAGCGGCAGCATGCGCTCCCACAGCCTGCGGTTTTCGCTGCGCGCGCGGCGCAGGAAGATGAAGCGCTCGATCGCGACCGCGAGGCCGAGCGCCATGAGCAGCAGGCTGGGATAGATGAACAGTCCGCTGTCCTGGAAGAACTTGACGACGGTGTTGAAGGCATTCATGGGCGACTCTCCGATGACCACTGCAAATGAAGCAAACGAACGAATCACTTCCGCTCGGCCGCGGGCGGGCCGGTCGGCGCCGCCGTCGCAGCCTGCGCGGCGGTCGTGTAGCGCACCTGCCGGCGGAACACGTCGCGGTCGACCGGCGCGAGCGCCTCGTCGAGCACGCTTTCGAGCGGCCGCCCGGACAGCTCCGACGGCAGCGGCTTCTTCCACGGCACGATGTAAAGAACCTTCGGCAGCTCGCGATTGCCGATGATCTGTGTGCGGTCGATCTCGGCGCGGTCCTCGGCGAACGCGACGAACGACACCGCCACGCCAAGCACCGCCGCCAGCGAGCGAAAATGCGGACGCCTCGATCCGTGTGCGCTCATTGCGGCTCCTTCTGCGCGACCGCGCTCTTCTGCGGTACCCGGTTCTTCAGGTCGGCGACCCACTTGCGGACGTTCTCGTCGCCGGCCGGCGCGAGCGCCAGATAGCGCTCGTACAGCGCGAGCGCGCGCGCGCGATCCCACAGGTAAAGATCCTCGAGGATGCCGAGGTTCAGCCACGCGAGCGCATAGTTCGGATCCGCTTCGATCGCGCGTTCGTACGCGGCGCGGGCCTTGCCGAACTCACCGGCCATCCGATAGGTGATGCCGAGCTGGTTGTGCAGGTCAGCGCGGCCCGGAGCGAGTTGCACCGCGCGTTCGAGCGCGGCGATTGCTTCGGCGTACTTGCCCGCCTGCCGGTGGATCAGCGCCAGGTTCGCGTGCGGACCGGCCAGCTCGGGATGGGACTTGGTCAGCGCGACGAAGCCGCGCTCAGCCTCAGCGGTCCGCCCCGCGGCGAGCGCACGGCGCGCGGCGTCGAAGGCGCGCGCCGCGGCGGGATCGACCGGCGGCGGCGCCTCCTGCTTCGGCGCGGCCGGCACTCCTGCGGCGGCGGTTGCCGGTGTCGGCGCGGGGGCAGCCGCGGCCTGCGGCTTGCCCGCTTCGGCCGTCCGTTTCGCCGCGGGCGCCGGCGGTGCGTCGCGCACCGTCGCGCAGCCGGCGACCACGAGGGCGCATGCGAGCAGCGCAAGCGCGCGCAACCAGCGATCAACGTATCGCATCGATGACTCCTTCTGCGCGTTCGACCTTGCCGTAGCGCACCGGTCGCAGCTTGGCCAGCGCACCGTAGCTCGCGCGCACCCATGGGTCGTAGACGCCGGCGGTCGTGCGTTTGGCGTTGACCTCGTGCAGCTCGATCGCCTTTTCCTCGAACGGGAAGGCCTGCTCCTCGAGCAGCACGTTGTACTGCT
>JBBIJJ010000061.1:0-16395 GCA_037446035.1 Burkholderiales bacterium
GGCCCGCAGGCCTTGGCGAGGAGTTGAGCGCAAGCCCGCGCCCGCAGGCGCCGTGCAAACCCGCGCAGCCCCGGCGGTACAAACCGGATCGACACACCGGGGGCCGGAAGTGCCGATTCACCGAGACCGAGCCTGCACACACGGGGGCGACCTCGTGAAGTATCCGGGCTAGCATCGCGCGATGTTCCACGTCGTGCTCGTCGAACCCGAAATCCCGCCGAACACGGGCAACGTGATCCGGCTGTGCGCCAACACGGGCGCGCAACTTCACCTCGTGCAGCCGCTCGGGTTCGATCTGGACGACAAGCAGCTTCGCCGTGCCGGGCTCGACTACCACGAGTACGCGACCGTCAAGGTGCATGCGAGCTTCGACGCCCTGCTCGCTGCCGAGCGGCCCGCTGCCGCGCGCATGTACGCGCTGACGACGCAGGCATCGCGGCGCTTCGGCGACGCCGCGTTCCGGCCCGGCGACTGGTTCGTGTTCGGCTCGGAGACGCGCGGCCTGGCACCGGCGCTGCGCGAGCGTCTTGCGCCCGAGCAGCGGCTGCGACTGCCGATGCGGCCCGGCAACCGCAGCCTGAACCTGTCGAACGCCGTTGCGGTCGTCGTCTACGAGGCCTGGCGCCAGTGCGGTTACGCCGGCGGCGCCTGAGCATCACGTCCGCTCCAGGCCCTCAGCCGCGCCGCGCATCGGTGCGCGTTGCGCGAGTCGCGCGAGCAGCGCCTCGGTCGAGTCGTCGACCAGCAGCAGATCCCGATGTTCTGCGCGGATGAAACCCTCGGCCGCACCGTGTCGCAGGAACGCGAGCAGATGGTCGAAGTAGCCCTCGACGTTGAGCATCCCGACCGGCTTGGCCTGCAGGCCGAGTTGCAGCCAGGTCACCATTTCGAACATCTCCTCGAAGGTGCCGTAGCCGCCCGGCAAAACGGCGAACGCATCCGCGCGCGCGGCCATCGTGCGCTTGCGCTCGTGCATCGAGGCGACCACCAGCAGCTCGTCGAGGTTCTGGTGCGCGACCTCGGGCCGCATCAGGTGTTCCGGAATCACACCGATCACCCGCCCGCCGGCGGCGAGCGCCGCGTCCGCCAGCGCGCCCATCATGCCGACGTGGCCGCCGCCGTAGATCGTCGCGACGCCCCGCTGCGCGAGCAGCCGGCCGAGCGCGCGCGCCGCCGCGACGTACGCAGGGCGTGCACCCGGTTGCGAGCCGCAGAACACGCAGACCGAACGCAGCGCGCTCATCGAACACCTTCGCGCTTGGGATCGCGCGCGAGCAGACGTTCGAGCGCGGCGCGCGGCGCCAGCCGCCCGTCGAGCACGGCGCAGACCGCCTGCGTCAGCGGCATCTCCACGCCTGCTTGCGCGGCGCGGGCCGCCACGGCCGGCGCCGACCACACGCCCTCGGCGACATGGCCCAGTTCGGCGAGCGCCTGCGCCAGCGTAAGGCCGCGGCCGAGCATCAGGCCGACCTTGCGGTTGCGCGACAGCTCGCCGGTGCAGGTCAGGATCAGATCGCCCACCCCCGTCAGGCCCATGAACGTTTCCGCACGCGCGCCGAGCGCCACGCCGAGCCGCGTGATCTCCGCGAGCCCGCGCGTGATCAGCGCGGCGCGTGCGTTGTTGCCCAACCCGAGCGCGTCGGCGATGCCGGTGGCGATCGCCATCACGTTCTTCACCGCGCCGCCGACTTCGACGCCGGTCACGTCGTCGGTCGAATAGATGCGCAGGGCGCCGCCATGGAAGGCACGCGTGACCGTTTCGCAGAATGCCGCGCCGCCGGCCACCGTCAGCGCGGTCGGCAGCCCGCGCGCGACCTCCTCGGCGAAGCTGGGCCCGGACAGCGGACCTGCGGCGTCGCGCAAGCGTTCCGCGCCCAGCTCTTCGGCGACGATCTGGTGCGCGAGCTTGCCGCTGTCGCGCTCGAAGCCCTTGCACAGCCAGACGATCGCCGCACCCGGCGCCAGCGGCGCCAGCGCGCGTAGCGTCAGTCGTAGCGCATCGGTCGGCGTCGCGATGACGAGCAGGTCGTCGCCGGCGGCCTGCGCCGCACGCGCGAGCTCGCCTTCGATCGCGAGCGACGCGGGCAGCGCGATGCCGGGCAGATAACGCGCGTTCGCGCGTTCGGCGCGCAGCGCCCGCACTTGCGCGGGGTCACGCGCCCACAGCGTCACCGCGTGGCGCGGCGCGAGCGCGCACGCGATCGCGGTGCCCCAGGCGCCTGCGCCCAGCACCGCGATGCGGGCCATCGCCTACTGCTTGGTGGCGGTGCCGGGCGGCACGATCAACTCGGCGCCCTGCTCGCGCGCGACGCGCTGCTGGTACATCGCCTCGAAGTTGATCTCGGCCAGATGGATCGGCGGCAGCCCGGTGCGGTTGATCAAGTCGGCGATGTTGGCGCGCAGGTACGGATAGACGATCCCCGGACAGACGATGCCGACGATCGCGTCGAACTGCTCGTTCGGGATGCCGCGCATCTCGAAAATGCCGCCCTGCTTGGCCTCGACCAGGAACAGGACCTTGTCCTTGATCTTCGCGGTGGTCGTCGCGCGGACGATCACCTCGTAGATGCCGTCGAGGACCTTCTCGTGCGTGACTTCGAGCTGCACGTCGACTTGCGGCGCTTCCTGCTCGAGGAAGATCTGCGGTGCGTGCGGCAGCTCGAGCGAGGCGTCCTTCAGATAGACGCGCTGCAGCTGGAACACGGGCGTCTGCGCGCCGGCGGCGTTGGTGTTGTCGGCCATGGGAATCCTTCGAAGAAGCGCCGGCCGACCGCGCGGCCGGCGGCGGGTGGGTGGTTCAGACGGCGAGCAACGATGCGAGCCGGCCCTCGCGATCGAGCGCCGCCAAGTCGTCGAAACCGCCGACGTGCGTGTCGCCGATGTAGATCTGCGGCACCGTGCGGCGGCCGGTCTTCTCGATCATCTCGTCGCGACGCGCGGGATCGAGGTCGACGCGGATCTTCTCGATCACGGCGACGCCGCGCGCCTTCAGCAGCGCTTCGGCGCGCTGGCAGTAAGGGCAGACACCGGTGCTGTACATCACTACCTTGGCGGTCATGCGGTCCTCTCGGAGCGCGCCGGCGCGGCGCAAGCGTTCAGGTCCTGACGGGCAGTCCGGCCTCTTTCCACGCGGCGATACCGCCGCCCAGCACGTAAACCTCGGCGAATCCCGCCGCACGCAGCGCCGCCGCGGCGCGCGTCGCCGACGTGCCGGTGTTGCAGACGAGGATCACCGGCCGGTCCTTCTTCAGTTCGCCCGCGCGCTGGGCGACCGTCGCCAACGGAATGTTCTTGGCGTTCGGCAGGCTGCCCTTGCCGAATTCCTCGGGCGAACGCGTATCGACGATCTGCGCGTTCTTGCGGTTGATCAGTTGCGTGGCCTGTAGCGTGTTCAACGAAGGGCCGCCGGCGCGGCTGCGCACCAGCGGCCAGACGAGCATCGCGCCGCTGATGAAGGCGATCGCGATCAGAAGGATGTTGTCGACGAAGAACTGCACGAAACGCATCCGGCGCGTCGAAAGGATACGGATTATAAAATGCCGCGCATCGCCGCCCGTTCGAAGCGCGCTCGCCCATGCACAAGCTCGTCCTGCTACGCCACGGAGAAAGCCAGTGGAACCTCGAGAACCGTTTCACTGGTTGGACCGATGTCGATCTGACCGACAACGGCCGGCGCGAAGCGCAAGCCGCGGGAGAGCTGCTCAGGCGCGAGAGCTATGCGTTCGACATCGCGTACACCTCCGTGCTCAAGCGCGCGATCCGCACGCTGTGGATCGCGCTCGATGCGATGGATCTGATGTGGCTACCGGCCGTGCACAGCTGGCGGCTGAACGAGCGGCACTACGGCGCGCTGCAGGGGCTGAACAAGGCCGAGACTGCCGCGAAATTCGGCGAGCGGCAGGTGCTCCTTTGGCGGCGCGCCTACGACGTGGCGCCCGCGCCGCTCACGCCCGATGACCCCCGCTGGGCCGGAAAGGACCCGCGCTACAGGCACCTGAAACCCGAGGAGATCCCCGCCACCGAGTGCCTGAAGGACACGGTGGCGCGCGTCGTTCCGTTCTGGAAGGACTCGATCGCGCCGGCCGTCGCGCGCGGCAGGCGCGTGCTGGTGGCGGCGCACGGCAACTCGCTGCGCGCGCTGGTCAAGTATCTGGATGGCATCTCCGACGACGACATCGTCGGCCTGAACATTCCGACCGCGCGGCCGCTCGTGTACGAGCTGGACGGGGCGCTGAAGCCGATCCGCAGCTACTACCTCGGCGACCCGGAAGACATTGCACGCGCCACGGCCGCGGTCGCGGCGCAGGGCAAGGCGGCGGCAGCTTCGCCGCCGGCACAGCGGCAAGGCTAGGGCGCCCAGGCGGCGCCTCCCTTTGGAATTCCCCGGCGCGACGAACCTTGAAACTCCCCTCGCGGCGCGCGCTGACCGTCGGGCTTGCGGCGTTGCTGGCGTTCGCGGCCCTTCACGCAGCCTGGGCACAGGGCCGTGCGGCCGAGCCGAAGAAGTCCGCCGCGGCGGCGGGCAAGGCCCCGGCGCGCATCGCCGCGCCGCCGGCCGCCACCCCGCAACAGCAGCGCCGGCTGCAAGCCGAGCAGCGCGAGTTGCAGGCGCGGCTGGCGCATCTGAAGAAGCAGCTCGCGCAGGCGGAAGCGACGCGCTCCGAAGCGGCCGACGCGCTGGCCGAGTCGGAGCGGGCGATTTCCGCGGTCAATCGCCGCTTGCGCGAGCTCGGCGCCGCCCGCGAGCAGGTGCAACGGCAGATCGCCGCACTGCAGGACCGCAACCGCGCGGTCAACGCCCGCCAGAGCGAACAGGAGCGCCAGCTCGCGCTCGCGCTGAGAACGCAGTTTGCGCTGGCGCAGCGCAGCCCCTGGCACAGCCTGATCGATGGCGAAAACCCAAACCGCATCGTTCGCGACCTCGGCTATCTCGACTACATCGCGCGCGCCAGGGCGCAACTGATCGAGCAGTTGCGTGAACGGCGCCAGGAGCTCGCGGAGCTGGAGGCAGAGTCGCGCGCCCGACACGCCGAGCTGGCCGCGATCGCCGAGGACGAACGCGCCAACCGCGCGCAACTCGTTCGTCAGCAGGCCGCACGCAAGCAGGCGCTTGCCAAGCTCGCGCGCCAGATCGCCGCCCAGCGGCAGTCGATCGCAACGCTCGAACGCGACGATCAGCGCCTGGCGGGACTGATCGAAAACATCGGCAAGATCCTCGCGCAGCAGGCGCGGCGCGCGGCGGAACGAGCACGCTTGCAGGCGGCCGCGCCGCGCGGCACGGCGCGCACGGGCGCGTCGGAGTCGCCGCCCGCAGCGGACTTCGCCCGCTTGCGGGGCAAGCTGCTGCTGCCGGTCAAGGGCGAGATCGCCGCGCGCTTCGGCAGCCCGCGGCGCACCGAAGCCGGCGTCGACGGGCCGACCTGGAAGGGCGTGTTTATCCGTGCAGCCGAGGGCACCGACGTGCATGCGGCCGCCGCCGGTCGGGTGGTTTTTGCCGACTGGCTGCGCGGCTTCGGCAATCTGCTGATCCTCGATCACGGGGAGGGCGCGCTCACGGTGTATGGCAACAACGAGACGCTGCTGGCGAGCGTGGGCGAACGGGTCGCCGCCGATGCGGTCATAGCCCAGGTCGGCAATACGGGGGGCAGCGCGGACCCCGGCCTATACTTCGAAATACGTTTGGAGGGTCGCCCAGTCGACCCCCTCAAATGGGCCGCGGCGCGCTAGTCTTTGGCCTGTCAATCAGCCGCACCCCCTGCATCCGGAGGCCGCATGAGCGGACGCTTGCGCAACTTTGGTCTGATCGGCGTCGGCGCGATCGCCGGGGTCGCCACCAGCTTGGCGATTTCCGCCTACGCGTTCCGCGACATGCGCGGTCCGATTCCGCTGGAAGAGATCCGCCAGTTCACCGACGTATTTGGCGCGATCAAGGCCAACTACGTCGAGCCGGTCGACGACAAGAAACTGATCCAAGAAGCGATCTCCGGCATGCTCACGGGGCTGGACCCGCATTCCGCGTTCCTGGACGCCGAGGCGTTCAAGGACCTGCAGGTCGGCACGCAGGGCGAATTCGGCGGGCTGGGCATCGAAGTCGGTACCGAAGACGGCGCCGTGCGCGTGATCGCGCCAATCGACGACACGCCGGCGGCGCGCGCGGGTATCAAGAGCGGCGATCTGATCATCAAGATCGACGACAAGCTCACGCGCGGCATGACGCTGCCCGAAGCGGTCAAGCTGATGCGGGGCAAGAAGGGCACGACGATCGTGCTGACGATCGCGCGCAAGGGCGAGACCAAGCCGCTCGAGTTCAAGCTCGTACGCGACGTGATCCGCGTGCAGTCGGTCAAGTCGCGTGTCATCGAGCCCGGCTACGGCTTCATCCGCATCTCGCAGTTCCAGGAGCGCACCGTCGAGGATCTGGTCCGGCACCTCAACGACCTGTACAAGCAGGGGCCGCTGAAGGGGCTCGTGCTCGACCTGCGCAACGATCCGGGCGGACTGCTGCACGCCGCGGTCGGCGTGTCCGCCGCTTTCCTGCCGCCCAAGGCGCTCGTCGTGTCCACCGACGGCCGCACCGAAGACGCGCGCCGCCGCTTCATCGCCTCGCCCGAGGATTACGTGCGCAGCCGCGGCGACGACGCGATCGCCAAGCTGCCGCGCGAGGTCAAGAACGTGCCGATGGTCGTGTTGGTCAACAACGCGAGCGCGTCGGCCTCCGAGATCGTCGCCGGCGCGCTGCAGGACCACAAGCGCGCGACCGTGATCGGCACGCAGACCTTTGGCAAAGGCTCGGTGCAGACGATCATTCCGATCCGCGTCGACGGCGACAACCCGGCGGCGATCAAGCTCACGACCGCGCGCTACTACACGCCGAGCGGGCGATCGATCCAGGCCAAGGGCATCGTCCCCGACCTGCTGGTCGAGGACACGCCGGAAGGCAACTTCGCCGGGTTGGCGGTGCGCGAAGCCGACCTGGTGCGGCATCTCGAAGACAAGGATGGGCAGCAAGGCGCGCAGCCGGCACATCCTGCCCCCGGCGCGTCGACTGCACCGCACGGCGCACCGAGCGAGGCGCCCGCGCCCACCCGCCGCTACGAGTTCGGCAGCGCCGACGACTTCCAGCTCAAGCAGGCGATGAACCACTTGAAGGGCCTGCCGGTGGAGGTCGCCAAGACGCGCGAAAGCGTGGCGACCGCGAAGGACGCGGCGGCGAAGAAGTAGGCGCGTTTTTCGGCAGTCAAACGCCGCATCGGGCCGCACGAGGCGGCCCGATTCTTTTCCCGGCGACCGATGGACGACCGCCAGCTCCTGCGTTATTCGCGCCACATCCTGCTCGACGAGATCGGCGTCGAGGGACAGGAACGCATCCGTGCCGCGTCGATGCTGGTCATCGGCGCCGGCGGGCTCGGCTCGCCGGCGGCTTACTACCTCGCGTCCGCCGGGGTGGCCAGGATCACGCTGGTCGACGGCGACGACGTGGACCTCACGAATCTGCAGCGGCAGATCCTGCACACGACCGAGCGCATCGGCACGCCGAAGGCCGAATCGGGGCGAACGACGCTCGCGGCGATCAATCCGGACGTCGAGGTCATCCCGGTCGCGCGCCGCGTCGACGCCGACGCGCTCGACGCGCTCGCGCGCGAAGCGACCGTCGTGCTCGACTGCACGGACAACTTCGCGACGCGCCACGCGGTCAACCGCGCCTGCGTCAGGCACCGCAAGCCGCTCGTATCCGGCGCGGCGATCCGCTTCGACGGTCAGCTCGCGGTGTTCGATCTGCGCCGCGCCGATGCGCCGTGCTACGCGTGCCTGTTCCCCGAGGGCGAAGGCGAGGACGAGCTGTGCGCGATCATGGGCGTGTTCGCGCCGCTGGCGGGCATCGTCGGCACGCTGCAGGCCGCCGAGGCACTGAAGCTCGCCGCCGGCATCGGCGAACCGCTGAACGGCAAACTGCTGATGCTCGACGCGCGCGACATGCAGTTCCGCACCGTGCGCGTGCCGCGCGACCCGGGCTGCGCGGTGTGCGGTGCGCGCTGAGGGGCGCACTATCCGTCGAAACGAAAAAAGGGCCCCGTAGGGCCCCGACGGAAGCGCGACTCGCTCAGAAGGTGTGAACCTAGAAACGGCAGTTGAAGTCCGTGAAGTATCGAGAAACGCGTTCGCGCCAAAGCCTTGTAGCGACCACGACCATCACCCATTTGGAACTGCTCCGCAGTCCTCGGAATTGGCTTGAAACCCGCATGGATGCTGGCTTTCTGCCGTTTCGACGTGAGGCGAACTGCCGGATTTAGGGTGAATCTTTCTGCTGCGCGGCCCGCTGGCGTCGTTGCGCGCTGCTCGGGCCTCGCCTATCTACTTGATATGTCTCGGCCCTGCGGCTGCGTGCGCCTAGCCAGCGGCCCGCTCGCGACGAAATCTTCACACCTTCTCAGCGCATCGCGTCGCAAGCAGCAGGCCGGCGACGCCCGCGTCCGCGCAGCACGCTCAACATCAGCAGGCCGGCACCAAGCAAGATGATCGAGCTTGGCTCTGGGATCTCCGCCGTCATCCGTATCCAACCGAGGTAGGAGTGCAATAGAACACCGCCGCCAGCGTCGCCGAAGTCGCCGCTGCGGCAGCGCCCCAGGCTGTCGAGCGGATCGTCGCCGTAGCAGAAGTTGATTCCGAACGTGTTATTGGCGACGAGGAAGTACTCGCCCGTCCACGACTGGATGAACGAAGGTCCACCCGAGTCGCCGCCGCCGAGATGCGATTCGACATCGTTACCAAGATACGCGGAGCAGGCCAGCCCAAGGAGGCAGAACGTGTCGCGGAACAGCCCGTTGCGGGTGCCGTCGAAGTCGTAGTACCACACCTCGCGCGGCGTGGCCGGATTGAAGTCCGCTTCGTCGTCGTTGTCGAACAAGTCGTAGATGTTGCCGCCGACCCGCTTGACGAAGAAGTCCGGTGCGACCGTGTAGCCGTTGATGCCGTCGCCGCTCCTGCCATAGCCCACCATCGTGAACTCGGTGCCCGGTGCGATCTGTTCGTCGGCAAGGCGATAGGTCTGCACCGTGTCCGGCAAAGCCTGCGACAGTCGGATGATCGCGAGATCGTCGTTGACACAGCCGAACGTTCCGTCCGGGCAGATACCGAAACCGTCGTAGTCCGGGTGGATCGTCACCTGGCTCGCGGTGATCAGGTCGGTCGCCGGGTTGAAGAACCCGTCGTCGTTGACGACCACGCGAACGTCGTTGCCCATCTGCGTGATGTCGATCACCTGGCCGTTGTCGAGCGGATCGACGCAGTGCGCCGCCGTCAGGACCATGAACGGCGAAATCGCCGTGCCGCTGCAAATGAAGCTCTGCCGCGTGCCGCCGGGCGGCGTATAGCGGATGTTGATGCTGACCACGCCGGTGAACGGCGACGAGGTGACGTTGGGATCGACCCGCGCCGCCGGGCTGTCGGGTGGCGCACCTGCCTGGATCATCGGCTGCAGTTCCGCCCGACCCGTACCTTCCAGCGTCTGAATGACCGACGCCAGCGTCAATGTCGGTACGCCCAACGCGAGCAGCGCGACCGCTTTGATGTATCGACCCATCCTGACCCTCCCCCGTTGAAGTCCAGAGCGATATGGCTTCGCAAGCAATGCGCGTACCGGCGGCGAGCGCCGAGCGTAAGTCGTTGATCGGACGGGAATTCGCTCGAAAGGGATGAAGTCCCTTTCAAGCAGCTGTAAAAAGGAGCGACAGTGCCACCGAACACGCCTCGCGCATTCGCGTGAGGCACCTGCGAGCGTGCAGGCTGACGGCGCTCAGAAGGTGTGAATCTTTCTGCTGCGCGGCCCGCTGGCGTCGTTGCGCGCTGCTCGGGCCTCGCCTATCTACTTGATATGTCTCGGCCCTGCGGCTGCGTGCGCCTAGCCAGCGGCCCGCTCGCGACGAAATCTTCACACCTTCTCAGACGAGCAACGCCGGCAGTTGCGCCTCGAGCCCTTCGTTCGGCGGCTTCTTGAAGCCCGTCTTGGCGAAGCGGTGCCAGCGGCCGACGACGTAGGCGACGACGAGGTTCGCGCGCGCGGCGGGGTCGAACGTTTCCGCCAATTCCTTCTCGGTCATCGCCAGGCGGAAGCTCTGCTTCAGCGACGCCTCGATGCGCTCGAAAAGCTGATTCATGCGCTCCTGCAGGCGCTCGTGCTCGTTGACCAGCGCATCGCCGATCAGCACGCGCGTCATGCCGCGGTTGGTCTGCGCGAAGTCCAGCAGCATCATCACGATGCGCCGCACCTGCTTCAGTCCCGAAGGCTCCTTGGCCGAGATCTCGTTGATCAGACCGAAGATCGTCGTTTCGATGAATTCGATCAGGCCCTCGAACATCTGCGCCTTGCTGGCGAAGTGCCGGTACAGCGCCGCCTCCGACACGTCGAGCTTGGCCGCCAGCGCCGCCGTCGTGACCTTTTCGCCCTTCGGATCCTCCAGCATCGCCGCGAGCGTCTGCAGGATCTGCAGCTTGCGGGCGCCGGGTTTGCGCTTGCCGGGTTCGGCCGGCGGCTTGTCGGAGGACTGGCCGGATTGCATGGCGGGCTTCCGTGGGGACGGAAAATCTACCGGAAACTCGCGCGACGTGGGGAATTACTTCCGCAGAAAAGCAAGACTTTTCGGCAGGTCCAGCACGGAGCTCACGCGCAGAGCGACGTAGGTTGGCCGTCCCGGTGGGCGCCGCCCGCGCAGCTCACCGCGCCGCCGCACCAGCACCGTGCGCAGCCCGACGGCGCGGGCCGCTTTCAGGTTGGCGACGTTGTCGTCGACGAGCACCGCGCGCGACGCCGGGACCCTCCTTTCGCGCGCCAGCAGGTGCCGCAGCATCGAGCGCGACGGCTTGGGACGAAAGCTGCCGTGCACGCGCATCCGCTCGATCGTGTAGCGCGCACCGATATGCGGGTGCAGCGCCAGCGCGCGCAGCACCGCGCGCGCGTAGCGGTGGGGCGCATTGGTCAGCAGCACCTTGCGGCCCGGCAGCCGCGCGAACAGCCGCGCCAACCCGCGCTCGGCGCGCAGCAGTTCGGCCACGTCGAAGTCGTGCGTCTCGCGCAGGAAATGACGCGGATCGATCGCGTGGTGCCGCATCAGTCCGAGCATCGTCGCGCCGTAGCGGCGCCAATACGTGAGCCGCAGCCGGTCCGCCTCCTGCGCGTCGACCTCCAGGTGCCTGGCCACGTACTCGGTCATCCGCCGGTCGATCGCACCGAAGATCGCGTGCGACGCGTCGTGCAGCGTGTCGTCCAGATCGAAGAACCACACGAGCCGCGCGCCGCGGTGCATCGGTGCGTCGTGTGGTCCGCCGCCCGGCTAGTGGCTGCGGATCATCGTGCCGACGCCGGCGTCGGTCAGGATCTCCAGCAGCAGGCAATGATCGACCCGGCCGTCGATGATGTGCACGGCGTTGACGCCGCTCTTCGCGGCCTCGAGCGCGGCGGCGATCTTCGGCAGCATGCCGCCGGAGATCGTGCCGTCGGCGAACAGTTCGTCTATCTGGCGGGCGGTCAGCCCGGTGAGCAACCGGCCGTTCTTGTCGAGCACACCGGGCGTGTTGGTCAGCATCACGAGCTTTTCGGCGCGCAGGACTTCGGCGATCTTGCCGGCGACCACGTCGGCGTTGATGTTGTAGGTCGCCCCCTCGTCGTCGAAGCCGATCGGCGAGATCACCGGAATGAAGGCGTCTTCCTCCAGCGCCTTGACCACCGCCGGGTTGATCGCGTCGATTTCGCCGACCTGGCCGATGTCGTGCAGCTTGGTCGGATCGTCACGGTCCGGGATGCGCATCTTGCGCGCGCGGATCAACCCGCCGTCCTTGCCCGTGAGCCCCACGGCCTGGCCTCCGTAGCGGTTGATCAAGGTGACCAGCTCGCCCTGCACTTCGCCGGCCAGTACCCATTCGACGACTTCCATCGTCTCGGCGTCCGTCACGCGCATGCCCTGCACGAAGGTCGACTTCTTGCCCACGCGCTCCAGCGCCTCGTCGATCTGCGGACCGCCACCGTGCACGACGACCGGGTTCATGCCGACCAGCTTCAGCAACACCACGTCGTGCGCAAAGCTTTCCTTCAGCCGCTGCTCGACCATCGCGTTGCCGCCGTACTTGACCACGATCGTCTTACCGTGGAAGCGCCGGATGTACGGCAGCGCCTCGGACAGAATGTCGGCCTTCAGGTTGGCAGGAATCTGGGCGCGGTCCATGCGGTCGCAGGCGGCACGCAAACGGCGCGCAGTGTATCGGACGGCGGCGATCACGCCGCCGGGGCTGCCCGGGCGACGCGAGCGTGCCGCCTCGCATCGGCGCAAAATGCGCATTTGCGGGCCTGCTACGACGGGCTCATCGAACACGGGAAGAACCGATGACAAGGGAATTCGAGATCACCGGCATGCACTGCGGCGGCTGCGTGAACCGCGTGACCAAAGCGCTCAAAGCCGTCGCCGATGACGTCACCGTCACGCTCGAGCCGCCGCGCGCGGTCTTCGGCGAGCCGGTCGACGTCGACGCGGTGCGGGCGGCGGTAGCCCGCGCCGGCGACTACACGGTCAAGCCGATCCAAACCTGACCGGCCCCGGCGCGCTGCCGCGCCGGCTGCGCATGGCGTCGCCGGTCCTTGATCTGCGGCGCAGCGGCGGGCCGCGCGGGTGCTATCTTGCACGCGAGCAAACGACGACCGGCCGTCGTGGATGTCGAGCGTGCCTGCGCATTGGGAACACTTCGAGCACGGTGCCGACATCGGCGTGCGCGGCATCGGCGGCTCGGTCGCGCAGGCGTTCGAGCAGGCTGCGCTCGCGCTGACCGCGGTCATCACCGATCCGGCGGCGGTGGCCGCGACCACGGCCGTGGACATCGCCTGCGAGGCGCCCGACACGGAACTGCTGCTCGCCGACTGGCTCAATGCGCTGGTGTACGAGATGCAGGTCAGGGGCATGCTGTTCGGCCGCTTCGAGGTGTCGATCGAAGGCACGCGGCTGGCCGCCCGCGCGTGGGGCGAGCCGGTCGACGTCGCGCGCCACAAGCCGGCCGTCGAGGTCAAGGGCGCGACCTACACGCAGCTCGCCGTGCGCCGGCGCGATGACGGCCACTGGCTCGCGCAGTGCGTCGTCGACGTTTGACGAGGACACCACGATGGACATCAGCAAGCTCGTCCGACGCGGCACCACCGAATGGGTGATCGAGCCGGAGTCCGATCAGCGGGCGCGCGGCATGCGGGTGCCGGGGGTGATCTACGCGACCGAGGCGCTCGTGCGCGAGATGGACGAGAAGGTCTACGAGCAGGTCGCCAACGTCGCCAAGCTGCCGGGCATCGTCGCGGCGTCCTACGCGATGCCGGACGCACACTGGGGCTACGGATTCCCGATCGGCGGCGTGGCCGCGTTCGACCCCGACGAGGGCGGCGTGGTCTCAGCCGGCGGCGTGGGCTTCGACATCTCGTGCGGCGTGCGCTGCCTGCACACCGGACTGAAGTCCGCCGACGTCGAGGCCCAGAAGAAGCTGCTCGCCGACGCGCTGTATGCGCGCATCCCCGCCGGCGTGGGTTCGACCGGCGCGATCCGGCTGACGCCGAGCGAGATGGACAGCATGCTCGTCGGCGGCGCACGCTGGGCGGTCGAACGCGGCTACGGCAGCGCCGACGATCTCGAGCGGATCGAGGAACGCGGCTGCATGCAAGGGGCACAGCCCGAAGCGGTGTCCGAGCACGCCAAGAAGCGGCAGCGCGACGAGATGGGCACCCTCGGCTCGGGCAACCATTACCTCGAAGTGCAGCGGGTCGCCGCGGTGTTCGACGAGCGCATCGCGGCGGCCTTTGGACTCGCGCTCGACGACGTGGTCGTCAGCATCCACTGCGGCTCGCGCGGGCTCGGTCACCAGATCGGCACCGAGTATCTGCGATCGATGGCGGTCGAGGCGAAACAACACGGCATCGCACTACCGGACCGCGAACTGGCGTGCGCGCCGCTCGCTTCGACGACCGGTCGCAGCTACCTCGGCGCGATGCGCGCCGCGATCAACTGCGCGCTCGCCAACCGGCAGATCCTGACGCACCTGACGCGCCGGGTCTTCGCCGACCTCCTGCCGGCTGCGCGGCTGCCGCTGCTGTACGACGTCTCGCACAACACCTGCAAGCTGGAAGAACACGTCGTCGACGGCCGCAAGCGCAAGCTGTACGTGCATCGCAAGGGCGCCACCCGCGCGTTCGGCCCCGGACACCCGGATCTGCCGCCGGCGCTGCGCGAGTTCGGCCAACCGGTGTTGATCGGCGGCAGCATGGGCACCTGCTCGTACGTGCTCGCCGGCACCGCGGCGCCGGCCGAACGCGCATTCGCGTCCGCCTGCCACGGCGCGGGGCGCAGCATGAGTCGGCATGAAGCGACCCGCCGCTGGCACGGCCGGCAGGTCGTCGACGAGCTCGCGGGCCGCGGGGTGCTGATCCGCAGTCCGTCGATGCGCGGCGTGGCCGAGGAAGCGCCCGGCGCGTACAAGGATGTGACCGCCGTGGTCGACGCTGCCGACGCCGCGAGCCTTGCGCGCAAGGTCGCGCGGCTCGAGCCGCTCGTTTGCATCAAGGGCTGAAGTGAAGCGTTCGGTCGCGGTCACCGTCGATGGCCCGGCGCGAAACGAAGACCGCGACGGACGCAGCGGCGGCGCACCGGGGGCCGGACGCTTGCTGCGAATCCGCTCGGCGAGACGGCCGAACGGCGCGACACGCCTGCACGGAGCACACTGAAAATGTCCCGGCACGAAGCCCTGCTCACCGACCTGTACGAGCTAGCGATGGCGCGCAGTTATCGCGTCGAGGCGATGGACGCGCGTGCGGTGTTCGAGCTGTTCGTGCGCGCGCATCCGGGCCGCAACTTTCTCGTCGCCGCCGGACTCGAGCAGGCGCTCGACTATCTGGAGTCCCTGCGTTTCGACGAGGCCGACCTCGAGTTCCTGCGCACGCAGCCGTTCGGCACGCCCGACTTCGTCGACTGGCTGCGCGGCTTTCGCTTCACCGGCGACGTCGATGCGCTGCCCGAAGGCACCGTGTTCTTCGCCAACGAGCCGGTCCTGCGCGTGACCGCGCCGCTGCCGCAGGCGCAGCTCGTCGAAACGCGGCTGCTGAACCTGATCCACTTCCAGACGTTGATCGCGTCCAAGGGGGTGCGCTGCGTGCTCGCCGCGCGCGGCCGGGCGGTCATCGACTACGGGCTGCGGCGCGCGCACGGCGCCGAGGCCGGCGTGCTCGCGGCGCGCGCGAGCTGGATCGCAGGCTTCGCTGGCACCGCGACCGTCGAGGCGGGACGCGCGTTCGGGCTGCCGCTGTACGGAACGATGGCGCATTCGTTCGTGCAGGCGCACGGCGACGAGACGGCGGCGTTCCTGGCGTTCGCGCGCGCTCACCCCGGCAACGCGATCCTGTTGATCGACACGTACGACACCGTTGCCGCCGCGCACAAGGTCGTAGCCGTCGCGCGCACGCTCGCCGCCGCGGGCATCGCCGTGCGGGCGGTGCGCCTCGACAGCGGCGATCTCGCCGCGCTGTCGCGCGCAGTGCGCCGTGTGCTCGACGACGGCGGGTTGCAGGCGACCCGCATCATCGCCAGCGGCGGCCTCGACGAGGACGCGATCGACGCGCTGCTGCGCACGGGCAGCCCGATCGACGCGTTCGGCGTCGGCAGCGCACTGGCCTGCGCGTCGGACCATCCGGTGCTCGACTGTGCGTACAAGCTGCAGTCGTACGCGGGGCTGGCGCGCCGCAAGCGCTCGACCGGCAAGGCGACCTGGCCTGGCATCAAGCAGGTGTTCCGGCGCACGGTGCACGGTAAGTACGCCGGCGATACCGTGGCGCTTGCCGACGAGTCGGTCGCCGGTCGGCCGCTGCTCGTGCCGGTCATGCGCGCCGGCCGCCGTGTCGCAGCACCCGAGACGCTCGAGGCGATCCGCGCGCGGCTGCGCGGCGAACTGGACGCGCTGCCCGCTGCACTCACGCAACTGGCGAGCGCACCACCGTACGCGGTCGAGATCTCGCCGGCGATCCGCGCGCTGGCAGCGCAACTCGACTCGGCGGCGCGTTGAGCTGGCCCGGTGTCCGCGCGCGGACGCGACCGCGTCCGCACGTGCAGCGGGCGCATTGGTCGAACGCGCGATCGGCCCGCCGCGGTGCGAGGCGCAGCGCCTCGGGCGCTCTACCCGCGGGGGCAGCGCAAAGCGCCAGCGAGCAACTCGCCGCGGCTGCCGCCGGCACGCGCTGTCCGCGTGCCGGCCGACAGCCTCTCAGAAGGTGTGAATCTTTCTGCTGCGCGGCCCGCTGGCGTCGTTGCGCGCTGCTCGGGCCTCGCCTATCTACTTGATATGTCTCGGCCCTGCGGCTGCGTGCGCCTAGCCAGCGGCCCGCTCGCG
>JBBIJJ010000062.1:0-15818 GCA_037446035.1 Burkholderiales bacterium
TCGATGCGTGCCGCTTCCTCGCGCGCGGCTGCTTGACGCTGTGCCTCGTGCAGTTGCGCCGCCTGCCGACGTAGTGCTTCGGTGCGTTCGGCCTCGATGCGCGCTGTCTCCGGGCGTTCGGTCTGCTGTCGTTGTTCGGCTTCCACCGATGCTGCCTCTTCGTGGGGGGAGGTCTGCGTTTGCTCGGCATCGGTCCGCGCCGCCTGCGGCTCGTACGCCTGCCGTCGCACGTCGTGGGCAGGACCTTTGTGATCGGGCGGCGACTCGACAGCGCGTTCCGACACGCCCGGTACCGCGGCTTCGTCGCGCTGGCGCGCCGGCTCCTGGGACTCGCGAACAGCCGGCGGCACGACCTCCGCGCTCTCCACGTCCGGCGCGACCGCCGTGACTGGGGTCGGCGTGGCATCCGCGGCGCGCGCGACTGCCGTAACCCCCGCGGACGGATCGGCCGCGTTGGCGGGTGCCGGCTCGATGGATGTCGGCGTGGCGTCGGCGGTGCCTTCGGTGGGCGACGACGGTTGCGCGACCGCCGCATCGGTGGCGATGTTGGGCTGCACGGCGCCCGGGCTCGTTGCTTTGTCGTCGGCCATGACCGTCGTGCGCCCTACGGCCGTTGCGGGGGCTGGCGTGGGCGGCGTGGGCGTTCGAGCGACACTCGTGCGCGCCACCGATGACGGCTTCGGCGCGACCTTGACCGGCGTGCCCGGCGACGCCACTGCTGCGACCGGCGCGCGTACAAGCTCGATGCGCAGATCGGGGGCGACGACCCGTCGTTCGCGCCATGGAATGCCCAAACCCGGAAGACCGGATGCTTGGTCGCCGAATGTCAAGCTGAGCAGCAGCGCGTGACACAGCAAGGAGATCAGCAGGGGCGACGTCAGCCGCCGAAGTTCAGCGGTCGCGCGTCGGCTCCGCGCCTGACCGTGGCCGACGGCTTGCGGCGATCGCTCGGGCTGGGGCGCGGACTGTGGCGACGGCACGGCGCAGGAACGTGTGCAACCTACCGAATTGTGGCAAAGCGCTGCGAAGCCGTTTGCCGACGCTGTGACGAATCGGCGATGAGGGTGTCTGCGCGGAACCGCCGTGCCGACGATACGCTTCGTGCACGAGCGGGCCGCGGGTCGGCGCCTGGTCCGCTGCCGGACGCCGTCAGGTACCGCAGAAAGTGACGTAGCGCGCGGTGAACTCGGCCGGCGCAGGGTGCGCGTACGGCTCCAGCATGGGGTCGTCGCTGAACGGCCGGCGCACGGCGCCGAGCAGTCGTTCGAACGGCGCCAGGTCGCCCTCGTCGGAGGCCGCGGCGAGTGCCTCTTCGACGCGGTGGTTGCGCGGGATCACGCGGGGGTTGGCGGCGCGTAGCGCCGCGGTGGCTGCGGCGGAGTCGGTTGCATGGGTGTCCAGCGCCAGGCGTGCGCGCCAGCGGGCAAGCCACTCGGCGAGCGTTTCGCCGCCGCCGACCACGGCTTGCACCGGACCGTCTTCGCCCGCGGCTGCCGAGGCAAGCGCGCGCCAGGCGCGCGTGAAGTCCGCGCGTGAACGCGCGAGCAGCGCCAGCCAGTCGTCCGCGAGCCGAGCGTCGCCGTCGCGTTCGGTTGGGAGGCCGAGCCTGGCGCGCTGCCCAGCGCGCAGCGCTTCTTCGTACAGGGGTACGAATTCGCGCAGCGCCTCGGTGGCGCGCGCCACCGCGAGCTCGGCTTCGGCGTCGATGAGCGGCAACAGCGCCTCGGCCAGTCGCGCCAGATTCCACTGCGCGATCGCCGGCTGGTTTCCGTAGGCGTAGCGACCGTAGTGGTCGATCGAGCTGAACACGGTAGCGGGGTCGTACGCGTCCATGAACGCACACGGGCCGAAGTCGATCGTCTCGCCGCTGACGGCCATGTTGTCGGTGTTCATCACGCCGTGGATGAAGCCGACGTTGATCCATTGCGCAACCAGCCGCGCCTGTCGCGCGCAGACTGCGCGCAGCAGCGCCAGGTAGCGGTCCGGCGCCTGCACCAGTTCCGGGTCGTGACGCTCGATCGTGTAGTCGGCGAGCTGCCGCAGCAGATCGACCTCGTTGCGCGCCGCGCAGTATTCGAAGGTCCCGACGCGCAGGTGACTCGCCGCCACCCGAGTCAGCACGGCGCCGGGCAGCGGGCGGTCGCGGCGCACGGTTTCGCCGGTGGCGACCACGGCGAGCGCGCGTGTCGTGGGAATGCCCAGCGCGTGCAATGCCTCGCCGATCAGCACCTCGCGCAGCATCGACCCGACCGCGGCCTTGCCGTCGCCGTTGCGGGCGAACGGCGTCGACCCCGAGCCCTTAAACGCGAGGTCACGCAGCCTGCCGTCGCGTCCGACCGCCTCGCCGAGCAGTAGCGCGCGGCCGTCGCCCAGCCGCAGCGTGAACCGGCCGAACTGGTGCCCGGCATACGCCTGTGCGACCGGATGCACGCCCTCGGGCACGAGGTTGCCGGAGAACACCTGGGCCAGCAGCGCTTCGTCCCATTCGGCCGCGTCGAGGCCGAGTTCCGCGGCCAGTGCGCGGTTGAAGTACAACAGCCGCGGCGCCGGTACCGTGCGCGGCCGCCGGCCGATGCACAGGCGCGGCAGCGCCTGCGCGAAGCGGCGCTGCAACGGAAGGACAGGTGCCGTGAAGTTCATCCCACGTTGCAGCTTGCCACGGGCCGCAGCCCGTCACGCACAAGCCCCGTCGCCGCGCGGGGACAAGCGCTGCCGACGCGGTGGCGGCTACCATCGGCTGACTTACGGAGCCTGGAACCGATGACCGACGTCGCAATCGTTGGTGCGGGTCACAACGGCCTGACCTGTGCGTGCTATCTGGCCGCCGCCGGCCTGAACGTGCGCGTGCTCGAACGTCGCGGCGTCGTCGGCGGCGCGGCGGTGACCGAGGAGTTTTTTCCCGGCTTTCGCAACTCGACGGCCAGCTACACGGTCAGCCTGCTGCAGCCGAAGGTCATCCGCGACCTGAAGCTCGTCGAACGCGGGCTGCGCATCGTCGAGCGGCCGTTTTCGAACTTCGTGCCTCTGCCCGACGGTCGCAGCCTTCGTTTCGGCGGCGAGCTGGCCGCCACGCAGGCTGAGATCGCGCGCTTTTCGTCACGCGACGCGCAACGGCTGCCGGCGTACTACGCACAGCTCGATCGGCTGGCCGATCTCGTCAAGCAGTGGGTGCTGCGCGCCCCACCCAATCTCGGCGGTCCGCTGATCGTCGCAGGCTGGCGCGATCTCGCCGCCGCCGCCCGATTGCTGCTGCAGTTCGGCAGGCTGCCGAACGACGGCCGGCGCGATCTGATCGATCTGTTCACCAAGAGCGCGGGCCACTGGCTCGATGCGATCTTCGAGACGGACTCGCTCAGAGCCGTGCTCGGCTGGGATGCGGTCGTCGGCAACTACGCCAGCCCGTACGCGGCAGGCTCGGCCTACGTGCTGCTGCATCACTGTTTCGGCGAAGTCAACGGCAAGCCGGGACGCTGGGGCCACGCGATCGGCGGCATGGGGCGCATTACCGAGCTGATGGCCGCGGAAGCGCGTTCACGCGGCGTGCGCATCGACGCCGATGCCGGTGTGGCGCGCGTGATCGTCGAAGGCGGCCGCGCGGTCGGCGTCGAGCTCGCAAGCGGCGAGACGATTCGCGCGCGCGCGGTCGCCGCGAACGTGACGCCAAAGCTGCTGTATCAGCGGCTCGTCGATCGCAGCGAACTGCCGGCAGACTTCGCCGCGGCGATCGACCGCTACCGCTGCGGGTCGGGCTCGCTGCGGATCAACGTCGCGCTGTCGGAGCTGCCCGACTTCGCGTGCGCGCCGGGCGCGCACGCACAGCCGCACCACGCGAGCGGGATCGTTTTCGCGCCCTCGCTCGGCTACATGGACCGCGCGTGGCGCGACGCCGAGGCGGCGGGATTCAGCGCGCAGCCGATCGTCGAGATGCTGATTCCCAGCGTCGTCGACGACACGCTGGCGCCCCAGGGCGCGCACGTGGCGTCGCTGTTCTGCCAGCAGTTCAAGCCGGACGCGGACTGGGACGCGCTGAAAGCGCGCGCCGTCGAGGCGGTGTTCGACGTCGTGCAGTCGTTCTGCCCGAACTTCCGCCGCGCGCTGCTCGGCTGGCGCGCGTGGACGCCGCTCGATCTCGAACGCGAGTTCGGATTGACCGCAGGCGACATCTTCCACGGCCAGCTTTCGCTCGACCAGCTCTTTTCGATGCGGCCGGTGCTCGGCTACGCGCGCTACCGCGGCCCGATCAAAGGCCTGTACCACTGCGGCTCGGGCGCGCACCCGGGCGGCGGCGTCACCGGCGCGCCCGGCCACAACGCCGCGGTCGAGATCGTGCGCGACCTGAAATAGTTCGTTTCGCCGGCCGAAGCGGAATCGTCCTGCGGGGTTCACGCAGGACCCGCAGGAAGCGCGGGAATCCATTGGCCCCGCTGCTTCGCGCCGAGTCCCCCATGACGTGCGATCGATCAACCCGCCGTGCGCGTCGTAAGCCCGGCGGCCAGTTCGACGTTGCCGCCGGCGGCCGCGGTGTTGATCGTCACCGTGCGTTCGGTGACGAAGCGCAGCAGGTAGTGCGGGCCGCCGGCTTTCGGGCCGGTGCCCGACAGCCCTTCTCCGCCGAATGGCTGCGATTCGACGACCGCGCCGATGATGTTGCGGTTCACGTAGAGGTTACCGACGCGCGCGCGCGCGCGCGCGTGCGCCACGCACGACGTGCAGGATCGGCCCGAAGTTCTCGCGCTCGAGCTGGCGCATCGACTCGATCTCGTAGGCGATCGGCGCGAAGTAGTGGCCCTCGAGCCCTGCGGGCAATTCGCATTCGTGCAGCTTTTTCGCGTTGGCCCGCAGCCAGTCGCGGTGCGCGCACAGCGCCGTGAGCGCGGCGGCGTCGATCACCGGGCCGACGTCAGTCGCCGGATCGCGCGAATTGCCGATCTTCAGTTCGCGCATCGCACCGGCGATCATCGCGAGCACCGCATCGGCGATCTCGTGCTGAACGTACAGCACGCGCAGCGCGCTGCAACGCTGTCCGCAGGAGCGGAAGCTGCTTGCGATCACCGCGTCGACGACCTGCTCGGGCAGCGCGGTCGAATCGACGATCAGCGCGTTCTGCCCGCCCGTTTCGGCGACCAGCGCCGCCAGCGGCGCGTCGCGCGCGGCCAGCGCGCGGTTGATCGCGCGCGCGGTGTCGGTCGAGCCGGTGAAGGCTACGCCGGCGATGCGCGGATCGCTCGTCAGTTGCCGGCCGACCGTTTCGCCCGCGCCGGGCGCGAGTTGCAGCACGTCGAGCGCAATGCCGGCAGCGTGCATCAGTCTGACCGCGCGGTGGGCGATCAGCGGCGTCTGCTCCGCCGGCTTGGCGATCACGGCGTTGCCGGCGACGAGTGCGGCCGCGATCTGCCCCGTGAAAATGGCGAGCGGGAAATTCCATGGGCTGATGCAGACGAAGACGCCGCGTCCGTGCAGGTCGAGCTCGTTGGATTCGCCGACGGGCCCGGGCAGCGTGCGGCGCGCCAGTGTCGTGCGGGCGCTGGCGGCGTAGTAGCGCAGGAAGTCGACCGCCTCGCGCACCTCCAGGTGCGAATCGAGATAGGTCTTGCCGGCCTCGCGGACCAGCAGCCGCACGAGCGCGTCGTGTTCGCGCTCGTACGCGTCGGCGGCGCGTTCGAGAAGGTCGGCACGTGCGGCGACCCCGCGCGCATCCCACGCAGGGTAGGCGGCGGCTGCGGCGGCGATCGCCGCGTCCACCTCGGCTGCGGCCGCGTCGATCGCCGTGCCGACCGTCTCGCGCAGGTCGGCCGGACTGAGCACTGCGCGCGCGGTGCCGCTCGGTCGCGCGAGACCGGCGATCAACGGCGTGGCGTTTTCGCCGTCGAGCGGCGAATTCACCGCGGCGGCGAGCGCGGCGAGCGTGCGCGGCTCGGCCAGATCGCGGCCGGCTGAATTGCGCCGATTGGGAAATAGGCTCGTGCCGGTGGCGAGCGCCGGTTCGGCCGCCGCTTCCTGGCGCGCCTGCTCGAACGGATCGACGAGCAGCGCGTCGATCGGCGTGCCTGGGTCGGCGATCTGGTGAACGAACGAGCTGTTGGCGCCGTTTTCCAGCAGGCGCCGCACGAGATAGGCGAGCAGATCGCGAAAGCTGCCCACCGGCGCGTAGATGCGCACCGCAGCGTTTGGACGTTCGGCGAGCAGCGCGCGGAAAAATGCCTCGCCCATGCCGTGCAGCCGCTGGAACTCGAAGCGCCGTTTAGGTGCGGCCGCATCGGCCACGGCGCATACCCACGCGGCGGTCAGTGCGTTGTGGGTGGCGAACTGCGGGAACACCGCAACGTCTGCAGTCAGCAGCCGCTGCGCGATCGTCGCGTACGACACGTCGGTCGCCCACTTGCGCGTGAAGACCGGAAAGCCGGGTGCCCCCAGTTCCTGCGCGCGCTTGATCTCGGCGTCCCAGTACGCGCCTTTTGTGAGCCGGATCGCGAGCGGCCGCTTCAGTTCCGCGATCTTCGCGAGCAGGTATTCGACGGTCGCCGCCGCGCGCGTCTGGTATGCCTGCACGGCCAGCCCAAGCCCTTCCCAGCCCGCCAGCCGCGGTTCGCGCATCAGCCGTTCGAGCAGCGCCACCTGCAGTACGAGACGCTCGGACTCCTCGGCGTCGATCGTGAAGTTGATGTCGGCTTCGCACGCGGCCAGCGCGAGCGCGCGCAGGCGCTCGTACAGCTCGCTTTCCACGCGATCGAGCTGCGCGGTCTCGAAGCGCGGATGGATCGCGCTGAGCTTGATCGAGATGCCGTCGCGCTGGCTGAAGTGGCCGATCCGTCCGGTCGCCGCGAGCGACGCAATCGCGTCGCGGTAGCCGGCGAAGCTGCGCTCGGCGTCCACGGCCGTGCGCGCGCCTTCGCCGAGCATGTCGAACGAATGCGTGACGCGCACGTCGGAGCGGTGCGTCGCACGCTCCAGCGCTTCTTCGAGCGTGGCGGCGAAGACGAACTGCTCGCCGAAGCGGCGAATGCCCTCGATCACCAGCGGCCGCAGTGCGCTGCGCGCGAGCCATTCGCGGATACCCGGCGCATCGCTCGCGCGCAGATCGACCGGCGCGCTGACCTCGCCGGCGATGCGCAACGCGCCCGCCAGCACGCGGGCGACGAGCCCCTCGTCGGCAGCCGACGGCGCAGCGCCGCGAAAGGCGGCGAGCTTCTCGGCGATCAGCCAGCTCTGCGTTTCGGGATCGGGCGCGCGCAGCAGCGCTTCGGCCAGGCGCAGCAGCGCCACGCCTTCGGTGCTCGCCAGCGGAAAGGTTGCAAGCAGGTTCTGCGCGCTGAGCACGCCGGGTGGCGTGGCGCGCACCGCTTCGATCCAGCGCCGTGCCGCAGCGCGCGCGGTCGCATGCAGCGCGGGAGCGGTCGGCGTGGCGAGCAGCGTGGCGATCGCGTCGCGCTCGCTTCGATACGGATCGCCGAGCGCGGGCAGTTGCAGGAGTCGATCGGTGCAGGCCATCGGGACAACCTCCCAGCGGCAGCCGTTTCTTGCCGCGCGACTCTAGCACCGCGACCGTGCGACATGCGTCGATATAATCAGGCCCCGCCGCAGTCGCCGTCGCGCATGTTCTTCGTTTTTTCGGCCGAAGCCGGATTCGTCGGCTTGTTCATTGCGAGTTTCGTGGCCGCGACGTTATTACCGGGCGGCTCGGAGTTCGTTCTGATCGCCGTCATCCACGCGCATCCCGAGGCGGTATGGCGAGCGGTCGGCGTGGCCACCGCCGGCAACACGCTGGGCGCCATGACGTCGTATCTCATCGGCCGATTGATCCCGAACCGCGCGCAGCACAGGGCGATCATCTATCTGCACAAGTACGGCTATTGGGCGCTGCTGTTTTCGTGGGTGCCGCTGATCGGCGATGCGCTGGCGGTCGCCGCGGGCTGGCTGCGCTTCAACCCCTGGCTTGCGCTGCCGCTGTTTGCGATCGGCAAGTTCGTGCGCTATGCGCTCGTCGCCGGCGGGTGGAACGGGCTCGTCGCGGTAGTGGCGACGCGATTCGCACAATAGAGGCCAGACTCGACATGCGTTGCGGACCACAGGTCCGCGAGCGCGGCTTCGTATAATCCGGCGCGTTCGCCGGTTCACCGGTTCTGCATATCCCTCCGCATCGCTCGCTGCGAGCCTCCTGCCGATGAAGATCCTCGTCCCCGTCAAGCGCGTCGTCGATTACAACGTCAAGGTCCGGGTCAAGTCGGACCAGACCGGTGTGGACATCGCCAACGTCAAGATGTCGATGAACCCGTTCGACGAGATCGCCGTCGAGGAAGCGGTGCGCCTGAAAGAAGCGGGCGTGGCCACCGAGATCGTCGCCGTCTCCTGCGGCGTGACGCAGTGTCAGGAAACGCTGCGCACCGCGATGGCGATCGGCGCCGACCGGGCGATCCTGGTCGAGACCGACGTCGAGTTGCAGCCGCTGGCGGTCGCCAAGCTGCTGAAGGCGCTGGTCGACAAGGAGAAGCCGCAGTTCGTGCTGCTCGGCAAGCAGGCGATCGACGACGACGCCAACCAGACGGGTCAGATGCTCGCTGCGCTCGCGGGGCTGCCGCAGGCGACGTTTGCGTCCAAGCTCAAGATCGCCGATGGCCGCGCGGAAGTCGTGCGCGAGGTCGACGGCGGTCTGGAGACGGTGTCAGTTACGTTGCCCGCAGTCGTCACCGTCGACCTGCGCATGAACGAGCCGCGCTACGTGACGCTGCCGAACATCATGAAAGCGAAGAAAAAACCGCTCGAAACGGTCAAGCCGGCGGACCTCGGCGTGGACGTGACGCCGCGGCTGAAGACGCTGAAGGTCACCGAGCCGCCGACGCGCAAGGCCGGCGTCAAGGTGCCCGACGCCGCCACGCTCGTCGCCAAGTTAAGGAACGAAGCCAAGGTGCTGTGAGCACCGGCGCACGGTCGAACAAGAATCCCGGAGAGCTTTCATGCCAGCACTCGTACTTGCGGAACACGACAACCAGCACTTGAAGATCGCCACGCTGAACACCGTCACTGCGGCGGCCAAGGCGGCGGGCGAAGTGCACGTGCTCGTCGCCGGCCATCAATGTGCGGCGGTGGCGCAGCAGGCGGCGCAGATCCGGGGCGTGACCAAGGTGCTGGTCGCCGATGCTGCCCATCTGGCCGACGGGCTGGCCGAGAACGTCGCCGAGCAGGTGCTTGCGCTGGCCAAGGGATACAGCCATGTGTTCGCGCCGGCCACCAGCTTCGGCAAGAACGCGCTGCCGCGGGTGGCGGCCAAGCTCGACAGCGCGCAGGTGTCGGACATCATCGGTGTCGAGTCGCCGGATACCTTCACGCGGCCGATCTATGCGGGCAACGCGATCGCGACCGTGCAGTCGGGCGACGCGATCAAGGTGGTCACCGTGCGGCCGACCAGCTTCGAAGCGGGGCCGGCCGAAGGCGGCAGCGCGACGATCGAGAACGTCGCACCGGTGGCGGATGGCGGGCTGTCGAAATTCGTCGGGCGCGAAGTCGCCAGGAGCGACCGGCCCGAGCTGCAGGGGGCGAAGATCGTCGTTTCGGGTGGCCGCGGCCTCGGGTCTGCGGAGAACTTCAAGCTGCTCGAGCAACTCGCCGACAAGCTCAGCGCGGCGCTGGGTGCCTCGCGCGCGGCGGTCGACGCCGGGTATGCGCCGAACGACTGGCAGGTCGGACAGACCGGCAAGGTCGTGGCCCCCCAGCTTTACATCGCCGTCGGCATCTCGGGCGCGATCCAGCATCTGGCGGGCATGAAGGACTCGAAGGTCATCGTTGCGATCAACAAGGACCCCGAAGCGCCGATCTTTTCGGTCGCCGACTACGGCATCGTCGGCGATCTGTTCGACGTCGTTCCGCAACTGGTGAAGGAACTCGGCTAGGGACCGCACGACCGATGCACGGGGCACAGCGCACGGATCACCGTGACCCTGTGCCCCTTTCGTTTTCCGGGAGCGTGAAATGAGCTACGCGGCACCGATCAAGGACATGCTGTTCGTGATGAACGAACTCGCCGGGCTGGCCGACATCCAGAGGCTGCCGGGTTGCGAAGACGCGAGCGACGAAACGATCGAAGCCGTCCTGAACGAGAACGCGCGCTTCATGGCCGAAGTCATCGCGCCGCTGAACGCCACCGGTGACGTTCAGCCCGCAGCGTGGCACGCCGGCGAAGTCAGGACCACGCCCGGGTTCAAGGAAGCGTTCCGCGCATTCGTCGAGGCCGGCTGGCAGGGCGTTCAGCATCCGCAGGAGTACGGCGGACAGGGGCTGCCGAAGCTCGTGGCCACGCCGTGCACCGAAATGCTGCAGTCGGCCAACCTTTCGTTCGCGTTGTGTCCGCTGTTGACCGATGGCGCGATCGAGGCATTGCTGACGGCCGGCAGCACGGAGCAGAAGAAGCTGTACGTACCGCGGTTGATCGACGGCAGCTGGACGGGAACGATGAACCTGACCGAGCCGCAGGCCGGCTCCGACCTTGCGCAGGTGCGCACGCGCGCTGTTCGTCAGCCGGACGGCAGCTATCGGATCAGCGGGCAGAAGATCTTCATCACCTACGGCGAGCACGACCTGGCGCAGAACATCGTGCATCTCGTGCTCGCGCGCACGCCGGACGCGCCGGAGGGCGTCAAGGGCATTTCGCTGTTCATCGTGCCGAAGTTGCTGGTCGACGCGGACGGAAGGCTCGGCAAGCGCAACGACGTGTATTGCGCGTCGATCGAACACAAGCTCGGCATTCACGCCAGTCCGACCGCCGTGCTGATCTACGGCGACGGCAAGGGCGAAGTCGGTCCGGGCGCGATCGGATACCTCGTGGGCCAGGAGAACCGTGGCCTCGAGTACATGTTCATCATGATGAACGCGGCGCGCTTCCAGGTCGGCGTGCAGGGCATCGCGATCGCCGAGCGCGCCTACCAGAAGGCCGCCGCCTACGCCAAGGAACGCGTGCAAAGCCGCGCCGTGGAGGGATCGAGCGGGCCGGTGGCGATCGTGCAGCACCCGGACGTGCGCCGGTTGCTGATGTTCATGCGGGCGCACACCGAGGCCGCGCGCGCGCTTGCCTATGTCGCGGCCGCTCGGTACGACGTTTCGCACCTGCACCCCGACGAGGCGGAGCGCAAGCGGGCGCGCGCCGCGTACGAGTTCTTGGTTCCGATCGTTAAGGGGTGGAGCACCGAGATGTCGATCGACGTGGCCTCTGCCGGCATCCAGGTGCACGGCGGCATGGGCTTCATCGAGGAAACGGGTGCCGCGCAGTACTACCGCGACGCCCGCATCCTGACGATTTACGAAGGCACCACCGCGATCCAGGCCAATGACTTCGTCGGCCGCAAGACCGTGCGCGACGGCGGGGCGGTGGCGAAAGCGTTCATCGCGCAGATGCGCTCGACGCAGGCCGAACTCGCGCGGTCGAACCAGGCCGATCTCGTCGCCATCGGGCGCCGCCTCGGCGCCGCGATCCAGGCGTACGAAGACGCCGTCGACTACGTGATCGCCGGATTCAAGAGCGATGTCCGCGCGGTGTTTGCCGGATCGGTGCCCTACTTGAAGCTGGCCGGCGTCGCCCTCGGCGGCTGGCAGATGGCGCGCGCCGCGCTCGCCTCGGCCGCGCGGCTGGCCGGCGGCAGCGCGGACGCCGACTTTCATCGCGCGAAGATCGCCACCGCGCGCTTCTTCGCCGACCACGTGCTGACCACCGCTTCCGGGCTGCGCGACAGCATCGTCGACGGCGCGGCCGGCGTGCTCGCGCTCGGCGCCGAGCAGTTCTGACGACCGCCGCTGCGGCATGCGGGCGATTCATAGCGATCGCCTATTCCGGCCATTGGCACAAACCATTGGTTCGAGCCCGCGCGCACGGGTAAATTTCTGTCTGCTTGACGCCGCACCGAGCGGCATCGGCTTGTTCGTCCGTTGGATCCAACCAGGAGATTGCTATGGCACAACTCAAAGGTTCGAAGACCGAGGAGAACCTGAAATACGCGTTCGCCGGCGAGTCGCAGGCGAACCGCCGATATCTTTACTTCGCGGCCAAGGCCGACGTCGAGGGTTACAACGACGTCGCCGCGGTGTTCCGTTCGACCGCCGAGGGCGAAACGGGCCACGCGCACGGCCACCTGGAGTATCTCGAGCAGGTCGGCGACCCGGCGACGGGGCTGCCGATCGGTCCGACCAAGGCCAACCTGAAGGCCGCCATTGCCGGCGAGACCCACGAGTACACCGACATGTACCCGGGCATGGCCAAGACCGCGCGCCAGGAGGGATTCGAGGAGATCGCGGACTGGTTCGAAACGCTGGCCAAGGCCGAGCGGTCGCACGCCAACAAGTTCCAGAAGACCCTCGACTCGCTGGCCGACTGAGAACGGGTGAAGATTTCGTCGCGAGCGGTCCGCGGGCCAGGCGCACGGCCCGCAGGGTTGAGACACACCCGCGGGACAGGCGAGGCCCAAAAAGCCGCCCGCCTTTCGGCGCAGGCTGACGTGCGCGCTACGCACGTCGAGCCCGCCGCAGGCGGGCGGCCGACGCCGGCACCGCGCAACGACGCCAGCGGGCCGCGCGGCAGAAAGATTCACACCTTCTGAGGTGACGCGCTCCGGGCGGCGCGCCGTCCGGAGTGCGCATCGATCGCCGTATCCGGGCGGGCTGCTGCGCAGCCCGCTTCGTCGAGCGCGGCGCGCCGCGTTCGACGAAGCGTATTGCCCACATTTCACAAGAGCCGCCGATGACTGTTCGCGAAGGAAGCCTCGAAGCGCCCACCCGTCACCCGCTCGCGTGGAAGACCCCGGAGTTCTGGGATCAGGCCGCACTCGACCAGGAACTGGAGCGCGTCTTCGACATCTGCCACGGCTGCCGCCGCTGCGTCAGCCTGTGCGGCGCGTTCCCGACGCTGTTCGACCTGGTCGACAACGGCCCGACCGGCGAGGTCGACGGCGTGCCAAAGGAAAAGTACAAGGACGTCGTCGACCAGTGCTACCTGTGCGACATGTGCTACATGACCAAGTGTCCGTACGTGCCGCCGCACCCGTGGAACCTCGACTTCCCGCACCTGATGCTGCGCGCCAAGGCGGTGCACTTCCGCACGCACGGGGCCCGCGCAACCGACAAGTTCCTGACCTCGACCGACAAGGTCGGCATGTTCGCAGGCATTCCGATCGTCACGCAGACGGTCAACGCAATCAACCGCACCAAGCCCGCGCGCGCGTTGATGGAGAGCGCATTCGGCATCGACCGCAACGCGTGGCGCCCCGAGTTCGCCGCGAAGAAGTTTCGTTCGGCCGCGCGCTCGAACACCGCCGCGACCGTGCGCGACGGCGCCAAGACGCCGGGCAAGGTAGCGATCTTTTCGACCTGCTACGTCAATTACAACGAGCCGGGCATCGGGCACGACCTTGTCCGCATCCTCGAGCACAACGAGATTCCGCACGTGATCGTCGAGAAGGAGGCATGCTGCGGCATGCCGAAACTCGAAATCGGTGACCTCGAGGCGGTCGAACGATTGAAGAACATCAACGTTCCGCAGCTCGCGAAACTCGCGCGCGAGGGTTACGCGATCGTCTCGGCGATCCCGTCGTGCACGCTGATGTTCAAGCAGGAACTTCCGCTGATGTTTCCGGACGACGCCGACGTGCAGGCGGTCAAGGAAGCGATGTGGGATCCGTTCGAGTACCTGGTGGCGCGCCACAAGGACGGTTTGCTGAAGTCCGACTTCAAGCAGCCCTTGGGCACGGTTTCGTACCACGTGCCGTGCCACGGGCGGGTACAGAACATCGGCCGCAAGACCGAGGAGTGCCTGAAGCTGCTGCCGCAGACGAACGTCAACACGGTCGAACGTTGTTCGGGTCACTCCGGCCTGTGGGGCACGCGCAAGCAGTTCCACGCGATGGCGATGAAGATCGGCAAACCTGTCTTCAAGAGCATGGCCGCGGCGAAGCCCGATTACATCAGCTCGGATTGCCAGCTCGCCGGCCACCACATCGAACAGGGCATCGGGCAGTTCGCCAGCGACGCGCTCGGCGGCAAGACACCGACCGTCGCGCACCCGATTACATTGGTCCGTATCGCCTACGGGCTGTAGACGAGACGATCTTCGACAGGACACAGGAGCATGCACATGCCGACGATTTCCCGCGACAGCCTGCTGACGCTGGAGGCGTATGCCAAGCAGCGCAAGGAGTTTCGTGCCAGGGTCATCGCGCACAAGAAGCACCGCACGCTGCACCTGGGAGAGCATCTGACGCTGATCTTCGAGGACGAGCTGACGATCCGCTATCAGATCCAGGAGATGCTGCGCATCGAAAAGACCTTCGAGGAGGAAGGCATTCAGGACGAACTCGATGCCTACAACCCGCTGATCCCCGACGGCACGAATCTGAAGGCGACGATGATGCTCGAGTATGACGACCCGGTCGTGCGCCAGCGCGAACTGGCGCGGCTCAAGGGCATCGAGGACCGCGTCTACGTGCAGGTCGACGGCTTCGCCAGGGTCTATGCGATAGCCGACGAGGACCTCGAGCGCGAGAACGAGGAAAAGACCTCGTCGGTGCACTTCCTGCGCTTCGAGTTCGCGCCGGCGATGATCGCGGCGTTCAAGCAGGGTGCGGCAGTGGCGGTCGGCGTCGATCATCCCGCCTACAGCGCGCGCGTCGACGAGATCGCGCCGGAAGTGCAGGCCGCGCTGGCGAAGGATTTCGCCTAGGAGGCATCGATGCCGCCGGACCGCGACGGCGACGCGTCCGGGCGGACTGGCGGCGCGGCGCGGGCGCGCAAGGGGCGCGGAGCGGTCAGCAACCTAGCGCACCGCTTCACGCGCCTTGCGCGCGCGGCCGCCGGCGATGCGCTCGACGCGGCGCTGCAGGAAGCGGACGAGACGCTGCCGCCGCTGGCGACCGCGGTCAGCTTCGAGACGGCGCGCAGTCTGCTCGCCTACAACGACTCGCCCGACATTAACTTCGACCGCTCGATCAATCCGTACCGCGGCTGCGAGCACGGCTGCATCTACTGCTACGCGCGGCCGACCCACAGCTACCTGAACCTCTCACCCGGGCTCGACTTCGAGACCAGGCTCGTTGCCAAGCGCAACGCTGCCGAGGTGCTGCGCGCCGAGCTGGCACAGCCTCGCTATCGGCCGGACGTGATCAACCTCGGCTCCGCGACCGACGCCTATCAGCCGATCGAGCGCGAGCTGCGCATCACGCGCCAGGTGATCGAAGTGCTGGCCGAGACCCGGCATCCGTTCGCGATCACTACGAAGTCGAGCCTCGTCGAACGCGATCTCGACCGGCTGGCGCCGCTGGCCGCGGACGCATTGACCGCCGTCTACATCAGCATTACGACGCTCGACGCCGAATTGGCGCGCACGCTCGAGCCGCGCTGCCCCGGCCCGCTGCGGCGGCTGCGCACGGTCGCCACGCTCGCCCGTGCGGGCGTGCCGGTGTGCGTGAACGTTGCGCCGATCATCCCGTTCCTGACCGAACCCGATCTGGAACGCATCGTCGCCGCCGCCGCCGATGCCGGTGCGCGCGCGGCCTTCTACACCGTGCTGCGGCTGCCGTGGGAAGTCGCACCGCTTTTCCGCGAATGGTTGGCCGCGCACTATCCGGAGCGCGCGCAGCGCGTGCTGGCCCGAGTCCGAGACATGCGTGGCGGCCGCGATTACGACGCCGCGTTCCGCACGCGGATGGAAGGCGAAGGCGCCTGGGCCGAGCTGATCCGCCAGCGCTTCGAAAAAGCCTGCGCGCGGCACGGATTGCGACACGAGCGCTTTGCGCTGCGCACCGACCGGTTCATGCCGCCGCGCACGCCGCAGCTCGACCTGTTCTAGC
>JBBIJJ010000063.1:0-15675 GCA_037446035.1 Burkholderiales bacterium
TGAGAAATCCGGGCTAGAGCCGTAGCGTCAACGGCAGGTCGGCGCGACGTTGGGCGGCTGCGCCGCGCCGGGCTGCGTGACGGTCACCACGCACTGGGTGCCGGGGCAGACGCAGTAGAACACGGCTGCCTCCGCACGCCCCGGGGCTGTGATCGCGGTCGGTCTCGAGCAGGTGCATCCCTCCGCGTTGATCTGTGCGCCGGCCTCCGACTTCGGCCAGAGCAGCGCAGCCGCGACGGCCACCCCGACCGCAAGCGTTGCGATCCATAACGATCTCATCTCGACCTCCCACGGTACATCGCAGCGCACCCGCGCGCCGCGCAATCAGGCCGGCGGCGGCCCACTACTGGCGGCGCACTACCGCCGGCGACCGCCCAGCAGCGAGCCCAGCACGCCGCGCGTGATCTCGCGCGCGATCGACGAGCCGATGCTGCGCGCGGCACTCTTGGCGAGCGCGTCGACCATGCCCTCGCGGCGGCCGCCGCGCGGTCCGGTCGAGCCGAACAGGATGTCGCCCAACCCGCCCAGCGCGCCGCCGCTTGGCGCCGGCGCGCTCGTGGACTGCCCGACGCCTTCCGGTCGGCCGCGCATGCCGCCGCTTTCGGTCGGTGTCGCTTCCGCGCGCTGCTTGAGCATTTCGAACGCGCTTTCGCGGTCGACCGCCTTGTCGTAAACGCCGGCGACGACCGAGTTCTGGATCAGCCGCTTGCGTTCGTCGGGCGTGATCGGTCCGATCTGGCTCGCGGGCGGGCAGACCCAGGCGCGCTCGGTGACCGACGGCGTGCCTTTCGCATCGAGCAGCGAGATCAGCGCCTCGCCGACCGCCAGCTCCAGGATCGCCGCCTTGATGTCGAGCTTCGGGTTGGGCCGCATCGTCT
This sequence comes from Burkholderiales bacterium, assembly GCA_037446035.1. GTDB lineage: Bacteria > Pseudomonadota > Gammaproteobacteria > Burkholderiales > Burkholderiaceae_F > DSNY01. The sequence goes on from JBBIJJ010000063.1 coordinate 879, forward strand.
CGGCGGCCGCGTTGACCGCCTTCTGGTCGCGCGGCGTGAACGCGCGCAGTGCGTGCTGCACGCGGTTGCCGAGCTGGCCGAGCACCTTCTCCGGAATGTCCAGCGGGTTCTGCGTGACGAAGAACACGCCGACGCCCTTGCTGCGGATCAGCCGCACGACCTGCTCGATCTTCTCGAGCAGCGCCGGCGGCGCCTCGGAGAACAGCAGGTGTGCCTCGTCGAAGAAGAACACCAGCTTCGGCTTGTCGCGGTCGCCGACTTCGGGCAGGTTCTCGAACAGCTCCGCGAGCAGCCACAGCAGGAACGTGCCGTACAGCCGCGGGTTGTTCATCAGGCGGTCGGCCGCAAGAATGTTGACCACACCGCGGCCATCCACGGTCTGCATCAGGTCGGCGATGTCGAGCATCGGCTCGCCGAAGAACTTGTCGCCGCCCTGCTCCTCGATCTGCAGCAGCCCGCGCTGGATCGCGCCGATCGACGCCGCGCTGATGTTGCCGTACTGCGTCTTGAACTGCGCGGCGTTGTCGCCGACGAACTGCAGCAGCGCGCGCAGGTCTTTCAGATCGAGCAGCAGCAGGCCGTTGTCGTCGGCGATCTTGAACGCCAGCGCGAGCACCCCTTCCTGCGTCTCGTTCAGATTCAGCAGCCGCGCGAACAGCAGCGGGCCCATGTCGGAGACGGTCGCCCGCACCGGATGGCCCTGTTCGCCCCAGACGTCCCACAGCGTGACCGGACAGCCTTCCCACTTGGGTTCCGGAAAGCCCAGCGTGTCGAGCCGCTGCTTCATCTTGTCGGACAGCTTCCCCGGGTTGGCGATGCCGGTGAAGTCGCCCTTGATGTCGGCCATGAAGACCGGCACGCCGATCTTCGAGAAGCGCTCGGCGAGCACCTGCATGGTGATCGTCTTGCCGGTGCCGGTCGCACCGGTGATGCAGCCGTGGCGATTGGCGAGCGCGGGTAGCAGCGCGAGTTCGCGGTCGCCGGCTTTGGCGATGATCAGGGGCTCGGCCATGTTCTCCTCGGAGCGCGGATCGCGGACTACGGGTCGCAGACGCGCGCAAGCGTAGCGCATGCGGGCCGGATCATGCGGCGCGGTGGCTGGCGCCCGGCTCGGAATCGCCGACGGTCGCGTAATCGCGGCTGCGGTCCCTGGCGCCGGCCAGGAATCGCCGGGCGCGCCGCGCGCTGCACTCCCGCGCGACCGCGCCGTGGCCGCAGGCGATCTTCAGTGGTTCACGATGACCCGATCTCGTGACACTGTCACCTTGCGAGTTCGTGTCGCCCTCGCGGGCGCCGGATCGGTCATCCCGAGCGGCGCGAGGGATCTGGGCATTGCGAGCGGGCGAGATTCCTCGCCCATGTCATCCCGAGAGAAGCGAAGCGACGAGGGATCTCGGCCCTGCGGGGGCTGAGATCCCTCGCCTGCGGCTCGGAGCGACGATGGGTCAGGGATGCCGGCGCCGGGCGGGCGGCACGCGTCACGAGGATTCGCAAATCTCGGTAGGTTCTACAATTCGCGCCCCTTCGCAGCTCTCTGCAAGCCACAGGTATCGCCATGGCCGGCCACTCGAAATGGGCCAACATCCAGCACCGCAAGAACCGCCAGGACGCCAAGCGCGGCTCGTTGTGGACAAAGATCATCCGTGAAGTGACGGTCGCCGCGCGTGACGGCGGCGCCGACCCGGGGATGAACCCTCGGCTGCGGCTGGCGCTGGAAAAGGCGCGCCTGGCCAACGTGCCGAAAGACAAGCTGCAGAACGCGATCGCGCGCGGCGCCGGCCGGCTCGAAGGCGCCAACTACGAGGAAGTCCGCTACGAGGGCTACGGCATCGGCGGCGCGGCGGTGATGATCGACTGCGTGACCGACAACCGCACGCGCACGGTCGCCGAAGTGCGGCACGCGCTCACCAAGCACGGCGGCAACCTCGGCACCGACGGCTCGGTCGCGTTCAACTTCAAGCACTGCGGGCTGTTCCTGTTCGCGCCCGGCACGTCCGAGGACAAGGTGATGGAAGCCGCGCTCGAGGCCGGCGCCGAGGACGTGACGACGAACGAAGACGGCTCGATCGAGGTGATCTGCGCGCCCGGCGACTTCGAAGCGGTCAAGCAGGCGCTGACGAAGGCGGGGCTCGCACCCGAGCTCGCCGAGGTCACGATGAAGCCGCTGGCGGAGACCGTGCTGCGCGGCGAGGACGGCCAGAGGATGCAGCGGCTGCTCGACGCGCTCGACGACCTCGACGACGTGCAGGCCGTCTACACGACCGCGGCGATCGAGTGAGGTAGTGCTTCAGCAACAACGGGACTTCTTCGCCACCGAGACACAGAGGATCACAGAGACAGGTCAATTGGCAAGCACTACTCATCGTCGTGAAACGGGCCAGGCACCCCGCGTCCGCATTCCTCGGCCATCGTCGCTGCGTGCCGCACCCTTACGGTCATTCCGAGCCGACTACCCCGGCATTCCGAGCCGAAGGCGAGGAATCTCTCCCGCTTGCAGCGCCGGGATCCCTCGCGCTGCTCGGGATGACGGCAGCGGTGCCCGCGAGGGCGAAACGTACTCCGAAGCTGGCTGTGTCACGCGGTTGAGCAATCCCCGATGAGAGCGAAGCTCTTCTTTGCGTGTCCCTGGTTCAAGACAACTGCCTTCGTCAGATGAAGATTCTCGTGATCGGAAGCGGCGGCCGCGAACATGCGCTGGCGTGGAAGCTGGCGGCTTCGCCGCGCGTGCAGCGCGTCTTTGTTGCGCCGGGCAACGGCGGTACTGCGCGGGACCGGCGGATGGTCAACGTCGCCATCGACGGCAACGACGCGCTCGCGGACTTCGCTGTCGCCGAAGGCATCGCGCTGACGGTGGTCGGCCCCGAGGCGCCGCTCGCGGCGGGTGTGGTCGATACCTTTCGCGCGCGCGGGCTGCGCATCTTCGGACCGACGAAGGCGGCCGCCCGGCTCGAGAGCTCGAAGGACTTCGCCAAGGCGTTCATGAAGCGCCACGGCATCCCGACCGCCGACTACGAGACGTTCACCGACGCCGCCGCCGCGCGCGCCTACGTCGCTCGCAAGGGAGCGCCGATCGTGGTCAAGGCCGACGGGCTTGCGGCCGGCAAGGGTGTCGTCGTCGCCTCGACCGTCGCCGAGGCGCACACCGCGATCGATTCGATGCTGCTCGACAACCGCATGGGGGCCGCCGGGGCGCGCGTCGTGATCGAGGACTTTCTCGACGGCGAAGAAGCGAGCTTCATCGTGATGAGCGACGGCCGCCATGCGCTGCCGCTCGCCACCAGCCAGGACCACAAGCGGCTGCGCGACGGCGACCAGGGCCCGAACACCGGCGGCATGGGCGCGTACTCGCCGGCGCCGGTCGTGACACCCGAACTGCACGCGCGCGTGCTGCGCGAGATCATCCAGCCCGCGATCGACGGCATGGCGGCCGATGGCATCGTCTACACGGGCTTTCTGTACGCGGGGCTGATGATCGGGCGCGACGGCCGCCCGCGCACGCTCGAGTTCAATTGCCGGATGGGCGATCCGGAAACCCAGCCGATTTTGATGCGGATGAAATCCGACCTGGTCGATCTGCTCGAACACGCGCTCGCCGGCACGCTCGATCGCGCCGAAGTCCAGTGGGACCGCCGCACCGCGCTCGGCGTCGTGCTGGCGGCGGCGGGTTACCCGGACGCGCCGCGCAAGGGCGATGCGATCGAGCGGCTTGCGGCCGACACCGAGGACTGCGTGATCTTCCACGCGGGCACGCGGCTCGTCGACGGCCGGCTGGTCACCAGCGGCGGCCGCGTGCTGACGGTGACGGCGCTGGGCGACTCGGTGCAACTGGCGCAGCGGCGCGCGTACGAGGCCGTCGCGCAGGTGCATTTCGCGGGCATGCAGTTTCGCCGCGACATCGGTCACCGCGCGCTGAAGGGCCGCGCGTGAGCAGCGGCGGCGACGCGCCGGCCATCGCCATGCGTCGCAACGGCGGTCCCGACTCCCGGCTTGCGCTCAGGCGTTACCGGCGGCTGGCGGCGCGCTACGACGCCAGCGCGCAGCGCGAGATGCCGCGCCGGCTGCGCTGCATCGACAAGCTGCAACTGCAACCGGGCGATCGCGTGCTCGATGTCGGCTGCGGCACCGGGCTGTCGTTCGCGCCGCTGCGCGAGCGCGTCGGCGACAGCGGGCGCGTGGTCGGCGTCGAGCTGTCGCCGGAGATGGCGCGCATCGCGCAGCAGCGCGTGGTGCAGGCGGGCTGGGCCAACGTCCACGTGATCGTCGCCGATCTGGTACGCGTCGCGCTCGCGCCGCCGCTGCTACCGGAAGGCGCGCCGTTCGATGCGCTGTTGTTCCACTACACGCACGACATCCTGCAGTCCGAATCGGCGCTGGCCAACGTGTTCGCGCGCGCCAAGCCCGGTGCGCGCGTGGCCGCGGCGGGCCTGAAGCAGACCCACCCGCTGCTGTTTCCGTTGAACTGGTCGGTGCTGTGGCGCGGCTGGCGCTATCGCACCACCTCGGCAGGGCTGCGCGAGCCGTGGCGTCATCTCGCGCACTGGGTGCCCGACTTCCGCTGGGAACGCCACCTGCTGGACACCGCGTACATCGGCTGGGGAACGGTCGGCGCGGCCGATCGAGCACAATAGCCGCCTTCCGTTCGAACAAGAGCACGAGGATGACGAGCACACCCGCCTACGCCGTCGATCAGCACATCGCGCTCGCGCGCGTTATCTCGATCGCCGCCGCGCCCGACGGCACCTGGCTTGCGGTCGCGGTGCAGCGGCTCGACCGCGAAGGCGCCAGGTACGTGTCGGACCTGTGGAAGGTGCCGACCGACGGCTCGCCGGCGACGCAATTGACGCGCGGCGACAGCAAGGACGCCGCACCGTGCTTTCGCCGCGACGGCGCGCTCGGCTTTCTGTCGAACCGCAGGCCCAACGAACTGAAGGCCGACGAGGACGCCGAAAAGCGGATGCAGGTCTGGCTGCTGCCAAAGGACGGCGGCGAGCCGCGGCAGTTGACCGACGAGCCGCTCGGCGTCGAAGGCTTCAAGTTCGCGCGCGCGGCCGACCGGCTCGTGCTGTTTGCGCCGGTGATCCCGGGCGTGGAGCACGACCGACAGCGCGAGACCGCCGCCGAACGCGCCAAGAAGGGGCCGAGCGCGCGCCGCTTCACGCAGCAGCCGGTGCGCCACTGGGATCACTGGCTGCACGAAAATCCCGATCTCGCGGTCACGCACGTGATCGCGTATGCGAGCGACGGCACCAACCGCATCGACCTGACGCCCGCAGCACGGCGCGAATTCGCGATCGAACCCGCGCTCGACGTTTCCGCCGACGGCCGTTTGGTCGCGGTGACGCGGCAGACGCCGGGCAAGGACCGCGAACTTGATTCGACCATCCTGCTGATCGACATCGAAACGAAGCAGCAGCGCGTCTTCGGCCAAGCCGACAACGTCAACTTCGAGTCGCCGCTTTTTTCACCGGACGGCCGCACGATCGCGACGGTGCGCAGTGTGCGCAGCCCGCAGGTCGTCGTGCGGCCGCTGGCCACGCTGATCGACGTGGCGAGCGGCAATCTGCGGTCGCTTGCGGCCGACTGGGATCGCTGGCCGCAATTGGCGGACTGGAGCGGCGACGGCGAGCGCCTGATCGTCTCGGCCGACGATGATGGGCTGGCGCCGCTGTTTTCGATCGACACCGCCAGCGGCAAGGTTCAGCGGCTCGTCGCGCCAAGCGCGGGCGGCGCGCACGGCAACGCGGTCGCCCTCGCCGACGGCCGCATCGCCTGCATCCGCTCGACGCTGCTCGATGCCCCCGAGTGCTACGTGCTCGACGAGACCGCCGATGCCACGCCGCGCCCGCTCGCGCGGCTGTCGGGGTTTGCGCCGGCCAACGAGTGGGCCGAGGTTGAGAGCTTCAAGGTCCCGTCGACCGACGGCGTGCCGATCCAAAGCTTCATCGTCAAACCGAAGGGTGCGAAAAAGTGCCCGACGCTGCTGTGGATCCACGGCGGCCCGATCGGCATGGACGTCGACGGCTGGCACTGGCGCTGGAATCCGCTGCTCGCGGTGGCAGCCGGCTATGCGGTCGCGCTGCCCAACCCGCGCGGCTCGACCGGGTTCGGCCAGGACTTCATCCAGGGCATCTGGGGCAACGTCTGGGGCGACCAGTGCTACAAGGACCTGATGGCGGTGGCCGACGCGCTGGAAAGGCGCGCGGACGTCGACCCGCAGCGGATCATGGCGATGGGCGGCAGCTTCGGCGGCTACATGACCAATTGGATCGGCACGCAGACGCAGCGCTTCAAGTGCCTCGTCACGCACGCGAGCATCGCCACGATGGCGCAGTTCACCGGTACGACCGACCACCCGGCGTGGTGGTATCTGGAGATGGGCGGCGAGGACCCGTACGCGGACCCGGCCCGCTTCGACCGCTACGCGCCGATCCGCTACATCAAGCAGTGGAAGACGCCCGTGCTGATCATCCACGGGGAGCTCGACTACCGCTGCCCGATCAACGAAGGATTGAACCTCTTCGAAGCCCTGCAGTACCACGGCGTGCCGAGCGAACTCCTGATCTTCCCCGACGAGAATCACTGGATCCTGAAGCCGAAGAACATCGTCGCGTGGTACGAGAACGTGCTTGGCTTCATCGGCCGATACCTGCAATGAGTGAGTTCATCGACACGCAGTCCGCCCGCGAGTATCTGCTGGATCTGCAGCAGCGGATCGTTGCGCGCTTCGAGCAGCTCGACGGCACGCCGTTCCTGCGCGACGCGTGGGAAAAGCCGCGCGACGCACCGCTCGACGGCGGCGGACTGACGTGCATCGTCGAAGAGGGCAACCTGCTCGAACGCGGCGGGGTCGGCTTCTCGCATGTCGCCGGCGCCAGACTGCCGCCTTCGGCGAGCGCGCAGCGGCCCGAACTCGCCGGGCGCAGCTTCGAGGCGATGGGCGTGTCGCTGGTGTTTCACCCGCGCAATCCCTACGTGCCGACCGTGCACATGAACGTCCGCTGCTTCGTCGCGCGGGCGCCGAACGCCGCCGCCTCGCCCTTGGCAGAGAGGGCGGCTGCAGAGCCGGCCCAGATCACGCGCCGGCCGGCGGCCGCGCGCAGCGCCGACGTCTGGTGGTTCGGTGGCGGCATGGATCTGACGCCGTACTACCCGTACGAGGAAGACGCCGCGCACTTCCACGCCACCTGCAAGGCCGCGCTCGCGCCTTTCGGCGCCGACAAATACCCGCGCTTCAAGAAGTGGTGCGACGAATACTTCTTCCTGAAGCACCGCAACGAGCCGCGCGGCATCGGCGGCATCTTCTTCGACGATTTCAATGAACTCGGCTTCGAGCGCAGCTTCGCGCTGCTGCGCGCGGTGGGCGACGCCTTCCTCGACGCCTACGTGCCGATCGTCGAGCGCCGCCGCGATCATCCGTTCGGCGAGCGCGAGCGCGACTTCCAAGCGTACCGGCGCGGCCGCTACGTCGAGTTCAACCTGGTCTACGACCGCGGCACGCTGTTCGGCCTGCAATCCGGCGGCCGCACCGAGTCGATCCTGATGTCGCTGCCGCCGGTGGTGAAGTGGCGCTACGACTGGAAGCCCGCGCCGGGATCGGCTGAGGAACGGCTTTACACCGAGTTCCTGAGGGGGCGGGAGTGGGCATGATCGAATGATCCCGAATCCGGCAGTCGACCCGTGCAGCTTCTCGCGAGTGCGTTGTGAACCCGGGGTCTGCGGCCTCGACCGCGCCCACCCATCGGCTGAATCCGTGATCGGCCGGGTTGTCTCGCGCCGGCGGAAGGCGCAGCCTCGGAATGCCACGTTTGCGACGACCCAGGCACCGGCGCTCTCACCCCGAACGCCGACGGTGCCGTCCGCAGCGCCCACTTCGTCATCCCGTGCGCCCACGTCGTCATCCCGAGCGCAGCGAGCGATCTCGGCGTGGCGAGCGGGTGAGATTCCTCGCCTTCGGCTCGGAATGACGAGGGACTTCGGCTCGCAATGACCCGAGGCGGCGGAGCGAACGGACGACGAATGGCCAACTGCTGGATTTAGGATGATCGGCCTGCTCGGCGGCAGCTTCGATCCGATCCATGTCGGTCATCTCGCGCTGGCGCGCGCCGCGCTCGAGCGGCTCGGGCTCGTTGAGGTGCGCTTCATCCCGGCCGGCCAGCCGTGGCAGAAGGCAGAGGTCACCGCCGCCGCCCACCGCGCGAAGATGGTGGCGCTGGCGATCGCCGGCGAGCCGCGCTTCGTCCTCGACGTGTGCGAGATCGAGCGCCCCGGTCCCACCTATACGATCGACACGCTGCGCGCGCTGCGCGCAACGCTGGGCCCCGATACGCCGCTGGTGCTCGTGCTCGGCGCGGACCAGATGCAGCGGCTCGACACCTGGCGCGACTGGACGCATCTGCTCGATCTTGCGCACATCGCGGTCGCGCGCCGCAACGACGCGGTGCTGACGCTGTCGTGGCCGCTGCAGGAGTTCTACAACGAGCATTGGGCCCGGCCCGCGCAGCTCGGCGGCCGGCCGGCAGGCTGCATCGTCGATCTCGAGATGGAGCCGGTCGACGCCGCGGCGACCGAGATCCGCGCGCTGCTGCGCGCACCCGCCTCGCCCGAACGCGATGCGCGGCTCGCGCAGATCGTGCCGGCGGCGGTGCTGGACTATATTCGCGCGCATGACCTATACCGCTAACGCACTCGATCTGCAGAAACTGCAACGCGTCGTCGTCGACGCGCTGGAAGACGTCAAGGGCCAGGACATCAAGGTCTACAACACGGTCGGCCTGTCGGACATGTTCGACCGCGTCGTGCTCGCGAGCGGCACCTCGAACCGGCAGACGCGCGCGCTCGCGGCCAACGTCGCCGAGCGCGTCAAGGCCGCCGGCGGCAAGGTCGTCAGCGTCGAGGGCACCGACAGCGGCGAGTGGGTGCTGGTCGACCTCGGCGACATCGTCGTGCACATCATGCAGCCGGCGATCCGCGAGTACTACGAGCTGGAGGAAATGTGGGGCAGCAAGCCGGTGCGGCTCAAGCTCGCCGCCGATCGGATCGCTGCGCGCCGCGCCCGCGGGGACGGCCAGGCAGCCGCCGGCAAGACGGCCGCGAAGCGCCCTGCCGCGCGCGGGGGCGCGGCGACCCGCACGGCAGCAAAGCCGGCCGCGACCGGGGCGAGGGCTGCCGCAAAGAAACGGCCGGCACCGAAAAAGCGCGCCAGGGCGGCTGCGTCCCCGCGCGTAACCGCCGTATCCGCGGCGAAGGCACGCAAGTCATCGCCGCCGCGGTCCGCCCGCGGGAAAGCGGCGAAGAAGCCGGCGCGCTAGCGCGCGCCGCGCGCTCGCTGCCGCCGGGTCGCGCCGACCGTCATGCGGATCGCCGTCGTTGCCGTCGGCCAGCGCCAGCCGCGCTGGGCCGACGAAGCCGCGGCCGATTTCCTCGCGCGCTTTCCGGGCGACTTCGCGGTGACCGTCAAGGACGTCAAGCCGCCGCCGCGCACAGGGCAGGCCGTCGAGCGGTTGCGCGCCGCCGAGGCCGAGCGGCTGCGGGCGGTGATTCCGGCAGGCAGCCTCGTGGTTGCGCTCGATGAGCGCGGCACGGACTGGACCACGCTGCAGCTCGCCGCGGCGATGCGCGGCTGGCGCGACGCCGCCGAGACGGTGGCCTTCGCGATCGGCGGGCCCGACGGGCTCGACGCGGCGTTCAAGCGCGACGCGCGCATGCTGCTGCGCCTGTCCAGCCTGACGCTGCCGCACGCGCTCGCGCGCATCGTTCTGCTCGAGCAGCTCTACCGCGTCTGGTCGATCCTCGCGAACCACCCCTATCATCGCGGCTGAGCGCCCCCATGGCCGACGTCTATCTCGCCTCGCGCAGCCCGCGCCGCCGCGAACTGCTCAAGCAGATCGGCGTGCGCTTCGAGCCGTTGATGCTGCGGCTGGCGTCGCCGCGCGGACCGGACATCGACGAGCTGCAGCACCCGGGCGAGTCGGCCGCCGACTACGTCGAACGCACCGCGCGCGAGAAGGCCGCCTTCGGCCAGCGCGTGCTGTCGATGCGATCGATGCTGCACAAGCCCGTGCTCGCCGCCGACACGGTCGTGATCCTCGACGGCGAGGTGCTCGGCAAACCGGCGAACCGCGCCGAAGCGATGGACTTCCTGCGCCGGCTGTCGGGGCGCGCGCACGAGGTCCGCACCGCGGTCGCGCTCGGCATCGGCACCGGCAGCACCACGCGTGTGATGGCGGCGACCTCGGTCACGACCGTCGTGCTGCGCGCGATCGCCGAGTACGAGCTGGAACGCTACTGCGCAACCGCCGAGCCGTACGACAAGGCGGGCGGCTATGGCATCCAGGGGCTCGCCGCGATCTTCGTCGAACGCATCGAAGGCAGCTACACCGGCGTGATGGGGCTGCCGCTGTTCGAAACCGCGCAACTGCTGCAGCAGGCGGGCCTGAAGGTGTTGTAGCGGGATGGAAGACATCCTGATCAACATCACGCCGCAGGAAACGCGGGTCGCGGTGCTGGCGGCCGGCGTCGTGCAGGAGCTGCACGTCGAGCGCGCGGCCACGCGCGGGCTGGTCGGCAACATCTACCTCGGCAAGGTCGCGCGCGTGCTGCCGGGCATGCAGTCGGCCTTCGTCGACATCGGCCTGGAGCGCGCCGCCTTCCTGCACGTGGCCGACATCTGGGAATACCGCCAGTTCACGCAGGACAAGCCGCCGCCGATCGAACGGCTGGTGCACGAAGGCGACGCGCTGCTGGTGCAGGTCATCAAGGATCCGATCGGCACCAAGGGCGCGCGCCTGTCCACGCAGATTTCGCTGGCGGGGCGCATGCTCGTGTACCTGCCGCAGGATCCGCACATCGGCGTGTCGCAGCGGATCGAAGACGAGGCCGAGCGCGCGCAGTTGCGCGAGATGCTCGCGCGCGTAGTGCCGGCCGACGAAAAGGGCGGCTACATCATCCGCACCAGCGCCGAAGACGCGACCGAGGCGGATCTCGCCGCCGACATCGACTACCTGCGCAAGCGCTGGACGCAGATCCGCGCGGCCGCCGCGCAGACGCCGGCGCCGTCGGCGCTGTACCAGGAGCTGTCGCTCGCGCAGCGCGTGCTGCGCGACGTGGTGACTGAGGCCACGCAGACGATCCAGATCGACTCGCGCGAGAACTTCGCCGCGCTGCAGGCCTTCGCCGCGCAGTACGTTCCACGCGTGCTCGGCAAGCTCGCGCACTATACGGGCGAGCGGCCGCTGTTCGACCTGTACCAGATCGACGACGAGATCGAGCGCGCGCTCGCGCGGCGCGTCGACCTGAAAAGCGGCGGCTACCTGATCATCGACCAGACCGAGGCGATGACGACGATCGACGTGAACACGGGCGGCTTCGTCGGCACGCGCAACTTCGACGACACGGTGTTCAAGACCAACCTCGAAGCGGCGCATACGATCGCGCGCCAACTGCGCCTGCGCAACCTGGGCGGCGTCATCGTCGTGGACTTCATCGACATGGTCAACGCCGAGCACCGCGAGGCGGTGCTGGCGGAGTTCAAGCGCGCGCTGGCGCGCGATCGCACGCGCATCACGGTCAGCGGGTTCACGCAACTGGGGCTCGTCGAGATGACGCGCAAGCGCACGCGCGAGTCGCTCGCGCACATCCTGTGCGAGCCCTGCCCGGTGTGCGGCGGCCGCGGCGAGATCAAGACCGCGCGCACGGTCTGCTACGAGATCCTGCGCGAGATCCTGCGCGAAGCACGCCAGTTCGGCGACGCGCGCGAGTTCCGCATCCTGGCGTCGCAGACGGTGATCGATCTGTTCCTCGAGGAGGAGTCGCAGTCGCTGGCGATGCTGTCGGACTTCGTCGGCAAGCCGATCTCGATGCAGGTCGAGAGCATCTATCACCAGGAGCAGTACGACATCATCCTGGTCTGAGCGCCGGCGCGCGTCGGCTGTCGCGCTACCTTGGCGCGGGTCGTGGTTCGTGCCGCTGCCAGACGACGCGCCCGTCACGCGTCGAGCATCGCCTGCCTGCGCCCGATCCACCGCTCGACGTGCCGGCGCGCGGCCTCGGGTGCGCTTGCGAGCAACTCCGCGGCGGCGGCGCGCGCGCTTTCGAGCAGCGCGGTGTCGCGTTCGAGGTCGGCGAAACGCAGCAGCGGCACGCCCGCCTGGCGCGCGCCGAGCAGCTCGCCGGGGCCGCGCAGCAGCAGATCGCGGCGCGCGATCTCGAAGCCGTCGTCGGTTTCGAAGATCACTTTCAGCCGCGCGCGCGCCGCCTCCGACAGCGGCTCGTCGAACAGCAGCACGCAGTAACTCTGCTCGGCGCCGCGCCCCACGCGGCCGCGTAACTGGTGCAACTGTGCGAGGCCGAAACGCTGCGCGTGCTCGATCACCATCAGCGTCGCGTTGGGCACGTCCACCCCGACCTCGACGACGGTCGTGGCCACCAGCACGTCCAGCGCGCCGGCGGCGAAGGCCTGCATCGCCGCGGCCTTGTCCTGCGCCGGCAGCTGCCCGTGCAGCAGGCCGAGCCGCAGCTCGGGCAGCAGCGCGCGCGCCTGCTCGTACATGCGCGTGGCTGCAGTGAGTTCCAGTTTCGCGTCGCCCTGCTCGTTCTCGTCGACCAACGGGCAGACCCAGTACGCCTGCCGGCCGCGCGCCACCTCGGCGCGGATGCGCGCGAGCACTTCGTCGCGCCGGCGCGTCGACACGAGTTTGGTCACGACCGGCCGGCGGCCCGGTGGCAGCTCGTCGATCACCGACACGTCCAGATCGGCGTAATAGCTCATCGCCAGCGTGCGTGGGATCGGCGTCGCGCTCAACATCAGCAGGTGCGGCACGATCGCGTGTGCCTCGTGCAGCGCGGCACCGCGCAGCGCGAGCCGCTGCGCGACGCCGAAGCGATGCTGCTCGTCGACGATCGCGAGCCCCAACTTGGCGAACGCGACCTTCTGCTGGATCAGCGCGTGCGTGCCGACGACCAGTTGCGCCTCGCCGCTGCCTACGCGCGCCTGCGCGGTGCGCTTGTCGGCGGGCTTGAGCCGTCCCGCCAGCCAGACCACGCGCACGCCGAGCGGCTCGAGCCACAGCGCGATGCGGCGGAAGTGCTGCTCGGCGAGGATCTCGGTGGGCGCCATCAGCGCGGTCTGAAAACCGGCCTCGATCGCGCGCGCCGCCGCCAGCGCGGCGACCACCGTCTTGCCGCTGCCCACGTCGCCCTGCACCAGCCGGTGCATCGGCACTGCTGCGGCGAGATCGGCTTCGATTTCACGCCACACGCGCTGCTGCGCGCGCGTCAGCGCAAACGGCAGCGCACCCAGCAGCCTCCGCGTCAGCGCACCGTCGCCGGCGAGCGGCAGCGAGCGGTGCTGCGCGCGCGCCAGACGTGCGCTGCGCAGCGAAAGCTGCTGCGCGAGCAGCTCGTCGAACTTCACGCGCTTCCACATCGGGTGCGAGCGGTCGGCGAGCCGCGCCAGATCGGCGCCCGGCGGCGGCGCGTGCAGATAGCGCAACGCCTCCGCGAGCGGCGCCAGGCCGCAGCGCTCGCGCAGCGCCGCAGGCAGCGTCTCGTCGATGTCGACGTCGCGCAACGCGCGCGCAATGCGCCTGCGCAACCACGCCTGCGGCACGCCCGCCGTGGCCGGATACACCGGCGTCAGCGTGCTTGGCACGGATGCACCGTCCTCGACCGGACGCACGCGCGGATGGACGATCTCGAAGCCGAAGTCCGACGACAGCGCGCCGCCGCGCACGGGGCCAAAGGCGCGCACGCGGCGACCGGGCGCGAGCTGCTTCAACTGCGACGGATAGAAGTGCAGAAAGCGCAACCGCAGCTCGCCGCTGGCGTCGCGCAGCCGTGCGATCAACTGGCGGCGGCCGCGGCCGACGATCTCGGCGTCGACGATCTCGCCTTCGACCTGCGCCTCGACGCCCGGCGCGAGCTGCGCGATCGGCGTGATTCGCGTTTCGTCCTCGTAGCGCAACGGCAGATGCAGCAGGTAGTCCCAGTCGGCATGCAGCCCGAGCTTCCTCAGCCGCGCCGCCAGCGACGGCTGCGCGCGTGCGGCCGACGCGGTTTCCTTCGGCGCCGGCGCGGCTCGCGCAGGCGGCTGGCGGCGTGCAGTCGAACCCTTCACGGACCGCCCGGCGGCCGCGCGCGATCGATCACAGAACGAGGATCGCCTCGACCTCGAACTGCGCGCCCTTCGGCAGGCTCGCCACGCCGACGGTCGAACGCGCGGGATACGGCTGCGGAACGACCTCGGCCATGATCTCGTTGACCTTGCCGAACTGCGACAGGTCGGTCAGAAACAACGTGAACTTGACCGCGTGCGCGAGCGAGCCGCCGGCGGCCTTCGCCACCGCGGCGAGGTTACGGAACGCCTGCCGCACCTGCGCCTCGAAGTCCGCGCCGACGAGCTCCTTGGTCGCCGGGTCGAGGCCGATCTGCCCCGACAGGAACACGACGAGCCCGGTCTTGACCGCCTGCGAATACGGCCCGATCGCCGCCGGCGCGTCGGGCGTCGCGATGATGTCTTTGTTCATTCCCGTTGCACTCCTCGTGCGGTTGACGCGGGCAGTCTAAATGAGCGACACGCTGCTGCAGAACCTGTTGCGACTGCTCGGCAGTCCGCGCGACAGCGGCGCCAACGCGGCGTTGCTGCGGTTTTCGATCGGCTCCGCATACCTGAAGCGCGAGTAGTTCGACGAAGTCGCGCGCTCGCGGCAGCCGGCCGCGCGGCCGAAGCGATCGACGCCTACGAACGCGGCAGCGCCGCCGCCGAGGCGCACGGCGATCGCCCGGCGGTCAAGGAGATCTC
>JBBIJJ010000064.1:0-15604 GCA_037446035.1 Burkholderiales bacterium
GTGAAGCGCGGCAGCTGAAACACGTCCGCACCGGCAGCCGCGACGCCCCACGCCGTGGACACGGCCGCAACAAAACCGCACTTGCGCACAAGAGCAACATGCGCGGCCGTGTAGTCTTGGTTCGGAACGCCATTCGGATATGCAAAGAGCCTCGCGGGCCGGCCGATAATCGCTTCCACGTCCGCCTTGCTGCCGGCAATCTCGCGCCGCGCGTCCTCCGTCGTCAGGCGCGAAAGAATCGGATGCGTCACCGTATGCGCGCCGACATCAAAGCCGCTCGCGGCGAGTCGTGCCACGTGCTCGGGCCGCATCATCAGCGGCGTCGTCGGGGATGCTGCGCACGCCTCTTCGACACCTTGCACTGCGGCTTCGCGCATCAGCGGCTGTTGGTGCTTAGTCAACCGCAGCACGCGGCGAATCGCATCTCGTCGCTTCTCCACCGAACCTAGATCCTCCACGCCAAGTCCCAGCGGGCGGAAGTCGACGCGTGCGTGCGGGCAAGCGCGAATCGCCTCGATGAGGCGGTCGTTCCACATGTTGCGCCCGTCGAAAAAACCGGTCGCGACGAAGAAGGTCGCATGCAGTCCAAGCCGGTTCAGTATCGGCGCAGCGACTTCCGCATTGTCCACGTAACCGTCGTCGAAGGTGATTGACAGGGCACGCGCGGGCAACGCTTGACGCTTGAGCCGCTCGACCGCTTCGTGCAGCGGCAGGACGTTGAACCATTCGCGAACCCAACGCATCTGCGCTTCGAACTGCCGCGCGTCGGGCAACTCCGGAAGTAAAGGATCGGGCGCGCCGAGTACACGATGAAAAATCAGCGTGCTGAGCCGCCCCCGCGCGCCCGCCGGCGAAAGCAGCGTCAATGCCAGCCGCACCATGCCTGGTTACCGCATGCGGATCACGATTGCCCGAAGCGCGCTTTCACTCGGGCTTTCGATAAACCCCAAGCAGGCAGTTCTCCGGATACCGAATACCAACCGCGCGCAGCGCCCGTTGTGCGGCAAGTTCCAGAATGTTGAGGGCTCGGAATCCGGAGAACGTACGGCAGTCGTCCAGATATGCGAAGTAAGCCTCGCGCATTCCATGGGTGTCGAAGTGGCGCGCCAGTGCGCTTCGGGTGTTGAGCTTGAACGCCGTCGGAAAGGTGTCTCGTTCCTCAGCGTCCCAGATCAGCCGTTTGAAGCGGTGGTGCAGCGCGTTCGGCACGAGCGCTGCAAGCAGCGATACCGGCGCCCACTTGTTGGGCGTATACACGACAACCACGCCGCCGGGCCGCGTCAGCGCGGCAAGCTTCGCCACCGCGCGCTGCGGATCTGTAATGTGTTCTGCAACCATTCGCATCGTGATCACATCAAAGCAGTAGTCGACGTTGCACGCCTCGACTGGGCCTTCGAATCTCTCGTCGATGTACGGGTTGTCTCTGATGTTCGGATCCGGATCAATGCCGAATAGGAACTCGCAGCGATCTGCCAGCTGGCGAGCCAACGGCGCATTGCTCGGAAAAATATCGCGTCCGCAGCCGACGTCGGCCCACCGGGAACCGGCCTTCACGAGCTTTGCGACGACGGCCTCGTAGTAGTCGTCCGGATTGAAGTAGCCGAACCGCAGGCGCGTCTTCGGCCCCCACCCGAGCTCGGGCTCGCGCCGATACTTCATATCAAAGACAGCCATCAACTGCGCGCGATCCGGTGTCAGCGCCAATTCCTCCTTGGCGACGGCGGTGCTCATTGGGCAGACATCCGGCCGCCGATGGCGCTAGTGGACCGCGCGGGCGCGCCAACACGGATCTGCGCCAGCGCCAGCGCGCTCGCGAGCAATGCGAACAGCCACACCTGCACCTCCGCTAACAAGTAGTCCGTGAACAGGCCTGCAACCCACACCACGGCAATCGCCGCGCTGCAGGCCATTGCTGGATTGCGCAGTTGGAAAGGCACGCCTTGCCATTGCATCCGCTTTACCCGCAGCAAGATCACGAGCCCCCAGAGGGTCAGCCAGCCATACAGCGCCGCGCCGACCACGCCCTGTTCGACCAGCGTCGTCAAGAACGTGTTATGCGATGACCGTCCCATCGGCTCGTCATGGGTCCGGCGGGTCAGCCACTTTTCCTCCAGGTACAGCGGACTGAGAACGGCCGTTCCCTTGTGTCCGGAGCCGAACGGATACGACTGGAACATCTTTAGCTGTGCATCGATCAGGACCATGCGGTTTTCCGCACTGCCGTCGATTTCCGATGGATCCTCAACGACCTGCTTGACCGTAAACATGCGTTCGATGAAGCGCGTGTCCATCAGGCTAACTACCGATGCGACGCCAACGACCGCAAAAAGCCAGAACAGCCAGCGCTTCTCCGGCGGTCGCAGCAACAGCAGAACCGCGCCGGCAGCGATCAGGCCGAGAAAAGCCCCCCTGCTGCCCGCCAAAATCATCCCGTTCAGTATGAACGGCATCGACGCGATGCATGCCCAGCGGCGCCAACCAGTGACCTGCAGCAACAGCGCCGCGCCGACGGCGGCGCCGGTGCCAAGAAACATCGCGAGAGAATTGGCATCGTCGATCCCGGGCCCGCCGACGCCATTCAATCGCGCTCCGTCGCTCAGCCCGACGCCGAAAGCGATCCAACCGAGGTAGAAGCACCCGAGCACGTGGAACAAGAGCACATCGGTCAGACGCTGCGGCGTATCGGCCACGCGCCAGATTAGGTAGAACGCCACCAAGTACTTGGTCATTTGCACGGTCGCCTGGAAGTGTGCCTCCGGATCGAGCGCCCACAGCATCTGCACCCACATCCAGCCGGTGTAAAGCGTCAGCACCAGCGCCGGCACGTTCGCCAGCCAAGCCCCGCGCCGCTCAACCTCGCCACGTCGGTGAAGCAACGTTGCGCTGACGGCGATGGCAGCGGCCAACAAGGACCAACGCAGGTCGGGAAGCCAGGCACTCCACCATCGCGACGGCGGGTGCACATAGAACGTCGCGAGATACAGAAGCACGCCGTAAATCGGATGGCGGGCGAAAGCGGCGATCGCCAGTCCGACGAACCCTGCCGTGAATGCGAGCGCACTCAGCATTGCTCGAGCACCGCACTGAACTGCGCCGGCGCCGAGTCCGCGCTGGCAACGCGGCTGACCACGTAGCGGAACTTGCCCGACTTCTCCGCCGGGATCTCGCTCACGACCTCCACTTCAACCGCGACGCCGGCGCCCAGCCTTTGCCTGAAGCCGGCGCGAACCGTCTCGGCCATCGCGGGGCGGTAGCCTGCTCCCGGCACCAGCAGAACGCGCGTGTGCTGCAGGCTTTCTTGCACGATTTTGAAACGCTCGATCCCGGGGAGATCGCGCAGCACATAGATCAACGCCAGCCCGTGCATCACCGTGCCGTCGGCGGCGACTACAAAATCCGTGCTGCGTCCCTGCACCTCGGCCAGCAGCGGCAGGCCGCGACCGCAGGGGCATCGAGCATCGGACAAGACACCGACGTCGCCGGTGCGATAGCGCAAGAAGGGGAAGTCACTCGTGGCCAAGTGCGTGACGACGATTTCGCCTGGCGTGCCGGCGGCCACGACAGCACCGGTCGCATCGACGATCTCGACGATGATGTCCTCGGCGCTGATATGCATGCCACCGGCCGGGCATTCGTGCGCGATGAAACCCGCGTCGCGCCCGCCGTAGCCGTTGGCTACGCGACAGCCGAAAACGCGCTCGATCACCGCGCGCTGATGGTCGTATAGCCTCTCGGACGTCACAAACGCGACACGGATGCCGAGGTTGTCGAGCCGCACGCCTTGTTTCTCGGCGTGCGCGGCAAGCAGCGACAGCGACGAGGGGTAGCCGAACAGCATCGCCGGGCGTACCGTGCGGATGCGCCCGACGAAGCGATCGAGATTCGCCGGCGACATCTCGAACGCCGGTACCAGCTCGGAGCGAAACAGCTTGTCGCGCCAGGTGCGCAGCCTGTCCTGCGCACCGAGTTCGACCGGCGAACCCCAGACCACGACTTCGCGGTCGCCGATGTCTACCCCCCACCAGCGCGTGGCGCGCCATTTGGCTGCGACGTCGTGGGCGATGCGGTCCTTGCCCATGAAGAAGATCAGCGGCTCGCCGCTCGAGCCGCCGGTGTTGTACCGTTTCAGCGGGCCGGCGCCTTCGGCTTTCAGCCTGTCCACGTTGGCGCGGATGTCCGCCTTCGTCAAGAGCGGGAAGCGAGCCAGGTCGGCAAGCGTACGAACGTCGTGAGCACACAAGCCGCGCTGCTCGAACGTCTCGCGATAATACGGAACGCGCCGCGCCAGGTGCTCGATGAAGGCCCGCAGTCTGCCGAGCTGGTACGACTGCAGACGCTCGCGCGACCACCATTGGCTAGCCTCCAGCCCGCGCCGGCATGCCACGCTCGCGTGCCCTTTCAGCCGCTCGTGCAACGGAAAGAGGGCGTTCGCGACCAACCAAGTCCAAGCGGTGCTCATGGCGCGGACTCAAGCAATTCCGGGCGCCCGGCGCAGCGCGCGTAGGCGGCGAACAGCACAGGGCGCACGCGCTCCCAAGCGTAAGCTCGGCAGGCCGTGAGGCCGGCAACAATTAGATGGTCGCGCAGCGCGGCGTCGTCGAACACGCGCAGCGCCGCGGCCGCCATCGCGTCTGGGTCGCGCGCAGGCACCAGCAAGGCCGTCCGCTCGTGCTGGACAAGGTATGGAACGCCGCCGACGTCGGTCGAAACGATTGGCACCCCGCTCGCCATCGCCTCGAGCAGCGAGACCGGCATGTTGTCGACGGTGGACGGATTCAGCAGCAGATCAGCCTCGCGGTACAGCTCCGCGATGCGGTCATTGTCCAATCGACCCGTGAACCGCACGGCCGCGTCCACGCCGAGTTCCCGTGCCAAGCGCTGCAGGGAGTCGAGGGCGGGCCCGCTGCCGGCCACCGTCAGTCGCGCTTGCGGATAGCGCTGGCGGATCGTCGCCAACGCGCACAAGGCGGTCGGTATGTCATAGATGTCTTCCAGATTGCGCGTCACAACCATGTGCCGGCCCGGCGTTCGCTCCCGGGCTGGTGCAAAACGGGTCAAGTCGATGATGTTAGGAACGAGTTCTGCCGCAACGCCGTGGCGAGCAAAGACGGCTTGCAGAAAGCCCGAGGGCACTGCCAGCACGCGCGCGAGCCGCAGCGTCGGTCGCACCCAGCGCGCCTGCCGTGCCAGGAACGACCCCGCTTCGCCGCCCCGATAGTTCACCAGCACCGGCACGCCGCGCAGCCGTGCCAGCCAGATCGCCGGCGCCGCGAACAGGTGCCATGCCCAACCCGAATTCGCCATCACGTGCGCTACGTCCGCGCCGCGCAGCGCGCGCCACAGGGCAAAGACATAAGGGATCAGGCGAAACGCGGCGCGCAAGCCGCGCACGGCGCCGATCCACGCTGGCCGATATGGTGCGTTACTCTGCACCAAGCGAACGGCCATCCCGCTTTCGCGCAGCAATCGCGCCAACTGCCGAGTTTGGTTGGCCATGCCGCCGGAGGGGGGCGGCAACGGGCCGACTAGCGTGACGCGCAGGTTCATCTGCCGAGCTTCGCCTTTACCAGCACAAGCCAACATACCGCGCGTGAAGTCCGTCGTGCGCGACGATATTGACCAGATCGATGACGATCTGGTCCTTCCGCGCATGTCGCCTGATCAATTCGACGGTCTTCTTGTCGTTCAGCCCGATGACCAGCACGTCCGACTCGGCGATCACCGATTCCAGATCGCGTCGGATCAGCCCGCCGATATGTGGCAAGTGGTTTTCGATGAACTTGCGGTTCGCGCCGAGCAGGTTCGACAAGTGCACCTCCGGGTCATACACTAGCAGCGACAGTCCCTTGCCGATCAAGTGCTCGGCCAGCAGCACGAGCGGACTTTCGCGTAGGTCGTCGGTGCCGGTCTTGAACGCCAGGCCGATCAAGCCGACGCGCCGCTTGCCGGTCTCGAGCACCTTGGCAATCGCGCGATCGATCTGCGCGCGGTTCGACGGCAGGATTCCGGCGTGCATCGGCAGCTCGACGTCGTGCTGCTTGGCCAGGTACAGGGTCGCGCGCAGGTCCTTCGGCAGACACGAGCCGCCGAACGCGAAGCCCGGCCTCAGGTACGCCTTCGAAATGTTCAACTGCGTGTCGCGGCACACGAGATCCATCACCTGGAACGGATCGACGCCGAGCGCCTCGCACAGCCGTGCGGTCTCGTTGGCGAACGTGATCTTCAGCGCGTGGAAGTTGTTGCAGCAGTACTTGACCATCTCCGCCGCACGGATCGAGGTCACGTGGAAGTCGCACGGCAGATGACCGAACAGCGACTTCAGTTGCAGCACGGGCGCTTCGGCATTGGCGCCGACGATCGTGAACGGCGGATTGTCGTAGTCGCGGATCGACGAGCCTTCGCGCAGGAACTCGGGCTGGAAGCAAACGAAGAAATCGCGGCCTTCCTTCTTGCCGGAGGCCTTCTCGAGAACCGGTCGCAGCACGTCCTCGACCGTGCCTGGTACCAGTGTCGAGCGAAACACGAAGGTGTGCGGCCGGTCGAGCCCGCGCAGCGCAGCGCCCGCCTGCTCAGCCAGTCGCAGGATCGCCGACTGGTCTTGGCTGCCGTTGGGCGCCGATGGCGTGCCGACACAGATCAGCGACAGCTCGCTGTCACGAATCGCCTGCGCGGCATCGGTCGTGACGCTGACCCGCCCGCTGGCGACGACCTTGGCCATCAATTCGACCATACCCTCCTCGACCACGGGCGTTTTGCCGTCGGCGATCAGTTGCAGTTTGGCAGGATCGACGTCGACACCGATCACGCGATGCCCCTCACGCGCAAGGCAGGCGAGCGATACCGCGCCGACGTAGCCAAGTCCGAAGATGCTGATGTTCATGAGGTTTGCGGGTGGAGTTTTCGATCGGAAGCGGCTTGAGCCAGACAGCGGTCGATGATCGCGTCCAGGCGCCTCATCGAACTCGTCCAAGCATGATGCGACAGCACGCGGGCCCGGCCGGCGGCGGCAAACCGCGCCCGCTCGGCAGGAGCTTCAAGAAGCCCTAGGATCGCATCGCGATATTGTTCGGGCGTATCCGCCACGAGCAGGTGCTCGCCGGGGATCGCATCTACGCCGCCCGCCGCGACCCGGCTCGCCACCACCGGCACGCCCATCGCCATCGACTCGAGTATCTTGTTTTGCGTGCCGCGCGCGATCGCCAGCGGCGCCACCGTGAGCGCCGATCGCTGCACGTACGGCTGCACCTGCGGCACCGAGCCCGTCACCGTTACCCCCGGCAAATCACCCAGTCTGCGCACGGCCGGCGGCGGATCGGCGCCGACGATCGCCAGCTTCACGTTCGGCCGCCGTTCGCGCAGCAACGGCAGCACGCGCTCGCAGAACCAGTACATGCCTTGTTGGTTCGGGTAATAGTCCATGCGGCCGATGAAGCAGATCGTGTCCGGGTCGTACGGTTCGGACGAAGGGGCGAATGCCTGCGCATCGACCCCGTTCGGAAACCAGTCGCTCGGCGTATCCACGCCGTAGCTCGTCAGCGTCTCCCACTCGGCCCGCGTGGTGGCCGTGCAAAAGTCGAAGCGGCGCGCCAGGCGCTTCTCCTCGGCCTGCAGCCTCCACCCCTCCCAGCGATAGCCGAGCGAGAGCGGAAACGGCTTGTAGTTCGCGTACTCGAGCCACTTCTGCGAATCCATGTCGCCGAAGTCGAGAATCTTCGGCACGTCGCGCACGTCCGACACGTAATGGGCGACCGAGGAACAGTGCACGAAGATCAGGTCGAAGCGCCGCTCGCGCAGCAGCCGGCGGATCGTGCGTGCCAGCCGCGTGCTGTGGAAGTACGACGCTGACGCGGTGATCGGCGTCGGCAGCGTGGCGATCATGCGCAGCGTCTGCACGCGCTCGTCCACGGTGGCAATGTGATACTCGGCGCAATACGGCGCGATGCCCTTGCCCTCCTCCGCTTCCTGAGCCGAGCGTGCGAGCGAACACACCACGACTTCGTGCGACTGCGCGAGATGCCGGATCATGTTGAACGGCCGGATCTTGCCGCCGCGCTTCGGCGGATACGGAAAGCGGTGGCAGACGTGAAGGATCCTCACGCCACGGCCTCCTTTAACTCCTCGGCCACGTCGGCCGAGGCGCGGCGGTCGAGGAACACGCGACACCAGATTTCCAGATTCAGAAGCGCAAGCAGCTTGTCGGTGCCGTCCACGCGGCTGGCGCGGTGATCGCCGATCAGCCGCTGCACCGGCGCGTAATTGAGCAAGCCACGCGCCTCGATGCTTTCCCTTGACAACGCACTATCCAGAAGCTCGCTCAACGCGCCCTTCATCCAGGCGCCCATCGGCGCGCCGAAGCCGCGCTTGGTCCGGTAAAGGATCTCGCGCGGCAGCACGTCGGCGAGCGCTTTTTTCATCAGCGCTTTGAGCTCCCCGCCGCTCACCTTGATCGACGCCGGGATCTGCGCGGCGAGCTCGACCAGTTCGTGGTCGAGCAGCGGCACGCGGCACTCCAGCGACGTGGCCATCGTCATCTTGTCGGTCAGCAGCAGCAAGTCGTCCGCAAGTTGCGTATGGGCATCGACTGCGAACATGCGCGCCAGCGGGTCGGTGCCGCCGGTGGCTGCGAACGCGGCAGCGAGCGCATCGAAGCGCTGCGCCGATGGGTCGCGCATCAGTTCCGCCGCTTCGCCGGTGCCGAACACGCCGACGTACGCGCGATAGCGCTCGGTAAACGGCAGCTCGGCGGCCGACAGGAAGTTCTTCGCCAGCCGCGCGTAATTCAGCCACTTCGAGTGCCGGTCGCTCGGCAGCTTCTCCGCCAGCCGCGCCGCACCGCGCTTCGCCGCGCCCGGCAGCCAGTTCAGGTACCGCATATAGTGTTCGCCGAGGTAGCGGCGGTAGCCGCCGAACAACTCGTCGCCGCCCACGCCGGACAGAATCACCTTCACGTCGCGCCGAGCGAACTCCGCCACCAGGTACGTGGTCACGAACGCGCTGTCGGCGATCGGCTCGTCCATGTGCCACAACAGCTTCGGCAGCAGGTGCACCACGTCCGGCCGCACGAGGATCTCGTGATGGTCGGTCTTGAAAAGCTGCGCCACCTGGCGTGCGTAATCCAGCTCGTTGTAGAAGCGTTCTGCGGCACCGCCGTCAAAGCCGATCGAATACGTCTTGACGGGCTCGTTGCTATGGCGGGCCATGAAAGCGAGCACCGTGCTCGAATCGATGCCGCCGGAAAGGAACGCCCCGATCGGCACGTCGCTCACCATCTGCATGCGCACCGATTCTTCCAGCCGTGCGCGCACGCGCCGCGCCCACTCCTCGGGTGCAATGCGGTCGACGACCGCGGTCGGCGGCTGCCAGTACGAATCGACGCGCACGCCTTCCGGTGAGAGCTTCATCACCGACCCGATCGGCAGCTTGCGGATGCCGCGCAGGATCGACAGCGGCGCCGGCACGTAGCCGAGCTCCAGATAAGCCGCGAGCGCGGTCGGATCGACCTCCGCTGTCACGCCCGGCACCTCCAGCAGCGCCTTCGCTTCGGAGGCGAAGGCCACTCGCCGACCATCGTCGAGGTAGTAGATCGGCTTGACGCCGAGCCGGTCACGCCCCACCAGCAATGTCTGCGCGCGCGCGTCCCACAGCGCGAAGCCGAACATACCGTTCAGCCGATCGACGAAACCCTCGCCCCACGCGGCATAAGCGTGCAGGACGACCTCGGTGTCCGAATGGGTCTTGAAGCGGCACCCGAGCGCCTGAAGTTCGCGCCGCAGCTCGCGGAAGTTGTAGATCTCGCCGTTGCAGACCACCACCAGCGATCCGTCTTCGTTGGCGATCGGCTGGTGACCACCGGCCAGGTCGATGATCGAGAGCCGGCGCATGCCGATCGCGCAGCGGCCGGCGGCGAATGCGCCTTCGTCGTCCGGGCCGCGGTGCGCGGTCACACGGCCCATCTTCGCCAGCCATTCGACGGGCGCGCGAGCGCCGTCGAGTTGGTAGATGCCGTGGATGCCGCACATCGGTCAGCTTCGCGCAGCCGCAAGCGCACCGGCACGGCGCGCGAGCACGTTTGCGTACACGTCCGCATAACGGGCGACCGATCTGGCCCACGTGCGCTCGCTCTCGACGAAGCGGCGGGCCTGGCGCTTCACGCGGTCCCAATCGCCGCGGCGCGCTAGCACGTCGTCGATCGTGCGCGCAAGCGCCTGCGCGTCGCCAGCCGGAAACAGAAATCCGGTCTCGCCGTCGCGCACCAGCTCGCGGTGCCCGCCGACGTCGGAGGCGACAAAGATGCGCCCTTGCGCCATCGCCTCCAGCGGCTTCAGTGGCGTGACGATCTCGGTCAGCCGGATCGAACGGCGCGGATACGCGAGCACGTCGATCAGGTTGTAGTAGCGCTGCACCTCCGCGTGCGGCACGCGGCCGGTGAAGCGCACGCGATCGGCAATGCCCAGGCGTTGCGCCTGCGACTTCAGATTCGCTTCCTGCGGCCCGCCGCCGACCAGCAGCACCCGCAGTTGCGGCCGCTGCGGCGCGAGCTGCGCCGCAGCGTCGAGCAGCAGGTCGAGCCCCTCGTAACCGTAGAACGAGCCGGCAAAGCCCACGACCGTCGCGCCGTCGAGCCCCAGGTTGCAGCGCAACTGCGGGTCGGCGGGCGCGTCGAATTCGAATGCTCTCACGTCGACCGCGTTTGGGATCACCGTCACGGCACCGGCGTCGATGCCGCGTGCGGCGATGTCGGCGCGCAAGCCCTCACAGATCGTCGTGATCGCGTCGGCACGCTTCAGAGCGTAGGTTTCCAGCGCGCGCGACAGCCGGTAGCGCAGGCTGCCCTCGCGCGTGCTGCCATGGTCCACGGCCGCGTCCTCCCACGACGCGCGCATCTCGTACACGACGGGCAGGCCAAACTTGCGCGCAACCCACAGCGCGGGCAAGGCGTTGAGCACCGGCGAATGCGCATGCAGCACGTCGGGCCGGGTCGTGCGCACGAGTTCTTCGAGCCGGCGCGCGGTGGCGCGCATCTCGTCCACATAGCGGCCGGCCGCCGGCAGCTTCGACCAGACGCCTGGTGCGAACGGCGTGCGATGAAACGTCCAGCCGTCGACCGACTCGGTCGGCGCGGACGTGTCGCCCTGCCGCGGCGTCGTCAGATGAACCGTTTCCCACCCCAGCGCCCGTTGCTCGCGCAGGATCGCCAGCGTGCGAAACGCGTAGCCGCTGTGCAGCGGTGCGGAATGATCGAGCACGTGCAGGATGCGCATCGGCTCAGCCCGCCATTCGCTGGGCGCGGTCCGGCTGCTGTTCCGTGCGCATCACGTTGCGCACGAAGGCATCGAACATCAATACCGTCCACAGCGGTGCGCTGTGATCGCGCTGGCCGGACTGGTGCTGATCGACGATACGCTGCAGCGCCGGCCGGTTGAAGTAGCCGGTGTCGGCCAGCGCGCTGCCCAGCACCGCTTCCCGCACGCGTTCGCGCAGCGGCCCGCGGAACCAGCGCGCCAGCGGCACCGCGAATCCCATCTTGGGCCGGTACAGCACCTCGTGCGGCAGGTGCGGCTCCTGCGCCTTCTTCAGCAAATACTTGCCCTCGCCGCCGCGCACTTTCAGCGATGACGGAAGCGACGCCAGCCACTCGACCAGCGGGTGGTCCATCAGCGGCTCGCGCACCTCGAGCGAATGCGCCATGCTGGCGCGGTCGACCTTGGTGTTGATGTCGCCGACCAGATAGGTCTTGAGATCCAGGTACTGGATCAGCGCCAGCGGATCGTCGGTGTTGGCGCGTTTCGCGTGACGCTGGAAGACCTCGACCGCGTTGTAGCCGCCCAACTGCGCGCGCAGCGCGTTCGAATACAGTTGGCGGCGCTGCTCGTCGCGCAGGATCGACACGCTGTGAAAGTAGGCTTCGACCGAATCGCGCGCCAGCGACTGCAGCGTGGTCTTGGCGCGGAACACGCGCGGCGCCCAGTCGGCCTTCGGATACGCGCGTCCCAGCAGTCCGAACACCGGCCGCCGCAGCGCCAGCGGCAACGGCCGGCGCATGCGCTCTTCCATCAGGTGCAGCCGATAGCGGCGGTAGCCGCCGAAGTTTTCGTCGCCGCCGTCGCCCGACAGCGCCACGGTGACGTGATGGCGCGCCAGTTGGCACACGCGATAGGTCGGAATCGCCGAGCTGTCGGCGTACGGTTCGTCGTAGACGCGCGCCAGCGTGTCGATCAGGTCGAAGTCCTCGCTTTCGACGCGGTCGACGAAATGCCGCGTCCGGTAGCGATCGGCCACCCTCTGCGCGTAGCGCGACTCGTCGAACGCGGGATCCGAGAACGCGATCGAGCAGGTGTTGACCGGCGCGTCCGACAAGCCCGCCATCGTCGCCACCACGGCGCTGGAATCCACGCCGCCGGACAGAAACGCGCCGAGCGGCACCTCGGAGATCAGCCGCAGCCTGACCGAATCGCGCAGGCGCTCCTGCAACTGGGTGCACGCCTCCGCTGCCGACAGGCGGTTGTCGAGCGTGAACGCCACGTCCCAGTATCCGACCGGCTCCGGCACCGGGGCGCCGCGCTTGACCGTCAGCGTATGCGCAGGCGGCAGCTTCTTCGCGCCCGTAAAGATCGTGCGCGGCTCGGGCACGTAACCGAGCGCGAAATACTCTTCGACCGCATACGGATCGATTTCGCGCGCCAGCGCCCCGTGCGCCAGCAGCGACTTCAGTTCGGAGCCGAACAGCAAGTGCCCGTCGGGCAGCAGCGCGTAGTAAAGCGGTTTGACGCCCAATCGATCGCGCGCGAGGAACAGCGTGTCGCGGTTGCGGTCCCACAGCGCGAACGCGAACATGCCGCGGAAGCGCTTCACACACTCTGATCCCCACGCCTCCCACGCGTGCACGATCACCTCGGTGTCGCTGCGCGTGCGGAAGGTGTGGCCGAGCGCGGTCAACTCGGGAATCAGCTCCTGGAAGTTGTAGATCTCGCCATTGAACACCACGGCCACGCTGCCGTCTTCGTTGAACAGCGGCTGCTGCCCGGTGGCAAGATCGATGATCGACAGCCGCTTGTGGCCGAGGCCCACCCCCGGCTCGATGTGCGTTCCGGTCTCGTCGGGGCCACGGTGGTGCTGCGTCTCGTTCATGCGCGCGAGCACGGCGGCGTCGATCGCGCGCCGGCCGCGGGTGTCGAACACTCCGGTGATGCCGCACATCGCCGTCCGTCTCCGCTCCGCCCTCAGCCGCGCACCGGCTGCGATCGCGCAGGTGCGCTCGGCAGGCCGACGCCGCGTTCCGCCAGCAGCCTGCGATAAAGGCTTTCGTACTCGCCGACCATGCGATCCAGGCTGAAGCGGCGCTCGACGATCTGTCGCCCCGCGCGACCATGGCGGCGCGCCGCCGCCGGGTCATCGGCATAGGCGAGGATTTCGCGTGCGAGCGCCAGCGGGTCGCCGCGCGGAACGAGTCGACCCGACAGGCCGTCCTCCATCAGATCGGCGTTGGCGCCGACGCGCGTGGCGATGACCGGCAGCCCGGAGGCCATCGCTTCGAGCAGCGTGTTGGAGATGCCCTCCGCCAGCGACGGCAACACGAAGCAGTCCAGCCCGCGCAGGATCTCGGGCACGTCGCTGCGCTCGCCCGCGAACCAGACGAGCGACTCGGCGCCGGCGGCGCGCACGATCGACTCGGCCTCGGCGCGCAACGGGCCGTCGCCCACCAGCACGAGGCGCAGCCGCCGCGCCGCCTGCGGGGACATCGACAGCGCCCGGGTGAACGCGCGCACCAGGTTGGTCTGGTCCTTGACCGCCTCCAGCCGCCCGACCGTGCCCACGACGAAAAGCTGCGGGTCGGCAAACGGCGAACCCTCGATCGGAGCGCGCGCGCCTGGCTGCGGTCTGAACCGTTCGCTGTCGACGCCGTTATAGATGTGTTCGACTCGACCGGCGGGCACACCGATCGCCTCAGTCAGATACCGCTCCAGATCGCGCGACAGCGCCACGTATCGATGCACGAAGGGTCGATACAGCTTGCGCACCCAGCGGTATCTGCGGTTCGTGCCGTCCAGATCGGCTACATCGCGGCCGTGCTCGCCGTGGATCCGCACCGGCACGCGCGCCGCCCACGCGGGAACAACGGCCTCGAGTGCGGCCAGGTTGCGCGTGTGCACGATCGCGGGGCGAAGATCGCGGAAGAGCCGAAACAATTGCGGATACACGCGCACTCCATGGCCGGGCGGTTTCCCGAGCGCGAAGTACAGCACATCGTCGCGCTGCACGCGCTGCCGAAAAGCGGGCGAGATGTCGGTCAGCGCCAGGACCGCATGCCGCCAGCGTTCGCGCGGCATCCGGTTGATCAGGTTGACGACGCCGTTTTCCAGCCCGCCGATCGCGAAGCGGAACACCACATGCATGACCAGTGGGCGCGGATCGTTCATCGTCGCGCTTCCGACGTGTTGCCCAGGCTGTCGCGCCGGGTGGCCGCAGCGAGCAGCGAACGTTCGATCGAGCCGGCCATGTCGGCGACGAAGCGGCGCAGCGCGTCGCCGCCGCCCGCGGAATCGTTCGCTTCCGTGAAAACGAACACCGCGGCAGCGGCGTCCGACCTGCGCGTCAGCCGCGACCATGCCTGCAGCGCCTTGGCCATGCCGTCGCTCGCGGTGGTCTCGCCATCGACCCAATACCACCAGAACACCTCGAAGCCGCCGGCGGGGCCGACGATCGTCGCCGTGCTCGCGTTGATCGGCCCGGCGGCGCCGGCGAGCGTGGTGCGCCCATGCGTGGTCTCGCGCCACACCGGGTCCGAGGGCGGCACCAGGACGTTCGACGCGCTGACCATCTCGCGACCAGTGGTCTGGCCCGCGTAGTAAGCGACATAAAGCACCACACGCCGCCCGTCGCGCTCGAACGCCTGATACAGCGTGCTGCGATGCCCGGCAAAGCGCGGCTGCCACTGCACGTCGGGCGCATCAACCGGCGTCCAGCCGGCCGCGCCTTCGATCGCCGCGAGCGGCTGCGCACGCTCGGCGCCCGCGTCGGACAGCACCGCGGCGAGCGGTGCCCAAACGCCGGCCAGGACCACCGCTGCCGCTGCCGGCGCCAGCAGCGTCGCGGGGCGCTTGACCCCGGCCTTCGCTGCGAGTGCGGGTGCACTCGCGGACGTCTGCACGCGGCGCGAATCCTCGCGGAACCGGGCGCCGACCCAGAACATCAGCGCGATCACGAGGCCGAAGAAGATCCATCCGTAGATCAGATGATCGACGCCGACCGCCAGCTCGTTGTCGCTCAGGTGGCCGAGCATCACGATCAGATACGCGCGCAGCCAGTTCGCGACCAGCGGGACCAGCGCCGATGCCGCGACGAACGCGATCCGTCGCCACGCGGACGCGTACATCAGGTACGCGTACAGCGTTCCTGCCATCAGCGAAGCGATCAGGTAGCGCAGCCCGCTGCACGCTTCGACAACCGACCAGCGGCCCGTCGGGATCACGAAGTGGTTGCCTTCGCGGTAGACCGGAACGCCGGTGAGCCTCAGCGCGGCGACGGTGAAGTCCGCCGTCCAGTCGATCAGTCGAGGCACGAACGCCTCGCCGAAAGGAACGGCGAACAGCAGGAACAGCAGCGG
>JBBIJJ010000065.1:0-15550 GCA_037446035.1 Burkholderiales bacterium
GGAGCGAACGGACGACAAATGGCCAACTGCCGGATCTAAGATGAAACGCTGGCTGCAGATTTTCGCCGTCGCGCTCGCCGCGACGACGCTTGCGCCGGCCTCCGGCGCGCAGCCGCCGGAGGCCGGCGTGCAGGTGCGCAAGCCGCGGCTGATGCTCGTGCCCGAAAGCGTGGTCAATGCCAGCGCCGCGCAGCAGTACGCGCAGCTCAAGCAGCAGGCGGCGGCGCGCCGGCTGCTGAACACCGACGCGCCGCAGGTGCAGCGCGTGCGTGCGATCGCGCAGCGGCTGATCCCGCACGGCGCCCGCTTCAACGCGCGGGCCGCCGGGTGGGCATGGGAGGTCAACGTGATCGACACGCCCGCGATCAACGCATTCTGCATGCCCGGCGGCAAGATCGTCGTCTTCGACGGGCTGATCGACCGGCTCGCGCTCGACGACGACGAGCTCGCGGCCGTCATCGGACACGAGATCGCGCACGCGCTGCTCGAGCACGGTCGGGCGCGGATGAGCGAGGCGCTGGTCAAGAGCGTCGGCATCAACCTCGCGGCGGCCTACTTCGGTCTGAGTGACGCCGGCGCGGCGATGCTCGCGCAGGCTGCGCAACTGGCGATCACGTTGCCGTATTCGCGCGGGCACGAGGTCGACGCCGATCTCGTCGGACTCGAACTCGCGGCGCGCGCCGGCTTCGATCCGCGCGCCGCCGTGCGCGTGTGGCAGAAGATGACCAAGGCAGGCGGCGCGCAGCCGCCACAGTTCCTGTCGACGCATCCGGGGCATGCAACGCGCATCCGCGAGATCGAAGCCGCGCTGCCGCGCGTGCTGCCGCTGTACGAGGCGGCGCGGCGGCGGTAGGCCCGCTTGGCGTGTGGATGGCGAACGGCACACGGCCTGCGCGGCGCCGTTGGTGCCCCGCCCGCTTCATGCAGAGCGACCGGGCAGGACCTCGCGCCTGAACCGGCGACGTGGTGACATCGTCGGTCTGCCGTCGCTGCGCAAGTCTGCCGCGTCCGGGCTCTTCTCGAGCGGGGGGCGGCCAACCGGTGTGGCGCGCCGCGCCAGCCGCCGTCCGACTCACAAGCGTCCCGCGTACTCGATCACCAGCGGCGCGTGGTCGCTGAAGCGCTGCTTGGTATAGATCTCGGCCTTCCTGGCCTTCGCGGCGATGCCCGGCGTGGCGATCTGGTAGTCGATCCGCCACCCGACGTTCTTGGCCCACGCCTGCCCGCGGTTGCTCCACCACGTGTACTGCTCGGGCCGCGGATCGAGCCGGCGAAACACGTCGACCCAGCCCTGGCGTTCGAACAGTTCCGTGAGCCAGGCGCGCTCCTCGGGCAGAAAGCCCGAGTTCTTCTGGTTGCTGCGCCAGTTCTTCAGGTCGATCTCCTTGTGCGCGATGTTCACGTCGCCGCACACGACGATCTCGCGTCCGCTGGCGCGCAGCTTTGCCAGGTGCGGCATGAACGCGTCGAGGAAACGGAACTTCGCCGCCTGTCGCTCGGGCGAACTCGACCCTGACGGGAAGTACACGCAGACCACGGTCAGGTGCGTGAACTCCGCCTCGATGTACCGGCCTTCGTCGTCGAACTCGGCCACGCCGAAGCCAAGCTGCACGCGCGCGGGTTTCTTCCGGGCGTACAGCGCGGTGCCGGCGTAGCCCTTTTTCCTGGCGCAGTTGAACACGCTGTACAGGCTGTCGTGGTAGCGGTAACGCTCGGGAATGTCCTGCTCGTGCGCCTTGACCTCCTGCAGACAGAGCACGTCCGGGTCGGCGCGCCGGACCCAGCGGAACAGGCCCTTGGTCGCCGCCGAGCGGATGCCGTTGACGTTCAGCGTGGCGATGCGGATCAAATGGGACTCCGTGGGTCGGACGTGCGGACTCGCGCGAATCGTGCGACCGGCGAATCATCGCATCTGCGATACTGCCGCCCTGTTCGCAGCGACGGCATCCGGTCGCCGGGAGCGGATGGAGCGGATCAAACGACAGTTCATCGAATTCGCGCTCGCCAGCGGCGTGCTGCGCTTCGGCGACTTCACGATGAAGTCCGGGCGCAGATCGCCGTACTTTTTCAACGCCGGGCTGTTCAACCGCGGCTCGCTCCTCGGCGCGCTGGCGCGATTCTATGCACGGACGCTGCTGGCGGCGCACGCGGCCGGCCGCGTGCGCTTCGACATGCTGTTCGGCCCCGCCTACAAGGGCATCACGCTGGCGTCGAGCACCGCGGTGGCGCTGGCGGACCTGGGCACCGACGTGCCGTTCGCGTTCAACCGCAAGGAGGCCAAGGATCACGGCGAAGGCGGCGTCATTGTCGGCGCGCCGCTCGCCGGGCGCGTTGTCATCGTCGACGACGTGATCACGGCGGGGACTTCGGTGCGCGAATCGGTCGAATTGATACGGGCGGCGGGCGCCACGCCGGCGGCCGTGCTGATCGCGCTCGACCGCAAGGAGCGCGCCGGCCCCGACGATGCGCTCACCGAGCGCTCGGCGGCGCAGGAGGTCGAGGCCGCCTACGGCATGCCCGTGCTGGCGATCGCTACGCTCGACGACCTGCTGGCGTTCGCCGATTCCGGGGCGGCGGCGGCAGCGGCGCTGGCGCCGTATCGCGCCGTGATGCTCGATTACCGGAGCCGCTATGGCGCATGACCGTGCCGGCGCGCCGCGCGTCGGCGCGGCCCTTGTGCTGTACGCGCTGGCCGCGGCGGCGGCCGCGCAGCAGAGCATCTTCGTCTGCAGCGACGCCAAGGGGCGCACGATCAGCGGCGACCGCCCCGCGCCCGAGTGCGTCGGTCCGATCCGCGAGTTGCGCCCGGACGGGTCGGTGCGGCGCGTGATCGAACCGCCGCTGACACCGGAGCAGAAGGCGGCGCGCGCCGCCGAGGAAAAGCGCCAGCGCGAAGAGGCCGACCGGCAGCGCGCGCAGATGCGCAAGGATCTGGCGCTGCTGGAGACCTACGCGAGCGAGGAGGAGATCGAGACGGCGCGGGCGCGCGCACTCGCCACCCGGCAGGCGCTGATCGAACGGGCTACTCGGCGCATGGAGGAACACAAGCGCGAACGCCGCAAGCTCGACCTCGAGGCCGAGTTCTACGCCAAGCGCGAGATGCCGGACAAGCTCAAGCGCGCGTTCGAAGGCAACGCCGCGCTGATGCGCAGCGAGGAGCGGATCATTGCCGATGCGCGCGCCGAGATGCAGCGGATCAACGAGCGCTTCGACCTCGAGCGCAAGCGCTGGCGCGAACTGGTCAGTGCCGGCGCGCTGCCGGTGCAGCGCAACCCGACCGCGCAGTAGCGCGCTTACCGCGCGGCGAGCCGCCGCCGCAGGATTTCGTTGACCTGCTGCGGGTTGGCCTTGCCCTTGGTGGCGCGCATCGCCTGGCCGACCAGCGCGTTGAACGCCTTTTCCTTGCCGGCGCGGAATTCCTCGACCGACTTGGCATTCGCGGCCAGTACCTCGTCGATGATGCCCTCGAGCGCGCCGGCGTCGGAGATCTGGCGCAGACCGCGCGCCTCGATGATGTCGTCGGCGCTCGCGCCCTCGCGTCGCCACAGCGCGGCGAACACGTCCTTGGCGGTCTTGTTGTTGATCGTGCCGTCGAGCACGCGGTTGATCAGGCCGGCCAGTTGCGCGGCCGACACCGGCGCATCGTCGATCGCGATGCCGGCCTCGTTCAGCGCCGCCGACACCTCGCCCATTACCCAGTTCGAGGCCGCCTTCTTGTCGGCTACCGCGTTGGCGACCGCCTCGAAGTACGCCGCGAGCGACTTGCTTGCCGTCAGCGTCTGCGCGTCGTATTCGGGCAGCCCGTAGTCGCGCACGAAACGTTCTCGCATCGCGGCCGGCAGCTCGGGCAGCTCGCGCGCCACCGCGTCGACCCATTCGCGCGCGACCGCCAGCGGCAGCAGGTCGGGGTCGGGGAAGTAGCGGTAGTCCATCGCCTCTTCCTTGCTGCGCATGCTGCGGGTTTCGTCGCGGTCGGGGTCGTACAACCGCGTTTCCTGCACGACCGTGCCGCCGTCCTCGATCAGTTCTATCTGCCGCCGGACCTCGTAGTCGATGGCGGCCTGCAGGAACCTGAAGCTGTTCAGGTTCTTGATCTCGCAGCGCGTGCCGAACTTCGGATCACCCGCGGGCCGCACCGACACGTTGGCGTCGCAGCGAAAGCTGCCTTCCTGCATGTTGCCGTCGCAGATGCCAAGCCACACGACCAGCGTGTGCAGCGCGCGCGCGTAGGCGACCGCCTCGGCGCTCGACCGCAGGTCGGGCTCGGAGACGATCTCAAGCAGCGGCGTGCCGGCGCGGTTCAGGTCGATGCCGCTGGCGCCGTGGCCGAGCCCCTCGTGCACGCTCTTGCCGGCGTCCTCCTCCAGATGCGCGCGCGTCAGTCTGACCGTCTTCGTGTACGGCGCGCCCTGCCGCGGCGTCACGACGAACGACAGCGATCCGCCCTGCACGACCGGGATCTCGTACTGGCTGATCTGGTAGCCCTTCGGCAGGTCGGGGTAGAAGTAGTTCTTGCGCGCAAACACGCTGCGTTCGGCGATGGTTGCGCCGACGGCGAGTCCGAAGCGGATCGCGCGCTCGACCGCGCCGCGGTTGAGCACCGGCAGCACGCCCGGCAGCGCCAGATCGATCGCGCAGGCCTGCGTGTTGGGCGCGGCGCCGAATGCGGTCGACGCACCGGAAAAGATCTTGCTGCGGGTGGACAGTTGCGCGTGGGTCTCCAGTCCGATCACCACTTCCCACCTGGTCATTGCACCGCCTCCGTCGCGGCCTCGGCGAGCAGCCGCCGCGTTTCGCGCTGTTCGTGCGCGGCGGTTGCCCATGCGATGCGTGCGAGCGCCGCGTGCTCGCGCGCCTGCTGCGCGTGGCCGAGCGACTCGAGCACCGACGCCAGGTTGCCGTGCACGATCGCGCGAATCTCCGCCGGCGTGGCCTCGTCCAGCCGCGCTTGCGCCGCGCGTGCGGCGGCGAGCGCCGCGTCGGCCTGCCCGGTCTGCAGCAGGCACAGCGCGCGGTCGGCCAGCGCGACCGTGACCTCGACCAGCGGGCCGTCGCGCTCGGCCTGGTCGATGTGCGCGTCGTACAGCGCGAGCGCTTCCTCGAAGCGCTCCTGCAGCACCAGCATCTCGGCGAGCATCAGCCGGTCGAGCACGCGCCCGGGGGCGTCGCCGAGCCGCGCGGCGAACTCGATGCTCGCCTGCAGCCCGCCGATCGCGCGGCGCAACGCCGTTTCGTCCAGCGCCCCGCGCGCGGCGGCCTGCCGCACGTGCGCGGCCTGCAGGCTCGCGATCCGCTGCAGCAGGCTCGCCAGCGCGATGTCGTCGCCCATCTGTTCGACTGCCGCCCGCGCCTGCCCGTAGAGGCTTTCGGCCTCCTCGTACTGGTTCGCCTCCTGCAGCAGCGAAGCGAGCGCGAGCGCGGCGCGATAGCGCGACTCGGCGGTCGCCTCGCCGTTGCCGAGCACCGCGCGTGCGCAGCGGGCCGCGCCGCGGACGTCGCCCTCGCGCTGCAGGAAAATGGCGAGCGCCGATTCGCATTCGCCGACGAACGCGGCATGGCCGGTCTCGCGCGCGCGCGCGAGCGCCTCGCGCATCTGCGCCGCCGCCTCGCCGAAGCGGCGTGCGAAGTAGGTCCGGATCGCCTCGACGTAGTCGAAGCGCCGTGCGAGCCACTCGGGTAGCGCCTCGTACGGTTCGCGCCGCGCGGCGGAGAGCGCGCAGCGCGCGGGCTGCCCGCGGCCGAGCCGGGCCAGCGCGACCGCCCGGTCCTGCTGCAGCCGCACGCGCGTTGCAACGTCGCCGGCGGCAGCAAGCTCCCGGTCGATGCGCTCGAGCAGCCGCGTCGACATCGTCGTTCAAAAGCCGGCCGGCACGCGCCGATGCCAGTCGGTCGCGCGCTGGTAGGCGTGCGCCACGCCGAGCATCTTCGCTTCCTCGAAGTGGTTGGCCATCAACTGCAACCCGACCGGGCGGCCGCGGTCGCCGAACCCGCAGGGGATGCTCATGCTCGGGATGCCGGCCAGCGACCCGGGCACCGTGTACAGGTCGGCCAGATACATCGCGACCGGATCGGCCGCCTTCTCGCCGAAGCCGAAGGCCACGCTGGTCGTCACGGGACCCGCGATCACGTCGCACTGCGCGAACGCGCGCCTGAAGTCCTCGGCGATCAGCCGCCGCACCTGCATCGCCTTGATGAAGTAGGCGTCGTAGTAGCCGTGGCTGAGCACGTAGGTGCCGATCAGGATGCGGCGCTTGGGCTCGGGGCCGAAGCCTTCGGCGCGCGACTTTTTCATCATGTCGACGAGGTCAGTGTAGGTCGCCGCACGATGGCCGTAGCGCACGCCGTCGAAGCGCGCGAGGTTGCTGCTCGCCTCGGCCGGCGCGACCACGTAGTACACGGGGATGCCCAGTTCGGCGTTCGGCAGCGAGATCTCGACGAGCTGCGCGCCGAGCTTCTCGTACTCGGCGAGCGCCGCGCGCACCGCGGATTCGACGTCGGGGGCGAGCCCGGCGCCGAAGAACTCCCGCGGCACGCCGATGCGCAATCCGCGCACGCCGTCGTTCAGACGACGCGTGTAGTCCTCGTGCGCGCGATCGAGGCTGGTCGAGTCCTTCGGGTCGAAGCCCAGCATCGCGTTGAACACCAACGCACAGTCCTCGGCCGTGTAGGTCATCAGCCCGGCGGTGTCGAGGCTCGAGGCGAACGCGATCATTCCCCAGCGCGACGGCCGCCCGTAGGTCGGCTTGGTGCCGGTCACGCCGGTGAAGGCCGCCGGCTCGCGGATCGAGCCGCCGGTGTCGGTGGCGGTGGCCACCGGGGCGATGCGCGCGGCCACCGCGGCCGACGAGCCGCCCGAGGAGCCGCCCGGTACCGCCGACGTGTCCCACGGATTGAGCACGTTGCCGAAGGCGCTGTTCTCGTTGGACGAGCCCATCGCGAACTCGTCGCAGTTCAGCTTGCCGAGGCAGACCATGCCCGCGCGTTTCAGATTTTCGACGACGGTCGCGTCGAATGGGCTCATGTAGCCGGCCAGGATCTTCGACGCCGCCGTGCTCGCCCACTCGCGGGTCACGAAAATGTCCTTGTGCGCGACCGGCACGCCGAGCAGCGCGCCGGTTTCGCCCTTGGCGCGCCGCGCGTCGGCGGCGCGTGCCTGCGCGAGCGTCACCTCCGGCCGGACGTCGAGAAAGGCGTTGAGCGCGCGGTGCGACTCGATGCGCGCCAGGAACATCCGCGCCAGCTCGACCGCCGAAACCTTCTTCGCGTCGAGCAGTCGCGATAGCTCGGCGACCGAGGCATGGGCGAGTTCGCTCATGTCCGGTCCTTGCCGGATCCTGAGTTCCGAGTCCTGAATCCCCGCCTCATTCGATCACCTTCGGCACGAGAAACAGCCCGTCGTGCTGGGCCGGCGCGTTCTTCATGTTCTCGTCGCGGTCGACCGTCTCGGTGACGAGGTCCTCGCGCAGGCGCTGGTGGCCGCCGAGCGGGTGCGCCATCGGTTCCACGCCGGCGGTGTCGACGCGCCGCATGCGCTCGATCATCGTGAAGATGTCGTTCAGTTGCGCCAGTGTCGCGTGCGCCTGCGCTTCGTCGATCTCGATGCGGGCCAGGTGGGCGATGCGATGGACGTCGGCGAGGGTCAGCGACATGCGGAGCAGGGAGAGAATCGGCGATCGAGGATTCGGGTCGTCCGCGCGGATGACTGCGCAACCGCTTGCTCAGTCGAGGAAAAACAAGGATTTGCGGCGAAGCCCGCGCTTGCTTGGCGTATTATCGCTCACCGTTTCGGAGGGCCCGCGCGGCCGGACGATGTCTCGGCTCGATCCTGAACGCTCAATCCTGACTCCCGAAAGCACATGTTCGGTTTTCTCCGCAGTTATTTCTCGAGCGATCTGGCGATCGATCTGGGCACCGCCAACACGCTGATCTACGTGCGTGGCAAGGGCATCGTGCTCGACGAACCGTCGGTGGTGGCGATCAGCCACGAAGGCGGTCCCAGCGCCAAGCGCGCGATCCGCGCCGTCGGCCGCGAGGCCAAGCAGATGCTCGGCAAGGTGCCCGGCAACATCGAGGCGATCCGCCCGATGAAGGACGGCGTGATCGCCGACTTCACCGTGACCGAGCAGATGCTCAAGCAGTTCATCAAGATGGTGCATCCGTCGACGCTGCTGGCGCCCAGCCCGCGCATCATCATCTGCGTGCCATGTGGCTCGACCCAGGTCGAGCGCCGCGCGATCAAGGAGTCGGCCGAGGCGGCCGGTGCGAGCCAGGTGTTCCTGATCGAGGAGCCGATGGCCGCGGCGATCGGCGCTGGGCTGCCGGTGTCCGAAGCCTCCGGCTCGATGGTCGTCGACATCGGCGGCGGCACGACCGAAGTCGGCGTCATCTCGCTGGGCGGCATGGTGTACTCGGGGTCGGTGCGCGTCGGCGGCGACAAGTTCGACGAAGCGATCATCAACTACATCCGCCGCAACTACGGCATGCTGATCGGGGAGCCGACTGCCGAGGCGATCAAGAAAGAGATCGGTTCGGCCTTCCCGGGCTCCGAAGTCCGCGAGATGGAGGTCAAGGGCCGCAACCTCTCCGAGGGCATCCCGCGTTCGTTCACGATCTCGAGCAACGAGATCCTGGAGGCGCTCACCGACCCGTTGAACCAGATCGTCAGCGCGGTGAAGATCGCGCTGGAGCAGACGCCGCCGGAGCTGGGCGCGGACATCGCCGAGCGCGGCATGATGCTCACCGGCGGCGGCGCGCTGCTGCGCGACGTCGACCGCCTGCTGATGGAGGAAACGGGGCTACCGGTGATCGTCGCCGAGGATCCGCTGACCTGCGTCGTGCGCGGCTGCGGCATCGCACTGGAGCGCATGGACAAGCTCGGTTCGATTTTCGCGCATGGTTGAGCCGTCGGCGTCGGCGAGCGGGCGTCGGCCGCCGCGCCGCCGGTCATGCGCAGGCGTTGTCCGACGGCGCGTCCGCAAGCGCGGCTCATCCCGCGATCGGTCAGACGCGATGGCCGACGCCTGACGGCGAACGGTTAACGGCCGACGCAGATGGAATACGGCCCGCCACCACTGTTCAACCAGGGCGTTTCGGCCCGCGCACGGCTCGCGTTCTTTTCTTTCCTCGCCGTGGCGCTGCTGGTCGTCGACTCGCGCGTCAAGGCGCTCGAGACGATCCGGCTGGGCGTGGGTGTCGTGCTGTATCCGATCCAGCAGGCGCTGCTCGTGCCGCGTGACCTGGCCGCGCGCGTCAGCGACTACTTCACCACGGTGGCCAGCCTCACGCGCGAAAACGAGGCGCTCAAGCGTGCGGCGCTCGAAAACGCGTTGCTGCTGCGGCAGGCGCAGGACCTGGCCGCCGAAAACGCCCGGCTGCGCCAGCTCGCCGGGTTGCGCGAGCGGCTCGCCGCCGCCGCGCTGACCGCGCAAGTGCTGTACGAAGCGCGCGACCGCTTCACCAGCAAGATCGTGCTGGACCGCGGTGCGCAGGACGGCGTGCTTGTCGGCGGCCCGGTGCTCGACGGCATCGGCGTGGTCGGTCAGGTCACGCGGGTGTTTCCGCTGACCGCCGAGGTCACGCTGCTGACCGACAAGGACCAGGTGCTGCCGGTGCAGATCGTGCGCAACGGCCTGCGCGGCGTGGCCTATGGCGGCGCCGGAGCCGGCTTGCTGGAGCTGCGCTTCATGCCGGTCAACGCCGACATCGTGCAGGGCGACGAGGTCGTCACCTCCGGGCTGGACGGCGTCTATCCGCCAGGGCTGCCCGTGGCGACCGTCGCCCGCGTCGAGCGCAACGTCAAGGACCAGTTCGCGCGCGTGCTGCTCGCGCCGAGCGCGGGCGTGCACAGCCACACGCAGCTACTGGTGCTGATCGTGGACTCGGCGCGGATCCCGCCGAAGCCCGCGCCCGAGGTCAAGCGCCCGCTGGCGCGCGGAGCGAAGAAATGAGCCGCTTGGGAGGTTGGCTCGACAAGCTCGCGCAGTCGTTCGCGCTGCGGCCGGCGCGCACGGCCGACCCGGTCGAGCTGACCGGCGGCGGACGCGGCGCCTACCGCCCCAAGATGCTGCTGCGGCCGGTCAACCCTGTGTTCATCTGGGTCTCGCTGGTCGCAGCCTTTCTGCTGAACCTGCTGCCGTGGGGGCGGCTGGTGCTGGTTCCGGACTTCCTGGCGCTCGCGCTCGTGTTCTGGAACGTGCACCAGCCGCGCCGCGTCGGCATCGGCGCGGCCTTCGTCTTCGGACTGCTGATGGACGTGCACAGCGGCGCGCTGTTCGGCGAGCACGCGCTCGCCTACACGCTGCTGTCCTACGGGGCGATCTCGCTGCACCGGCGCATCCTGTGGTTCCCGCTGGGCGCGCAGGCGCTGTACGTGGGCCCCCTGCTGCTGTTGGCGCAGCTGGCCTCGGCGGCCGTCAGGCTGTGGGTCGGCGGCGGTTTCCCGGGCTGGAGCCACCTGCTCGAAAGTGCGATCGGGGCGGCGCTGTGGCCGGTGGCGAGCTACATCCTGCTCGCCCCGCAGCGACGCCCGCTCGAACGGGACGAGACCCGGCCTATTTGAAGGGAAGGATCGAGGATCGAGCATTTAGGATTTGGCAAACGGCGGAACATGAAGCTGCAGCGCGTTACCGAAGATCGGCTCAATCCTGAATCCTGCATCGCGAACCCTCGATCCTCGATCCCCGCCCAGGCATGAAACATCTGCGCAACCCCGAACGCGAGATCCTGCACTTCCGTGCGCGAATCGTGGCGGCGTCGCTGCTCGTGCTGGCCGGGCTGCTGCTGCTGGCGGGCCGCTTCGTGTGGCTGCAGCTGTGGAAGCACGAGGACTTGTACGCACGCGCCGAGAGCAACCGCATCGCGGTCGTTCCGGTCACCGCCAACCGCGGGCTGATCAAGGACCGCAACGGCGTGATCATCGCCCGCAACTACGCCGGCTACACGCTGGAGGTCGTTACGCGCTACGCGCAGGAGCGCCCCGGCGGGGCCAATGCGGTGATCGACGAGCTGGCCAAGGTGATCGACATCCAGCCGCGCGACCGGCGCCGCTTCAAGAAGCTGCAGGAGGAGTTAAAGGGCGCGGACTCGATCCCGATACGCACGCGGCTCACCGACGAGGAGGTCGCCAGGTTCGCCGCGCACCACTACCGCTTCCCGGGCGTGGAGTTGCGCGCGCGGCTGTTCCGCCACTACCCGCTCGGCGAGGTCGCCTCGCACCTGATCGGCTACATCGGCCGGGTTTCGCCCGCCGACAAAGAAAAGATCGCGACCTGGCCCGACGCCGCCGATTATGTCGGTACCGACTACATCGGCAAGGTCGGCATCGAGCAAAGCTACGAACGCGAGCTGCACGGCACGACCGGTTACGAGGAGGTCGAGATCACCGCCGGCGGGCGCGCCGTGCGCACGCTGTCGCGCACGCCGTCGATCCCCGGCAACGACCTGATCCTGTCGGTCGACATCAAGCTGCAGGAGGTCGTCGAGCGCGCGTTCGGCGACCGCCGCGGCGCGCTGATCGCCATCGAACCGGCCACCGGCGACGTGCTCGCCTTCGTTTCCAAGCCCACCTTCGACCCAAACCTGTTCGTCGAGGGCATCGACCCGCTGAACTGGGACGCGCTGAACGAGGACCCGGACAAGCCGCTGCTGAATCGCGCGCTGCGTGGCACGTATCCGATCGGCTCCACTTACAAGCCATTTCTCGCACTGGCCGCACTCGAACTCGGTAAGCGCCGGCCCGAGCAGGTGATCTACGACCCGGGCTACTTCATGTTCGGCGGCCGCCGCTTTCGCGACAGCAACAAAGTGCCGCTCGGGCCGGTCGACCTGCACCGCTCGATCGTCAAGTCGAGCGACATCTACTACTACATGCTCGCCGACGACCTGGGCGTGGACACGATCCATGACTTCATGAAGCCGTTCGGCTTCGGCCAGATCACCGGCATCGACGTCGAGGGCGAGCAGACCGGCGTCCTGCCGTCGACGCAGTGGAAGCAGCGGCGCTTCAAGCAGAAGTGGTACGCCGGCGAAACGATCTCGATCGGCATCGGCCAAGGCTACAACGCGTTCACGCTGTTGCAGCTGGCGCATGCGACCGCCAATCTGGCCAACCGCGGCGTCGTGATGAAGCCGCACCTGGTCAAGCAGATCGTCGATGCGCGCACCGGCGAGAAGCGGCTGACGGTGCCCAAGGACAGCTACCGCATCCCATTGAAGCCGCAGAATCTGCGCACGGTGA
Organism: Burkholderiales bacterium; assembly: GCA_037446035.1. GTDB lineage: Bacteria > Pseudomonadota > Gammaproteobacteria > Burkholderiales > Burkholderiaceae_F > DSNY01. The sequence continues at coordinate 12,236 of JBBIJJ010000065.1, forward strand.
TCGACGCGATGGTCGACGTCAACGTCAACGGCACCGGGCGCGCGGCGTTCCAGGGCGCGCCGTACAAGGTCGCCGGCAAGACCGGCACCGCGCAGGTGATCGGCATCAAGCAGAACGAGAAGTACGACGCCAACCGCATCGACGAGCGCCATCGCGACCACTCGCTGTTCATCGCGTTCGCGCCGGCCGACGAGCCGAAGATCGCGCTCGCGGTGATCGTCGAAAACGGCGGCTTCGGCGCGCTCGCCGCCGCGCCGATCGCGCGCCAGGCGTTCGACTACTACCTGCTGGGCAAGGTGCCCAACGCGCCTGCGCTGCCGAAAGAAGGTGCGGCGTTGTACGCGCAACGCAACGGCGACGCTCGAGGCGACTGACGTGGAGCGCACGCGCATTCGTCCACCTGACGCTCTGGCGCGGCGCGGGTTTGTGGGCTGCGCGCCGGCCGCGCCGCAGGCCAGCCTGGCGCAGAGCGCACGGCGCGATGGCGCAGCACGAGGCAACCGGGATGAGATAGGGCGAGCGCAAGGACGGCGAACGCGCAGCGTCACGCAGGCCGACGACCTCGGGTGGCGCGCCGGTGGAGGCAGGCCGTGACGGACGTCGCGCTCGGCCGCCGCGTGGGCGAGTGGGCGCTGGCGCGCCTGGCGGTGTTCGACCCGGCGCTGCTGGCGATCGTCGCCAGCCTGGCGCTGATCGGGCTGGTCACGCTCTATTCGGCGGGTGCGGACTTTCCGTGGCGCTTCACCGACCAGCTGCGCAACCTGGCGATCGCCGGCGCGGTGATGTTCGTCGCGGCGAGCATCCCGCCGACCACGCTGATGAAGCTTGCGGTGCCGGCATACACGGTCGGCGTCGTACTGCTCGCCGGCGTGGAATTTGCCGGCGTCACGGTCAAGGGCGCGACGCGCTGGCTCGACGTCGGCGTGGCGCGCATCCAGCCGTCGGAGATGATGAAGCTCGCGTTGCCGATGATGCTCGCGTGGTACTTCCACAAGCGCGAAGGCGCGGTGCGAAAGCTCGACTTCGCGGCCGCCGCGCTGATCGTCGCGGTACCGGTCGCGTTGATCGTCAAGCAGCCGGATCTGGGCACCGCGCTGCTCGTGCTCGCCGCCGGCGCATTCGTGATCTTCTTCGCCGGCCTGCCGTGGAAGTGGCTGGCCGCGCTCGTCGTCGCTGGCCTGGCGGCCCTGCCGGCGGCGTGGACGCTGATGCACGACTATCAGCGCGAGCGCATCATGACGCTGATCGACCCGACGCAGGACCCGCTCGGCAAGGGCTTCCACACGCTGCAGGCGATGATCGCGATCGGCAGCGGCGGCGCGCTCGGCAAGGGCTGGATGCAGGGCACGCAGACGCATCTGGAGTTCATTCCAGAGCGCACCAGCGACTTCATCTTCGCGGTCTATTCGGAGGAGTTCGGTCTGGTCGGCAACCTCGTGCTGCTCGTGCTGTTCTTCGCGCTCGTGATGCGCGCGTTTTCGATCGCCGGCAACGCGGCCACGCTGTTCGGACGGCTGCTGGCGGCGACGATCGCGATGATCGTGTTCACCTACGCGTTCGTGAACATGGGCATGGTCAGCGGCATGCTGCCCGTCGTCGGCGTGCCGCTGCCCTTCATCAGTTACGGCGGCACCGCGCTGGTGACGCTGGGCATGGCCTGCGGCATGCTGATGAGCATCCACCGCAACCGCAAGCTGGTGCAGTCGTGAGCGTCCTGCGCCGATCGCATGGCCCCGTGCGCCGCGCCGGCGCGCTCGCCGCCGGCGTGATGCTGGCCGCCTGCGCACGGCCGCTGCCGCCGGATACGAGCGCGCCGCTTCCGCTGCGCACGTCCGACATCCTTCACGCACCGACCTATCGCGACCCCGTTCCTGCGGCAGCAGCGGCGACCGAGCCGGCGGCCGTCGTCGCGGCCGTCGAAGTTCCGGTGCCGCAGCCGGCGCCGGCGCCATTGGCCGCCGCGGACGTGGCGCCTGCAGCGCCTCCGCCGGCGGGCGCTCGACCGGCTGCCGAATCTGCGGCGCCGCGGCCGACCGAGGCAGCGCCGGCGGCGGGCCCGTCGCCGCCGGGCGGGGGCGCTGCGGCGCGCGGACCCGCGTCGGCGCGCGGGCCATGGTCCGTGCAAGTCGGCGTCTTCGCGGTGCCCGCGAATGCGCAAGCCGTGCGTGCGCGCGTGGCGCAGCGCCTGGCGCAGGCGGGTCTCGGCATCGAGCCGCGCATCGAGCGCATCGGCGATCGCGAGCACGTGCTCGTCGGCGAGCTGCCCGACCGGGCGGCGGCGCAGGCCCTCGCCGAGCAGCTGCGGCGGCTGCTCCGCCAGGACGTCGTGATCCTGCGGCGTTGAGACACGGCCGTGGTGCGGCAAAGCTCGTTGCAGCGCCGGTTCCTTTGGCTGTGCGTGTTTGCGCTCTCCGCGTGCTCGACCGCACCAAGCAAGCGCGCCGGCGGCTTTTACCAGGACGACGGTCCGCCCGAGCGCGCGCCGGCCGACCTGGCCGCCACGGCCGATGCGGTGCCGCGCATCGAGCCGTTCCATCCGTACGCGAATCGCCCGTACACCGCGCTCGGCCGCAGCTTCACGCCGCTCACCGACGATCGCCCGTTCCGCCAGCGCGGGCTGGCATCGTGGTACGGCCGGCAGTTCCACGGCAACCGCACCGCCAGCGGCGAGCGCTACGACATGTTCGCGATGACGGCCGCGCATCCGACGCTGCCGATCCCGAGCTATGCGCGCGTGACCAACGTGCGCACCGGCGCAGCGGCGATCGTCCGCGTCAACGACCGCGGTCCGTTCAAGCCCGACCGCGTGATCGATCTGTCGTATGCGGCCGCGGTCAAGCTGGGCATCGCCGCGGCCGGCACCGGCGAAGTCGAAGTCGTGCGGCTGACCTTCGCCGACATCCGCGCGGGGCGGACCGAAGCGGCGGTCGCGCCGCCGGCGTCGCCGAGCGCGCAGCTGCCGCCCACGCTGCCCCCGGACTCGATCCGGGGGCAGGACGCAGCGCCGGCGCAGGCCGCCGCGGGCCCGTGGTCGGTGCAGCTCGGTGCGTTCGCGATCGCGGTCAATGCGGAAGTGCTGCGCGAGCGCGTCGCCGTGCTGCTCGCGCAGCAGGCGGGCACGCTGGCGGCCGTCGCCGCGCCGCGCGTGGAACGCGACGCCGGCGTTTTCCGCGTGCTGGTCGGCGCGCTGCCCGACCGCGTTTCCGCGCAGTCGCTCGCCGAGCGGCTGGAACGCCTGCTGGAACGCGAGACGGCGCTGTACTTGCGACGGTAAAGTCGCAGAGTGAGAAGGTGTGAAGATTTCGTCGCGAGCGG
>JBBIJJ010000066.1:0-15547 GCA_037446035.1 Burkholderiales bacterium
GACGAGTGTCCGCGATTCCGAGCCGCCGACTCGTTTGATTTCAGGCCGCCTCTTCCTGGTCATTCGGAGCCGCAGGCGAGGAATCTCAGCCCCCGCAGGGCCGGGATCGCTCGTCGCTTCGCTTCTCCCGGATGACATGGGCGTCATTCTGAGCCGACGGCGAGGAATCTCGCCCGCTCGCAATGCCGAGATCCCTCGCACTGCTCGGGATGACCGACCCGGCGCTCCGCGCGGGCGAAACACGCTCGCAAGGTGGCCGTGTCATAAGATCGAGCAATCCCCGATCGCGGAATTCCTCGCCTTTGGCCCGGACTGACCGACTCCCATCATCCCCAGCAACACGAGGGCTCTTAAGCGTGCGAGGGATCGGTGACCCTCGGCGATCCAGCGCGGCGGATCACCCAAGCCGCACCCGACCGGCCTGCTCAACGGTGACAGACGCTGGCGAACGCGGCGATCGCCGGGTGGTCCACACCGGCAACCCGCGCCGCGTGCGCGAGCCCGGACAAGCCGAAGACGACGATCAGCGCGCCGGCCATCGGCTTGAGCCACACGCGTGCCTGCGCCAGGGCGCCGGTTGGCTCGTTGCCGATGCGGCTCGCCGCAAAGTCGACGAGCACGAGATTCGGCAGCGTACCGAGCCCGAAGGCGAACATCACGAGTGCGCCCTGCCAGGAGCCGCCCGCCACCAGCGCGAGCGGCAACGCCGCGTAGACCATCCCGCAGGGGATCCAGCCCCAGGCGAGCCCGGCGATGAGCGCCTGCCGCCCGGAACGCGGCGGGTAGACCTTGCGCGCCAGAGGGGCGATGAAGCGCCAGACCCAGGCCCCCGCGGGTTCGATGCGCTTCAGCCACGCGCCGCGCCCGAACATCGACGCGCCGATCGCCAGCAGCATCGCGCTGCCGACCGCGAGCAGCGCGACCTGTACCGGCAGGACATCGGCCGCGTACAGCGCACCGCCGAGCGCGCCGGCGAGCGCGCCGGCCGCCGCGTAACTCGTGATGCGCCCGACGTGATAACCGGCGGCGAGTCGCGCCGCCGACACGGCGCGCGGCCGGTTGATCTGCAGCGCGCCGATGAAGCCGCCGCACATTCCCGCGCAATGCAGCCCGCCGAGCGCGGCCAGCGCAAAGGCCGCAATCGCCTGGGTGGTCAGCAGATCCAGCATGATCGTCGGCGGCGGTCAGAAGGTGTGAATCTTTCTACTGCGCGGCCCGCTGGCGTCGCTTTGCGCGGTGCTCGGGCCTCGCCTATCCACTTGATATGTCTCGGCCCTGCGGCTGCGTGCGCCTGGCCAGCGGGCCGCTCACGACGAAATCTTCACACCTTCTCAGACGATCCTGGAATAGCGCCGCACCCGCTCGTCGTGCTGCAGATAGCGGTCGAACGTCATCGCGATCGCGCGGATCAGCAGCTTGCCGCTGGGCGTAACGCTGATCCGGTCGGCGGACAGCTCGACCAGCCCTTCGTCGACGAACTGCGCGAGCGCGGCCAGCTCGCGACCGAAGTACGCGTCGAACGCGATGCCGTGCGCCGCTTCGATCGCCTCCTTCGACACTTCGAAGTGGCACATCAGCGCCATGATCACGGCGCGCCGCAGCAGGTCGTCGCGGTCGAGCAGGATGCCGCGCGCGGTCGGCAGCAGGCCCCCGTTGATGCGGTCGTAGTACTCCTCGAGCTCGCGCACGTTCTGCGAATAAGTGGGGCCGATCTTGCTGATCGCGGACACGCCGAGCCCGATCAGATCGCAGTCGGGGCGCGTGCTGTAGCCCTGGAAGTTGCGATGCAGCCGGCCCTGGTTCTGCGCGCGCGCCAGATCGTCATCGCCTTTGGCGAAGTGATCCATGCCGATGTACTGATAGCCGGCCGCGGTCAGGCGCTGGATCGCATCCAGCATGATGCCCATTTTTTCCTGCGGCGACGGCAGCTCGGCGGGATTGATGCGTCGCTGCGGCTTGAATCGCTCGGGCAGGTGTGCGTAGTGGTACAGCGCGATGCGTTCCGGGGCGATCTCGAGCACCTGATCGAGCGTGCGCGCGAAGGTGGCGCGCGTCTGCCTGGGCAGTCCGTAGATCAGGTCGAGATTCACCGACTTGAAGCCGGCGGCGCGCGCCGCATCGATCGTCGCGCGCGTCATCGCGAAGCCCTGCAGGCGGTTGACCGCGCGCTGAACCGTCGTGTCGAAGTCCTGCACGCCGGCCGACATTCGGTTGAAGCCGAGCTCGCCGAGCACGCGCACCTTGTCGGGCGGCGTCGAACGCGGATCGACCTCGACGCTGAATTCGCCATCGGGCGACAGCGCGAAGCGCCGCGTCAGCATGGCCATCAGCGCGCGCAGTTCGTCGTTGGACAGAAAGGTCGGCGTGCCGCCGCCCAGATGCAGCTGCTCGATACGGCGCTCGCCGGTGAGCCTTTCGCAGACCAGGTCGGCTTCGCGTTCCAGCGCGGCGAGGTACTGCGCGGTCTTGCCGTGGTCGCGCGTAATGACCTTGTTGCAGGCGCAGTAATAGCAGACCGTATTGCAGAACGGCAGATGCACGTACAGCGACAACGGCGCTGCGCCGGCAGTGTGGCCGCGCCGCGCGAGCCAGTGGCCGAACGCCTGCGCGTCGAACGCCTCGACGAATCGGTCGGCCGTGGGATACGAGGTATAGCGTGGGCCCGGGATGTCGAACCGGCGCAACAGGGCCGGATCGGGCAGCTCGACCTGGTTGCGCGTGGACATCAACATCGGATCCTTCGCTCGGAATGGCTGCGAGTGTACGCGGCGCGCGCGACCGCCGGCCGGTGTAACGGGGCCCGTGTATTATTCGGTCGCCTCCCGCCGCCGCCTTGATGAACGTCAACCACGCGGGCGGCCGCCACGACGATCCGCTGCGCTTGACCTCGGGAACGACGACGATGCTGGTGAAAAAGCAGGCGGGCGACACGCACGGCGCACGGTCGGACGATACGCAACTGTCTTCGGCAGGAGCCGCAAGGATGAACGCGCCCGCTTTCTCCCTGTCGCACTTGAAAGTCGCATGCTCGAACTGCAATCTGCGCGAGCTGTGCCTGCCGGTCGGACTGTCGCTGACCGACATCGAGAAGGTCGAAGATCTCGTGGCCACGCGCAAGCGCATCAAGCGCGGCGAAAGCCTGTTCCGCGCGGGTGACCGCTTCGAGTCGCTGTACGCGGTAAGGCTCGGGTTTCTCAAGAGCACGGTGATGTCTTCCGACGGCCGCGAGCAGGTGACGGGGTTTCACATGGCCGGCGAACTGGTCGGCCTCGACGGCATCAGCAGCGAGACCCATTCGTGCGACACGGTCGCGCTGGAGGACACCGAGGTCTGCGTGATCCCGTACGAGCGGCTCGAAGAAGTTGCCGCGGCGGTGCCGGTGTTACGCAACCACTTCCACAAAGTGATGAGCCGCGAGATCGTGCGCGAGCACGGCGTGATGTTGCTGCTCGGCAGCATGCACGCGGAGGAAAGGCTCGCGGCTTTTTTGCTGAACCTTTCGCAGCGCTTCGAGGCGCGCGGCTATTCGCGCACCGAGTTCGTGCTGCGCATGACACGCGCGGAGATCGGCAGTTTTCTCGGTTTGAAGCTCGAGACCGTCAGCCGCGTGCTGTCGCGCTTCGCACAGGACGGCCTCATCGAGGTCAATCAGAAGCACGTCCGCATCGTCAATCCGGACGGGCTGCGGGCGATCATCGCCGGTCAGGCGCCGGCCTGCGATCGCTGAAGCGCTACTGACCCGCCGACTCGCTGGCGCAGTCGGCGACCGGGTCGGTCGCGCGCTTTGGACACCCGGGCGGGCGGTCGGACGCATCGATCGGGCAGCGGTTGGCCTCGAACGGCGAACGCGCCAGGAACACGGTGAGCGCACTCGCCGCAGAGGTGATCCCCCAGAAGAAAAAGAACCCGATCGTGTACACGGGCATGCGCTCGACCTCGAGCGGCACACCGAACAGGTGAAGATCGGCCGGATCGAACAGCGCGAAGAAGATCAGTTCGGCCACCGCCGCGACGAGGAACGCCGGCCACAGCACCCACAGCACCCGTTGTCCCAAGTTCTGCGTCATCGCTGCCCCCTGTTTCGATCCCGGCACGCCGGATCGTCAGCGCTGCGCGGCGAGCCGAAAAACCTTCGCGATCTGCCCGTCCTGCATCGCGGCGTCGTCGTCGATCCGCCACTGCGACGTTTCGACGACGATGCGCCACGCCGGCTGGCGTGCGACGTGCGCGGCGTCGCCCCAACTGCCCGCATACTCCGCGCTGCGTCCGGCATCCGTGCTGGCGACGCGCGCCAGCAGCGCGCTGCGATCGGCGCCGCTGCGTCCGGGATGAATCAGCCGTACCCGCAGCGTGGCCTCGGGCGGAAGCGGCTGCGCCGCAACGAGCCGGACGCCGACGAAGTCACCCGGCTCGATGCCGCCGATACGAAGCTCGGCTTCGATGCCGAGCGTGGCGGCGAGCCGGCTGCGCGACAGTTCATCGTTGATCGCCAGCCCGCGCTTGTAATAGTCGGCCGCGACGACGCCGTCGGCACCGCGGAACGCGATGACGGCCGTGACGATTCCGCCGACGACGGCGGCCGCCGGCAGCGCCATCAGGAACCACGGCCAGGGTTCGCGATACCACGGTTTGGCCATTGCGCCGCTCATCTTATCGCCGCAGCCCGAGGAAAGTGGTCTTTTCGCGCACCCGGATCGATGCGTCGTCCTGCGCGGTGACCTCGATGTACACGCGGTGCGAGCCGGAGGTGGCCGCGTCCGCCGGCACCTGCAGCCGCAACGGCACCGACATCGTCGTCGCCGGCGGCACCTCGAAGCTCGTCTGCGACGCGACCGCGATCCCCGGCAGTCCGTCGACGCGCACCGAGTAGACGCGGGGGCGTTCGCTGGTGTTCATGACTTGCAAGCGATAGGCGTTCTCGACCTGACCGGTCTCGGTCTCGCGGGCGAGCGAGCCGCGATCCCGGATCACGTCGACCTTCAGCGGCACGCGCAGCACCAGCGCCACGACGAGCGCCGCGGTGACGGTGGCGAGGATCGCGCCATAGACGAGCACGCGAGGTCTGAACACGCGCTTCCAGATGCCGGCCGCGCCGTAGTGCTTCTCGATCGCGTGCGCGGTCGAATAGCGGATCAGCCCGCGCGGCAACCCCACCTTGTCCATCACGTAGTTGCACGCGTCGATGCACGCAGCGCAGCCGATGCACTCGTACTGCAGACCGTTGCGGATGTCGATGCCGGTCGGGCACACCTGCACGCACAGGCCGCAGTCCACGCAGTCGCCCAGCCCCTTGGCCCTGCGATCCTCGCGCTTGCTGCTGGGCCCGCGCGGCTCGCCGCGCTCGCGATCGTAGCTGATGATCAGCGTGTCGGGGTCGAACATCGCGCTCTGGAAGCGCGCGTACGGACACATGTACTTGCACACCTGCTCGCGCATCCAGCCCGCGTTGCCGTAGGTGGCGAAGCCGTAGAACAGGATCCAGAACGCCGACCAGCCGCCGACGTCCAGCCGCAGCACGTCGGCGCCGAGTTCGCGGATCGGCGTGAAATAGCCGACGAAGGTGAAGCCCGTCCACAGCGCCACCGCGATCCACGCGGCGTGCTTCGCGCCTTTCAGCGCGGCCTTGCGCGCCGACATCGATTGGGCGTCGAGCCGCATGCGCTGGGCGCGGTCGCCCTCGATGCGCCGCTCGATCCACATGAAGATCTCCGTGTAGACCGTCTGCGGGCAGGCATAGCCGCACCACAGGCGCCCGCCGACGGCGGTGAACAGGAACAGCGACAGCGCCGAGATGATCAAAATGGCCGTCAGGAAGATGATGTCCTGCGGCCACAGCACGAGGCCGAAAATGTAGAACTTGCGCGCGGCCAGATCGAACAGCACCGCCTGGCGATCGTTCCAGGTCAGCCACGGCAGCCCGTAGTAGACGATCTGCGTGATCCAGACCAGCGCCCAGCGCCACTTCTGGAAATACGCGAGCCGGTCGCCGATCTTCGCGCGCGGATAGATCTCCTTGCGCTTTTCGTACAACGACTCGACGACCTCGCGCACCGGGGCTTCCTTGATCGGAATGACCGGTGCCGGGCCGGCGGCTTTCGCTTCCCGCTGTTCGCGCTTGCGCTCGACCGCGCTGCTCATGTGCCGCTACTTCGATGTTCAAACCGGCATGCGCCGACCTCGGGAGGCGGAGCCGGCGTGCCGGGGCGTGCCGCCTACTGCTTCGGCGCCGGCGGCGCGCCGGAGGGGTGCGCCAGCGAGTAGACGTAGGCGGCCACGAGATGGATCTCCGCGTCGGTGAGGATGCCCTTCCAGGCGGGCATCACGCCTTGCCGCCCCTTGGTGATGATTTCCGTGATGGTTGCCACCGACCCGCCGTACAGCCAGCTCTTGTCGGTCAGATCGGGCGCGCCCAGCGTCGGGTTGCCCCTGCCTTCGGCGCCATGGCAGGCGGCGCAGGCGGCGAACTTGGCCTTGCCGCGCGCCGCGCGCACCGGGTCGTGCGCCGAGTCCGACAGCGAAAGCACGTAATGGGCGACGTCCGTCACGTCGTCGGCGCCGCCCACGGCGGCCGCCATCGGCGGCATCGCGGCCTGGCGCCCGCCGACGATCGACGCCTTGATCGCGTCCGGGGTGTCGCCCCACTGCCATTCGCGGTCGGTCAGGCTGGGGAACCCGCGCGAGCCCTGCGCGGTGACGCCGTGGCACTGCGCGCAGTTGTTCACGAAGATCCGCTCGCCGATCTGGCGCCCGCGCGCATCCGCGGCGACCTGTTCGAGCGGTTGCTGCGCGAACGCGGCCAGCACCGGCCCGAAACGCGCCTCGGCGGCCTTGACTTCGTCGGCATGCTGCTTTTCCTGGCTCCAGTTCAGCACGCCCTTGAACTGCGTGCCGAGCCCCGGATACAGGATCAGGTACACGACCGAGAACACGACCGTGATGTAAAAGAGCCAGATCCACCAGCGCGGCATCGGGTTGTGGTACTCGCGCAGATCACCGTCCCAGAGGTGACCCGTCGTCTCCGGCTCCTGCCCTTCGACCAGCTTGACCCGGCGCTTGCTCTGCATCCAGAGGAACACGCCGCAACCGATCACCGACACCGCGGTGATGATCGCGACGTAGTAATCCCAGAAACCGCTATAGAAGTCGCTCATTGCCCGCCTCGCTCACTTTGTGTTCGACTTCGCGTCGTCGGCCCATTCGTCGGCGAACGGCAGCCGCGCGGCCTCTTCGAAACGCTGCCTGCGGTGACGGCTGTATGCCCACCAGACGATGCCGATGAAGGTCACGAAGGCGAGCACGGTCACGATCGAACGCATTTCGTTGATGTCCATCGTCGCTCCCTAGCGCACGTTGCGCAGCTCCACACCCAGCCCTTGCATGTACGCGATCAGCGCGTCCATTTCGGTCTTGCCCTTCAGCGCTTCGGGGGCCTTCGCGATCTGCTCGTCGCTGTAAGGAACGCCGATGCGCCGCAGCGCGCGCATGCGCGCCTGCACGTCGACACCATCCACGCTAGTCCGCTCGAGCCACGGGTACGCGGGCATGTTCGATTCGGGAACGACGTCGCGCGGGTTGATCAGGTGGATGCGGTGCCACTCGTCCGAGTAGCGCCCGCCGACGCGTGCCAGATCGGGACCGGTACGCTTGCTGCCCCAGAGGAACGGATGGTCGTAGACGAACTCGCCGGCGACCGAGTAGTGCCCGTAGCGCAGCGTCTCCGCGCGGAACGGCCGGACCATCTGCGAGTGGCAGTTGTTACAGCCCTCGCGGATGTAGATGTCGCGCCCGACCAGCCGCAGCGGCTCGTACGGTTTGATGCCCTGGACGGGCTGCGTGGTCTGCCGCTGGAAGTACAGCGGCACGATCTCGACCAGCCCGCCGACCGCGACCACGAGAACGATCAGCACGATCATCAGCCAGTTGTTGCGTTCGATGAAATCGTGGGTGAATTGCATGATTGTTTCCCCTCAATGCGGCTACCGGGCGATCACGCGTGCGCCATCGCCGGCGCCGGCGCCGGCACCGCGTCCTCGACGGCGCGGCCGACCGCAATGGTCTTGAACATGTTGTAGGCCATCAGGCAGATGCCGCCCAGGTACAGCAGGCCGCCCGCCAGCCGGATCAGGTAGAACGGCAGCGTCGCCTTGACGCTTTCGACGAAACTGTAGGTCAGCGTGCCGTCCTCGTTGACCGCGCGCCACATCAGACCCTGCATCACGCCGGCGATCCACATCGCCGCGATGTACAGCACGATGCCGATCGTGGCGACCCAGAAGTGCACGGTGACCAGCCGCATCGAGTACATCTCGGTGCGGCCGTACAGGCGCGGGATCAGGTAGTACAGCGCGCCCATCGTTATCAGCCCGACCCAGCCCAACGCGCCGCTGTGCACGTGGCCGATGGTCCAGTCCGTGTAGTGCGACAGCGCGTTGACGGTCTTGATCGACATCATCGGCCCCTCGAAGGTCGACATGCCGTAGAACGACAACGACACGATCAGGAACTTCAGGATCGGATCGTCGCGCAGCTTGTACCAGGCGCCGCTCAAAGTCATGATGCCGTTGATCATGCCGCCCCAGGAGGGTGCGAGCAGGATCAGCGAAAACAGCATGCCGAGCGATTGCACCCAGTCGGGCAGCGCGGTGTAGTGCAGGTGGTGCGGGCCAGCCCACATGTAGGTGAAGATCAGCGCCCAGAAGTGCACCACGCTCAGCCGGTACGAGTACACGGGGCGGCCGGCCGCCTTCGGAATGAAGTAGTACATGATTCCCAGGAAGCCCGCGGTCAGGAAGAAGCCCACCGCGTTGTGCCCGTACCACCACTGCACCATCGCGTCGATCGCGCCGGGGTAGGCCGAATACGACTTCGTCAGGCTGACCGGCGTGAACGCGCTGTTGACGATATGCAGCAGCGCAACGGTCAGGATGAACGCGCCGAAGAACCAGTTGGCGACGTAGATGTGCTTGACCCGGCGCACGCCGATGGTGCCGAAGAAGACGATCGCATAAGCGACCCAGACCACCGCGATCAGCAGGTCGATCGGCCACTCCAGTTCCGCGTACTCCTTGCTTGTCGTGATGCCCAGCGGCAGCGTCACCGCCGCAGCGACGATCACCGCCTGCCAGCCCCAGAAGGTGAACCAGGCAAGCTTGGGGGCGAACAGCGGCACCTGCGAGGTGCGCTGTACGACGTAATAGCTGGTCGCGAACAACGCGCAGCCGCCGAACGCGAAGATCACCGCGTTGGTGTGCAGCGGGCGCAGACGACCGAACGACAGCCACGGCACGCCGAAGTTCAGCTCGGGCCACGCCATCTGTGCCGCGATCCAGACACCGACGAGCATGCCGACGATGCCCCAGACCACGGTCATGATCGAGAACGCGCGGATCACGCCGTAGTGGTAGGTCAAGGCATTGGACTGGTTCATTTCTCCCTCTCGAAGTAAACCTGGTCGACCGCCGCCGCGCGGCGCCCATGGTGCACGCTGCACACACCTTCCGCGGCATTGGCCTTTCGGCAAACCGCGACCGCCGCCCTCCCGGCGATCCATCCGAACGCCCTGTCGGTTGTCACCGGCCTCGTAACGCCCGCGGCAGTCTAGGGACCGACGGAATCTCCCGCTTGATGCAAGTCAAGTCGGTTCCTCCAATCATCGGGAACCTCGGTGACTCGTCTCAGATGCCGGAGCGGGAGGTCATCCGTCCGACCCGCGCGTATCATCGCGCGGCCCGGCATCCTCGTCCAGAATGCGCCGCCCCTCGGCGTCGAGGTCGTCGAACTGGCCGGACAGCACCGACCACGCGAGCAGCCCGCCGATCGCGAGCACCAGCACGATCGACAAAGGGATGAGGAGGTACAGCGATTCCATCGTGTGACGGCGATCACTGACGACGCGCGCGCAACGCGTTGGCGACCACCACGAGCGAACTCGCCGCCATGCCCACGGCGGCCACGGCCGGCGTCAGGTAACCAAACGCGGCGAGCGGAATGATCGCGACGTTGTAGACGAGCGCCCAGCCGAGGTTCTGCCGCACGATGCGCATGCCGTGGCGCGCAGCCCGCAGCGCGTACGCGACGTCGGCCAGACGCGAACCGAGCACGATGAAGTCCGCGCGCGCCTGCGCCAGCGTGGAGCCCTGCGCGAGCGCGATCGACACGTCGGCCTGCGCGATCACCGGCGCGTCGTTCATGCCGTCGCCCAGCATGGCGACGCGACGTCCCGCGCGCTGCATGGCGGCGACGAGTTGCCGCTTGCTGTCGGGCGTCTGGTGCGCATAGACGTTGCTGCCGTCCGGCGCGGCGATCCCGAGCGCACGCGCGAGCTTGGCGACCGGTTCGCGCCGATCGCCTGAGACCAGCAGCAGATCGATGCCGGCTGCGCGCACCTCGTCGACGAACGCCTTCGCGTCCGGCCGCGGCGCTTCGCCAAAGGCGAACAACGCGATCGGCCCCGCCGAATCGGCCAGCACGATGACGCTGGCTGCCTGCAGTTTCTCGCGCTCGAGCCGCTTGAGCAGCCGCGCGGCCACCGGCGCCGGCTCCGCATCGACGATGCCCAGCGCATAGTCGGCGCGCCCGAGCCGCAGCCGCACGCCGTCGACCACGGCTTCGACGCCCGCGGACGGCTCGACACGGCCGCCCTTGAGCGCCGGCACCGTCACACCGGCGGCGCGCGCCGCGCGCGTCAGCGCGCGCGCGAACGGATGCGTCGACAACGACTCCAGCGCCGCCGCGACGGCGAGGACCTGCGCCGCAACCCCGGCGCGCAACAGCACCGTACGCTGCAGCGCGGGCTCCGCTTCGGTCAGCGTGCCGGTCTTGTCGGTGGCGAGCGCGTCGATACGCGCGAGCTGTTCGAGCGCGGAGGCGCGCGCGGTCAGCACGCCGCGGGCCGCGAGCGCCGACTGCACCGCCGCCAGCGCCGCCGGCGCGGCGAGCGACAGCGCGCACGGGCAGGTGGCGACCAGCACGGCGATCGCATTCGGCAGCGCCTGCGCGGGGTCGACGATCCACCAGCCGATCACGGTGGCCGCCGTGATCGCCAGCACGGCCCACAGGAACACCACCGCGACCCGATTCGCGGTCTCGACGATGCGCGGTCGCTGGCGTCCGGCGTCGTCGACCAGCCGGCGCAGCGCGGCGAGCGACGTCGCCTCGCCCGCGCGCGTGACCTCGAGCACGAGCGGCTGCTCGAGGTTGATGCTGCCGGCGAGCACCGGCGCGCCGTCGGCGACCTCGATCGGCGCGGGCTCGCCGGTCAGCCAGGCCTGCGACACCGTCGATGCGCCGCGCGCGACGACGCCGTCCGCGGGTACCGTCTCGCCTGGCGCGACGACGACGTGATCGCCCGGGACGAGCGCCTGGGCGGACACGTCGTCGGCGAGCATCGAGCCCGGCCAGGCGCGCAGCCTGCGTGCGCGCAGCGTCGATTGCCGGTGGGCGGCGTCGATGTGGACGTAGGCGCGCGCCAGCGCGCGTGCCTGCAGCCAGCGGCTGCCCATCACGAGCGCGACGAACATCGTGATCGAGTCGTAATAAGTCGGGCCGTCCGCGCGCGCGGTCGCGTGCACGCTGGCGGCGAACGCCGCCGCCAGGCCCAGCACGATCGGCAGGTCCATGCCGATCGCGCGCGCACGGATCTGACTGGCCGCCGCACGCACGAGCGGCGCCGCCGAGAACAGCAGCACCGGCACCGTCAGCACGAGCTGCGCGATGCGCAGCAGCTGTTCGACGTCCGCGGGGATGTCGCCCGGCCCGGCGACGTACGCCGGGATCGCGAGCATCATCACCTGCATCATCGCCAGCCACGCCAGCAGCACGCGCAACATCTCGACGCGGTGTGCCTTGCGTTCGGCCTCGGCGCTGCTCGCCGTCCGGTAGCCGCACGCCTCGACCGCGCGCCGCACGGCATCGATCGAAGTCAGCTTCGGGTCGAGCGCGACGTACGCGCGGCGCGCGCCGAAGTCGACGTGCGCCGACGCCACGCCCGGCGCGTGCTGCAGGCGGTGCTCGACCAGCAGCGCGCACGCGGCGCAGACCATGCCGTGCACTTCGATCTGTTGGTGCTTGAGCGCGCCGCCAGCGGCGGGCGCGGGCACTCGGCGCGCGCCGCCGAGCGCCGCATCGAGCGCAGCCAGATCGCGGCTGGAGGCGCGCGCCAGGTAGAGCTGCTCGGCGATGAACGCGCAACCCTGGCAGCAGAACGACTGCAGATTGGCGCCGATGCGCCGCTGCACGATCTTCAGGCCGGCAAGCGGATCGCCGCAGTGTTCGCATTGCGCAGCGCTGGCGCGCGCATCGGCGGCCAGCGCGGTCGTGCTGCCCGCCGCCTCCTCGGGTGTTGTCGGTTTACGCGGCGACGGCGCTTCGGTCATCGCAAAGCCAGCAACCAAAGAAAAGGCGGCTGTCGCAGAAACACCGTGCGCGCCGCGCGTTGTTCACATGCCCCGCGCACG
Organism: Burkholderiales bacterium; assembly: GCA_037446035.1. Lineage (GTDB taxonomy): Bacteria > Pseudomonadota > Gammaproteobacteria > Burkholderiales > Burkholderiaceae_F > DSNY01. Next base: position 12,456 of record JBBIJJ010000066.1, read on the forward strand.
GTGCCCCTCCCCTGCGAAGCCGCCCGAAAAGCACCCGTTGCGCAGGTTACGGAGCACCATGCCTCGGCCCTTGATCCACGTCAATCGCCGTCGGACGGGTGGCGCCGCTGCGCCGCAGAAGCGCCGGGCGCTGCGGCGCGTTCATGCGAGAATCCGGGACCGATCAGGTCGATCCGGTCCGTGCAGAACGCGTCCACACCCCAGTCGAGGATCTCTCTCGCGCGCGCCGGATCGTCGACCGTATAGCAGAACAGCCAGTAGCCCGCGTCCTTGATCGCGCGCGCGACGGCGCGCGCGAGGTGCCGGTGGTTGGTGTGCAGCGCCACGCACTGCAACGCGTCGAGCTGCGCGCGCCAGTCGGCCGGAACCCGGCTCGTGATCCAGCCACGCGGCAGGTCGGGCACCGCCGCGCGCGCGGCGGCGAGCGCCTCGCCGGAAAACGAACTGAGCAGCGGCGCGCGCGCATCGACCGACTCGGCGCGGTCGCCGCCCGGCCGTACACAGTCGGCGTAGAGCGCGGCCGTCGCGCGCGCAACCATGTCGCCGGTGCGTCGCGCGTCGCCGCCGCCCGGCTTGATCTCAAGATCGATCCAGACCCCGTGCGCGCGGCAATGGCGGATCGCTGCGGCCAGCGTCGGTACCCGCGCGCCGCGGAAGCGCGCCGCGAAGCGGACACCGGCGTCGAGCCGTCCGAGTTCGTCTGCCGTAAGCGCGCTCACCGCACCGGTGCCGTCGGTCGTGCGGTCGACGGTCGCGTCGTGCATCAGCACCGGCACGTCGTCGCGCGCCAGCATCGCATCGATCTCGATCGCGTTGAAGCCGTGCGCACGGCCCACATCGATCGCGGCGATCGTGTTCTCCGGCGCCAGGGCGCCGCCGCCGCGATGCGCGATCACGCGGGGATAAGGCCAGGGACGGAAGTGCGACATCGTTGGGCGTCGAATTGCGGATGGTGCGGGCGCGGCGACCGCGGTCGACTCGATCCTATCGAGGAATACCCAACCTCGTGACACCGCCGCCTTGCATGTTCGCTTCGCCCTCGCCGTGGTCGGGTCCGTCATCCCGAGCGCAGCGAGGGATCTCGGCACCGCGAGCGGCGGAGATTCCTCGCCTTTGGCTCGGAATGACGAGGGCTCGGGGCTGCGGGCGCCGAACCGCTGGCACGTGTCACAAGGATTTGTAAAAGTTAATAGGTCCCGATTCCTCGATCCTGAATCCTCGACCCCGAATCCTTCTTTCTGCGCACGTACACGATCTTTTCGACACGCGCGACGACCAGCCCCTCGGCATCGGTCACGTCGGTCTTGAACAGGTGCAGATGCCTTTCGCCATCGGCGGTCAGCTTCAGGATCGTGTCCAGATCGTCCTGCGTCAGCCGGAACACCGCACGCATGCGCGAACGGCCCGGCGCGACGAAGTCGATCGCTGCCGCCTTGTCCCAAACGAGGTAGTTTGACGGCAGGTTGTGCAGCACCATCAGCGCGAAGAACGGATCGGTCATCGCGTACAGCGAGCCGCCGAAATGCGTGCCGAAGTAATTGCGGTTGTACCAGCGCAGCGGCATCTCGACGACGATCTCGCGAAAGTCCGGCGCGATGCGCCTCACGCGGATGCCCGCACCGAGAAACGGCGGCCAAAGATTCATGCCGAGCTTCAGCAGCCACGGGGGCATCTTGCGTGCCATGCGCGGAGTCTAGCGGCGGGATCTTGTTATCCTGCCCCGCCATGACTTTACCGACCCCAAAGCGCGCGCTCGGCCATCTGCGCGTGCTGGACCTCACGCGCGTGCTTGCCGGTCCCTGGTGCACGCAACTGCTCGCCGACCTCGGTGCGGACGTCATCAAGATCGAGCGCCCGGGCAGCGGCGACGACACGCGCGGCTGGGGTCCGCCGTACCTGAAGGACGCGCAGGGGCGCGACACGACCGAAGCCGCTTACTACCTGGCGGCCAATCGCGGCAAGCGCTCGGTGACGATCGATATCTCGAAGCCCGCGGGCCAGCGGCTCGTACGCGAGCTCGCGCGCAAGTCCGACATCCTCGTCGAGAACTACCGCGTCGGTCAGCTCGCCAAGTACGGGCTCGACTACGCGTCGCTCGCCGCCGTGAATCCGAAGCTCATCTACTGCTCGATCACCGGCTTCGGCCAGACCGGGCCGTATCGCGAGCGCCCCGGTTATGACTTCATCATCCAGGGAATGGGCGGCTTCATGTCGATCACCGGCGAGCGTGACGATCTGCCCGGCGGCGGCCCGCAGAAGGCCGGTGTCGCGGTCAGCGACCTGATGACGGGCATGTATTCGGCCGTGGCGATCCTGGCGGCGCTCGCGCACCGCGAAGTCACCGGCCAGGGCCAGCATCTCGATCTCGCGCTGTTCGACGTGATGGTCGCGATGCTCGCCAACATGAACATGAACTGTCTGGTCAGCGGCAAGGCGCCCGGCCGCGCCGGCAATGCGCACCAGAACATCGTTCCGTACCAGGTGTTCGCGGCGGCCGACGGCCACGTGATCATCGCGGTCGGCAACGACAGCCAGTACGCGAAGTTCTGCGAGATCGCCGGCCGCCCCGAACTGGCGACCAATGCCCGCTTCGCGAAGAACGCCGACCGCGTGCGCAACCGTGCGGTTCTGGTGCCGCTGCTCGAACAGATCGTGCGCGCGCGGCCGGTCGCGTTCTGGACCGAGCAGCTCGAAGCCGCCGGCGTGCCGTGCGGCCCGATCAACTCGATCGCGCAGGCGCTCGTCGACCCGCAGATCGTCGCGCGCAGGCTGCGTATCGATCTGCCGCATCCGCTCGCCGGCCACGTGCCGCTGGTCGGCAACCCGATCAAGATGTCGGCCACCCCGCCCGCCTGCGACCGCCCGCCGCCGCTGCTGGGCGAACACACCGAAGAAGTGCTGCGGCAGCTCCTCGGTTGTTCCGAGCAGGAGCTTCTGGCGCTCAGGCAGGCCGGCGCGATCTGATCCGATGCCCAAGGTTGCGTGATGCCGGTTCGGCGACACCGGTTCCTCGCTGCCGGGATGCTTCGGGCTGCACCCTATTCACCTGATCGGCGAGCTTCGCTTGCGCGAACATCTGAGACACTCCGTCA
>JBBIJJ010000067.1:0-15530 GCA_037446035.1 Burkholderiales bacterium
CCCCTGTGCGCCAGCCGATCGGCTCCACTTCGGGCGCCACGTCGCGCACGGAATACAGCAGGTGCAGACGGGCGCGCACGTCGGCGGGCAGATCGTCGCTGATCACCAGCAGGTCGGTGTCGCTCTCGGCGGTGAAATCGCCGCGGCCGACGGAACCGAACACGATCCCACGGTGGCGATTCAGGCCGAGCGCGGCGAGATAGTCGCGCACGCGCGCGATGTGCTCGGTGCGGTCGAGCAAATCGGCAGGCAGCGAGAGCATCGAGCCAATCCAGGATGCGCTGCGCGCACTCGATGGACGCATCGGCGTCGCCCCCGGCGTAATAGGCGGTGACGCGCTCTTCCTGGCCGTTGAGCGCCACGCTGGCGACGATGCCGTACGGACGTGCCGACACGGCCTGGGGCATAGTCGGCAGCATGCCATCGCCGTTGACCATGTACGTGACCATGGGCACAATGATGGTCAATCGATCCTGCTCCGAGCACCGTCCATGCAAACCATTCAGGCGTCGAAGTTCAAAGCGCGCTGCCTCGCGTTGATGGACGAGGTGGCGCGCACCGGCAAGCCCATCCTGGTGACGAAGAATGGCCGGCCCGTGGCCGAGCTGCGGCCGCATCGTGGAGCGCGGGCAAAATCGTTGATCGGTCTACATCGGGACCGGATTGCCATTCGGGGTGACATCGTTTCGCCGACGGGCGCGGAGCTCTGGGACGCGCTCAAGTGATCGTGCTTGACACGCACGTTCTGCTGTGGGCCGACAACGATGCACGTAGTCTCGGCCGCAGGGCACGCGCGCTGATCGAACGTCGCTGGAAGCGCGGCCAGGTGGGCGTTTGCGCGATGTCGTTCTGGGAAGTCGCGCTGCTGGCGGCTCGTGGCCGTCTTGCGTTGCCGATGCCGGTTGCCGAGTGGCGGGCCGAGTTGCTCGACGCTGGGTTGGTCGAACTGCCGGTCGATGGCAATGTTGGCGTCCGCGCGGTCGGGCTGGGCGGGCTGCCCGATGATCCGGTGGACCGCTTGATCGTGGCGACGGCCCTGCACCACGGTGCAGCCCTTGTGACCGCAGACGAGCGGCTGCTGGCCTGGAAGGAGACGCTGCCGCGCTTTGACGCACGCCGCTGACGGGGACGCGTCCCCGTTGGCCGTCGGGTTTCGCTTCGTGGCGTATGGACGGGAACCTGGCTGTACGGCTAGCGGCACCGTGCGCGCGTGGCCTCGTCAGTCGATCAATCCGCCCTTGCGTCCGTACGCGATGTTCGCCGCAAGAAACCTCTGCTTCGACCCGCAGTCGTAACGCGTGCCGGTAAAGCGCCGCGCGATCACTTCGCCGCGCGCCACGCGGCGCGCGATCGCGTCGGTCAACTGGATTTCACCGCCGCGGCCGCGTTCGGTCGTGGCAAGCTCGTGAAAGATCTCCGGCCGCAGCACGTAGTGGCCGACCACGGCCAGCGTCGACGGCACCTCGTCAGGGTGCGGTTTTTCGACGATCGCGGTGACGCGCTCTTGCTGGCCGTTCAGCGCCACGCTGCCGACGATGCCGTATTTGCAGGTGTCTTCGCGTGGCACGTCTTCGACCGCCAGCACCGAGGCGCCGGTGCGCTCGTACGTTTGAACCAGTTGCGCTGTCACGCCGGGTTGCGCGTCGATCAGATCGTCGGCCAGGATAACCGCGAACGGCTCGTCGCCGACGATCTGCTCGGCGCACAGCACCGCGTGGCCGAGCCCGAGCGGCTCCGGCTGGCGCACGTAGACGAAGCTCACCCCGTTCGGGGTGGCCGACATCAGCAGTTCGTACAGCTCACGCTTGCCGTTTTCGGAGAGCTGCTGCTCCAGTTCGGGCGCGCGGTCGAAGTGGTCTTCGATCGCGCGTTTGCCGCGGCCGGTGCTGAAGATCATCTGCTCGATACCGGCAGCGGCCGCTTCCTCGACCGCGTATTGGATGAGCGGCTTGTCCACGATCGGCAGCATCTCCTTCGGCATCGCCTTGGTGGCCGGCAAAAAGCGCGTGCCCAGCCCGGCCACCGGGAACACCGCTTTGCGGATTCTGCGCATGGTCAGGTCTGCGGCGCGCGGCCGTATTTGTCGTCGAAGCGCACGATGTCGTCCTCGCCGACGTAATCGCCGCATTGCACTTCGATCATCACCAGCGGCACCTTGCCGGGGTTTTCGAGACGGTGCTTGGCACCCACCGGAACGTAGGTCGATTCGTTAGGCGCGATCAGCGCTTCGGTGCCGTCGATCGCCACCTTGGCGGTGCCGCTGACGACGATCCAGTGCTCGCTGCGATGATGATGCATCTGCAGCGACAGCGCCGCGCCCGGCTTGACCTCGATGCGCTTGATCTTGAAGCGCGGCCCTTCCTGCAGCGTGGTGTAGGTGCCCCAGGGGCGCGCGACCGTGCGATGCAGCTTGTGCGCTTCGTGGCCGCGGCGCTTCAGTTACGCCACCACGTCCTTGACCTTCTGCGTGGCGCCGCGGTCGCACACCAGCAGCGCATCGGGCGTGTCGACGATCACCACGTCGCGCAGCCCGACCGCGGCGACCAGCCGATCCTCGCTTTGCACGTGCGTGTTGCGGCAGTCCGCCAGCAGCACTTCGCCGGCGGTCGAGTTGCCAGCGGCGTCGACCGGGTGCTCTTCGGCGACCGCCTTCCACGAACCGATGTCGCTCCAGCCGAAATCGCCGGCCAGCACGCGAACGCCGGCGGCCTTCTCCATCACCGCGTAGTCGATCGAGATGTCCGGCGCGCGCGCAAACGCCGCTGCGTCGAGTTCGAGCGCGTTGACGTTGCCGGCGGTGCGCTTGGCCGCAGCCAACGCGGCGCGCGCCGCTTCCAGTACGTCGGGCGCGTGCTCGGCAAGCGCCGCCAGGATCGTCGCCGGCGTGAAGCAGAACATGCCGCTGTTCCACAGGTAGCGGCCGCTCGCCAGATATTCGGTGGCGGCGTCCAGGCCGGGCTTCTCGACGAAGCGCTTGACCGCGACCGCTGCGTCGCCTGCCGGCGGCGTTCCGCATTCGATGTAACCGAAGCCGGTCTCGGGCATCGTGGGCCGAATGCCGAACAACGCGATCGCGCCGGCGCGCGCGGCCTCGGCGGCCAGATGCGCCACCGCGGCAAAGCGCGCTTCGTCGGCCACCAGATGATCGGCCGGCAGCACCAGCAGCGGTTCGTCGCCGCGATCGCTGCGCTGTGCCCACAGCGCGGCGGCTGCGATCGCTGGCGCGGTGTTGCGCCCCACCGGCTCCAGCAGCAGATGCCAGTCGGCGGGCGTGCCGTCGCGCAGGGTCTGCACCTCCTCGACGGTGCGGAACTGGTACTCGCGGTTGGTGACGATCAGACAACGCGACGCGCCGGCGCGCGCGGCACGCTGCACGGTCCGCTGCAGCAGCGACGGGCCGCCGCCGATGCGCATGAAGGGTTTCGGCGCGGCTTCGCGCGACACGGGCCATAGGCGCGTGCCGGAGCCGCCGGAGAGGATGACTGCGAGCATGCGGGGGCTACCGATGAAGTTCGGACCGGAGAGGCCGGCGATTATCGTGTAGCGGGCGCGCGCGGTAAGCGCGCGGACGGGCGGCTTACCCGTTTATTTCGATGCCATCGCGCCGAAGCACCGCGATAAACGGATCGCCCTCGCGCTGGCGCCGCTCCCAGTCCTCGGTGCGCCAGCCGATCGGCTCGACTTCGGGTGCAATGTCGCGCGCGGCAAACAGGAGGTCCAGCCGTTCGCGCACGCCGGCGGGCAGATCGTCGCTGATCACCAGCAGGTCGGTGTCGCTCTCGGCGGTGAAATCGCCGCGGCCGACGGAACCGAACACGATCGCCCGGTAGCGATTCAGGCCGAGCGCGGCCAGATAGCTGCGCACGCGCGCGATGCGCTCGGTGCGGTCGAGCGGATCAGCGGGCAGCGAGAGCATCGAGCCAATCCAGGATGCGCTGCGCGCACTCGATGGACGCATCGGCGTCGCCCGCGGTGTAGTAGTCCAGCGGCGCGCCGGTGTCAAACGCGTCCGGATAGCGGGCGGGTATGTACACCTTGTCGAGCGCCTTGGCGCAGTCGACTAGCGCGACAGGCGGCGCCGATCCGACGCCGGCGAGCAGCTTGACGATCGAATGCCCGGTCGCGTAGTGCACGGTGGCGCGGACGTAACCCTTGACCGCCAGTTCGGCGGCCTGATGCGCCTTGAAGCACGCCCAGTCGAAGTCCCCTTGCGCGCGATCGCTCTTGGCCGACTGCAGCGTATGAGCGGCCTGGCGACGGTACCGTTCCCACTCTTCGCGCTTCATCGACGCAACGCTCCCGCGGATCGCCGCCGCATTGTATGCCGGTCGGTCGGCGCGGCCTTCGTCACTGGCCTCAGAAGGTGTGAATCTTTCTACTGCGCGGCCCGCTGGCGTCGTTGCGCGCTGCTCGGGCCTCGCCTATCTACTTGATATGTCTCGGCCCTGCGGCTGCGTGCGCCTAGCCAGCGGACCGCTCGCGACGAAATCTTCACACCTTCTCAGTCGATCAGCCCCGCCCTGCGCCCGAACGCCAGATTCGCCCGCAGGAATCCCTGCTTCGATCCGCAGTCGTAGCGCTTGCCGTCGAAGCGCCGCACGATCACTTCGCCGCGCGCCACGCGCCGCGCGATCGCGTCGGTCAACTGGATCTCGCCGCCGCTGCCGCGCGGGGTCGTCGCCAGCTCGGTGAATACTTCCGGCCGCAGCACGTAACGGCCGACGACGGCGAGCGTCGACGGCGCATCTTCGGGTCGCGGCTTCTCGACGATGCGGGTGACGCGCTCCTCCAGCTTGTTCATCCGCTCGGTCGCGACGATGCCGTACTTGCCGGTGTCCGCGCGCGGCACGTCCTCGACCGCAAGCACCGAAGCACCCGTGCGCCGGTAGCTTTCGATGAGCTGCGCGGTGACGCCGGGGGCGGCGTCGATCAGATCATCGGCAAGGATCACGGCGAATGGCTCGTCGCCGACCACCTGCTCGGCGCACATCACCGCGTGGCCGAGGCCGAGCGGCTCGGGCTGCCGCACGTAGACGAAGTTCACGCCGGGGGGCGTGGCCGACATCAGAAGCTGCAGCAGCTCGTGCTTGCGCTGCGCATCGAGCGTCTGCTCCAGCTCGGGGGCGCGGTCGAAGTGGTCCTCGATCGCGCGTTTGCCGCGGCCGGTGACGAAGATCATCTGCTCGATGCCGGCAGCGGCGGCTTCCTCGACCGCGTACTGGATCAGCGGCTTGTCGACGATCGGCAGCATCTCCTTCGGCATCGCCTTGGTCGCCGGCAGAAAGCGCGTGCCCAGCCCGGCCACCGGAAACACCGCCTTGCGCACTCGATTGGTCGTCACCGTGATTCCCTCCAGTCCGCCAAACGCTGCGATAGCAGGCGCTTGCCGATTTCCACGCCCCACTGGTCGAAGCTGTTGATGTTCCACACCACGCCCTGTACGAACGTGCGGTGCTCGTAGGTAGCGAGCAGCGCGCCGAGCGAAAACGCGTCGATGCGCGGCAGCGTGACGAAGGTGCTTGGGCGGTTGCCCGGCGCCTGCGCGTACGCGGCGGTCGGCCGCTGCGCGGTGTGGAGCACGCGGTCGCCGTGCGCGAGTGCGTCGGCCTGCGCGAGCGCGTTCTGGTACAGCAGACGCTCGCGTTCGTTGCGCGAGTCGGCGAACGCCGCGCAGGTGACGAAGTCCACCGGCGTCCAATGCGTGCCCTGGTGCAGGAGCTGAAACACGCTGTGCTGCGCGGTCGTGCCGACTTCGCCCCAGACGATCGGCGCGGTGTCGTAGGCAAGCGGTCGCCCCTCGCGGTCGACGCGCTTGCCGTTGCTCTCCATCTCGAGCTGCTGCAGGTACGCCGGCAGCAGCCGCAGCCGCTGCGCGTAGGGCATGACCGCACGGTCGTTGATACCCCAGAAGTTGACGTACCACAGGCCCAGCAGCCCGAGCTGCACCGGCACGTTGCGTTCCAGCGGTGCTTCGACGAAATGCGCGTCGGCCGCGGCCGCGCCCGCGAGCAATTGCTCGAATGCCGCGCGGCCGTGCGCGATCGCGATCGGCAGCCCGCAGGCGGACCAGACCGAATAGCGGCCGCCGACCCATTCGGGAAAGCTGAAAATGCGCTCGGCGGCAACGCCGAAGTGCTGAGCGCGGTCGGGTTGCGCGGTCACCGCTGCGAGGTGCTTGGCCACGTCGAGGTCCGGCGCGCGTTGGCGCATCCAGGCGAGCGCGGCGCGCGCGTTTTCGAGCGTCTCCAGCGTCGTGAAGCTTTTCGAGATCACGACGACGAGCGTCGTCTGCGGCCGCGCGCCGGCCAGCGCTTCGTCGAGCTCGACCGGGTCGATGTTTGCGACGAAGTGCACCGCCGGCCCGCCCGCCTGCTCGCCCAGCGCGTAGGTGACGAGCCGCGGACCGAGGTCCGACCCGCCGATGCCCAGGCACACCACGCGCTCGATCGCCTCCCCCGTCGCTCCGCGAACGCTTGCCGCGCGCAACGCCTCCGCGAACCCCAGAAAATCGGGGTCAGACACCTTTTTTCGTATCTCGGAAAATGGTGTCTGACCCCAATTTCGTAGTGAGGTGTGCCAGGCGGCGCGGTTTTCGGTGGTGTTGATCGGCTCGCCGGCGAACAGGCGCTCGCGCCAGCGCTCGAGGTCGCAGGCGCGGGCGAGCTCGGTGAGCAGCGCGCGCGTTTCGTCGGTGGCGCGGTGGCGCGACAGATCGAAGGTCAGCCCGGCGGCCTCGAGCGTCCAGCGTTGCGCACGCGAGGCATCGGCGGCGAGTGCGTCGCCGATGTGAAAACCATCGAGTGCGGCCCGGTGCGCGGCCAGCGCGCGCCATGGCGGCAGTTCGGTGCGCGAGGCCATGCAGTTCACCCGCCCGTGCGGCCGTACCTGTCGTCGAAGCGGACGATGTCGTCCTCGCCGACGTAGTCGCCGCACTGCACTTCGATCATCACCAACGGCACCTTGCCGGGGTTTTCGAGACGGTGCTTGGCACCCACCGGCACGTACGTGGATTCGTTCGGCGCGATCAGCGCGTCGCGGCCGTCGATCGCGACCTTGGCGGTGCCGCTGACGACGACCCAGTGCTCGCTGCGGTGGTGGTGCATCTGCAGCGACAGCGCCGCCCCCGGTTTGACCTCGATGCGCTTGATCTTGAAGCGCGGCCCTTCCTGCAGCGTCGTGTACGTGCCCCAGGGGCGCGCGACCGTGCGATGCAGCTTGTGCGCTTCGTGGCCGCGGCGCTTCAGCTCCGCGACGACTTCCTTGACGCGCTGCGTGGCGTTGCGGTCGCAGACCAGCAGCGCGTCGGCGGTGTCGACGACCACGACGTCGTTCAATCCCACCGCGGCGACGAGGCGGTCTTCGCTCTGCACGTGCGTGTTGCGGCAGTCGGCGAGCAGCACGTCGCCGCTGACGGTATTGCCCTGCGCGTCGGCGTCGAACTCCTGCGCCACGGCTTTCCACGAGCCGATGTCGCTCCAGCCGAAGTCGCCCGCCAGCACGACCACGCCGGCGGCTTTCTCCATCACCGCGTAGTCGATCGAGATGTCGGGCGACTGCGCGAACGACGCCTTGTCGAGTTCGAGCCGCTGCGCCGACTTGGCCTCGTGCGTGGCCTGGCTCACGGCGCGGCGCGCGGCGGCGAGCACGTCGGGCGCGTGCATGCCGAGGGCGGCCAGGATCGTCGCCGGCGTGAAGCAGAACATGCCGCTGTTCCACAGGTAGTTGCCCGCGGCGAGATAGCCGGCTGCGGTCGCCGCATCGGGCTTCTCGACGAAGCGCTTGACCGCCGCGGCTTCGTCGCCGGCGGGCGGCGCCTCGCATTCGATATAGCCGAAGCCCGTCTCGGGCATCGTCGGCCGGATGCCGAACAGCACGATGCGGCCCGCGCGTGCCAGCGCTTGCGCGCGCGCGGCGGCCTGCGCGAAGCGCGCTTCGTCCTGGATCAGATGGTCCGCCGGCAGCACGAGCATCGGCTCGTCGCGCAGGCCGTTGGCGTCGGCCCACAGCGCGGCCGCGCCGATCGCCGGCGCGGTGTTGCGGCCGATCGGCTCGAGCAGAAGCTGCAGTGACGCGGGTGCGCCCGCGCGCATCGACTCGATTTCCTCGGCCGTGCGGAAGCTGTACTCCTTGTTCGTCACGATCACGCAGCGCTGCGCGCCGGCACGCGTTGCGCGCGCGACCGTGCGCTGGAGCAGCGAAGGCCCTTCGCCGATGCGCATGAACGGCTTGGGCAGCGCTTCGCGCGACACCGGCCACAGCCGCGTGCCTGAACCGCCGGAGAGGATCACTGCGAGCATCGCGGGTTGGTTCCTATGCGTTGTCATGGGGTCGGGTCGGCCTTCAACATCCGCGCGCGCTGGCCGGGGACACGGCGCGGGCGAGATCCCGCGTCGCGCGGCAAGAACTTCCTCAGAAGCTGTGGATCTCGCTGCTGCGCGGCCCGCTGGCGTCGTTGCGCGGTGTTGGCTTCGGCCGCCCGCCTGCGGCGGGCTTGTGACGTGCGCTGCGCGCACGTCAGCCTCCGCCGAAAGGCAGGCGCCTTTTCGGGCCTCGCCGATTCACTTGGTGTGCCTCGGCCCTGCGGCTGCGTGCGCCTGGGCAGCGTCCCGCTCGCGACGAAATCTTCACACCTTCTCACTCCAACTCGCTGCCCCGGCAGCAGAGGCCGTGAAGCGTCGGGGCGCTCCCCTCGGATCCCGGTGTCTGACGGCTCGATGCCGGGATTATCGCCGACGCCGTGTCGCAGGCGATGTACCACGCCCGAAACTGCGACGGACGCGATGCGTAGAATGCCCGCCGGTCAATCAGACGACACGACGCCATGCATCCGCCGATCGACCCATCGATCTTCAAGGCCTACGACATCCGCGGCATCGTCGATCGCACGCTGACGGCGGAGGCCGTGCGCGCGATCGGCGCGGCGCTGGGCAGCGAAGCGGCCGCGCGCGGTGCGCGCGAAATCGCGGTCGGGCGCGACGGCCGGCTGTCGGGCCCCCGCCTGCGCGACGCGCTGGTCGATGGGATTCGCAGCACCGGCACCGCGGTGGTCGACGTCGGCATGGTCACCACGCCGATGCTGTACTTCGCGACGTTTCATCTGCGTACCGGCTCGGGCGTGTCGATCACCGGCAGCCACAATCCGCCCGAATACAACGGCCTGAAGCTGGTGCTCGCGGGCCAGGCGCTGTACGGCGACGGGCTGCAGAAGCTGCGCGAGCGGATCGTCGCGGGCGATCTGGCGCAGGCGCGCGCGCCGGGCGCGCTGCGCAGCGCCGACGTGGCCGACGCCTACGTCGCGCGCATCGCCGGCGACGTGAAGCTCTCGCGGCCGATGAAGATCGCGATCGACTGCGGCAACGGTGTCGCCGGCGCCTTCGCGCCCAAGCTGTTCCGCGCGCTCGGCTGCGAAGTCGTCGAACTGTTCTGCGACGTCGACGGCACGTTCCCGAACCACCATCCCGATCCCGCCCACCCGGAGAACCTGCAGGACCTGATCCGCTGCCTGCGCGAGACCGACGCCGAGCTGGGCTTCGCGTTCGACGGCGACGGCGACCGGCTCGGCGTGGTGACCAAGGACGGCCGCATCGTCTGGCCCGACCGGCAGATGATGCTGTTCGCGCAAGGCGTGCTCGCCGAGGTGCCGGGTGCGGAGGTGATCTTCGACGTCAAGTGCTCGCGCAAGCTCGCGCAGGCGATCCGCGCGCACGGCGGGCGGCCGACGATGTGGCGCACCGGACATTCGCTGATCAAGGCCAAACTCGCCGAAACCGGCGCGCCGCTCGCGGGCGAGATGAGCGGGCACATCTTCTTCAAGCACCGCTGGTACGGCTTCGACGACGGGCTGTACGCCGGCGCGCGGCTGCTGGAGCTGCTTTCCCGCACGGCCGACCCGAGCGCGACGCTGAATGCGCTGCCCGATGCGGTCGCCACCCCCGAGCTGCACGTGAAGACCGCCGAGGGCGAGAACTTCGCGTTGGTCGAGCGCCTGAAGCGCGAAGCGCGTTTCGAGGGCGCGACCGAGATCATCACGATCGACGGCGTGCGGGTCGAATATCCGGACGGCTTCGGGTTGGCGCGGCCGTCGAACACGACGCCGGTGGTGGTGCTGCGCTTCGAGGCCGACGATGCGGCCGCCCTGGCGCGCATCCAGTCCGACTTCCGCCGCGCATTGCTCGCGGTGAAGCCCGACGCGAAGCTGCCGTTCTGATCGACCTTCGTTCGCGGGGAACCGATGAAACCGAAGCTGAAACCATTGGGCTGGTTGGCTGCCGCCTGTGCCGCGTTCGCGCTGGCCGCTTGCGGCAAACCCGAGGGTCCCGCCGAAAAGATCGGGCGCAGCATCGACGCAGCCGTGCAGAAGGCGGGCGAGAAGCTCGAACAGGCGGGCGATGCGATCGAGCGGCGCGCGAAAGCCGCCGGCGAAGCCGTCGAAAGCGCGGCGCAGAAGACCGGCGAAGCGGTCAGCAAGGCGGTCGAAAAGACCGGCCAGGCCATCGAAAAGACCGGCGAGAAGATCCAGGACGCCGCCAAGGAAGCGCGCAGGCCGTAACCGCGCGCGCCCCTACAATCGCGGCGCCATGCACCCCGCGCCGCGCGTGCTGATCGTCAAGACCTCGTCGATGGGCGACGTGGTGCACGCGCTGCCGATGGTCACCGACCTGGCGCGCGCGCATCCGGGCGCGACGATCGACTGGGTCGTCGAAGACGCCTTTGCCGCGATTCCGCGGCTGCATCCGGCGGTGGCGCGCGTGATCCCGGTCGCCGTGCGACGCTGGCGCAAGCGTGTCCTGTCGCCGCGCACCTGGCGCGAGTGGCGTGCGGCCAGGGCCGAGCTGCGTGCGCAGCGCTACGACCGCATCGTCGACTGCCAGGGACTGATCAAGAGCGCGTGGCTGGCGTGGCGCGCACGCGGGCCGGTCGCAGGACCCGACGCGGCGAGCGCGCGCGAGCCGCTCGCGGCGTGCTTCTACGGCGAGCGCATTCGCGTGCCGCAGGCGTTGCACGCGATCGAACGCAATCGCCGCATCGGCGCGGCCGCGCTGGGTTACGCACCGGACGGCCTGCCGCGCTTCGACCTGAAGCCGCCCGCCGCCGGGGGCGAACTGGGCGCGCTCGCCGCGGAGCGCCCGTATGCCGCGCTGCTGACCAACACCAGCCGCGCAACCAAGCTCTGGCCCGACGCGCGCTGGGCCGCCGTCGAGGCGTGGCTGGCGCAGCGCGGGCTGCGCTCGCTGCTGTTCTGGGGGTCGGACGAGGAGGGCGTGCGCACCTGCGCGCGCGCAGCGGGCATGCGCGACGCGGAGGTCGCGCCGCGTGCTTCGCTCGATGCGCTTGCCGCGGTGCTCGCCGGCGCGCGCGTCGTGGTCGGGCTCGACACCGGGCTGACGCATCTGGCGGCCGCGCTGGGCGCGCCGACGGTGGGCATCTTCTGCGACTACGACCCGGCGCTCGTCGGCATCACGGGGGATGCGCCGTGCGAGAGCCTGGGCGGTGTTGCGCGCGCGCCGAGCGCCGCGGAGGTCATCGCGGCGATCGAACGCGTGCTGGTGGCGGCCGCGGCGCGATGAGCGAACGCGCGGCGCGCTGGCTGTACTCGGCGGCGTGGTTTGCGGGGCTGCCGCTCGCGGCTGCGCATCTCGCGTGGCGCAGCCTGCGCCAGCGCGAGTACCTGGCGCACTGGAGCGAGCGTTTCCTCGGGCGCGGTCCGCGCGTCGCGGGCGATGCGCCCATCGTCTGGGTGCATGCGGTGTCGGTCGGTGAAACGCGCGCCGCGCAGCCGTTGCTCGAAGCGCTCGCGCAGACGCGTCCCGAGTTGCGGTTCCTGCTGACCCACATGACGCCGACCGGGCGCTCGGTGGGCGAGGGGATCGCGCAGGCGCTGCCGGGCCGCGTCGTGCAGCGCTATCTGCCGTACGACCTGCCGTTCGCGGCGCGCCGCTTCCTGCGCGAGGTGAGGCCGCGCATCGGCGTCGTGCTCGAAACGGAGGTCTGGCCCAATCTGCTGTTCGCTGCGCGCGAGGCGGACGTTCCGATGCTGCTGGTCAACGCGCGGCTGTCGGCGAAATCGCTCGCGAAGGCGCAGCGCTGGCCCGCGCTCGTGCGCGCCGCAACCGCGTGCTTCACGCGCATCGCCGCGCAGACGGCGGCCGATCGGGATCGCATCGCGCAGCTGTACGCCGGGCCGATCGACGTGATCGGCAATCTGAAGTTCGATCTCGCGCCGTCCGAGGTCCTACTGCGGCAGGGCAAGGCACTGCGCGCGCGCCTCGGAACCCGTCCCGTCTGGCTCTTCGCCAGCACCCGCGAAGGCGAAGAGCCGCTGCTCGTCGATGCGATCAAGAAATTGGGGTCAGACACCATTTTTTCGAAATTGGTGTCTGACCCCATTTTTTTGTTTGTGCCGAGGCATCCGCAGCGGTTTGACGAAGTCGCTCGGTTTCTGGGCACGAGCGGACTGCGCATCGCGAGACGATCCGCGTTCGGGGCCACGTGGCCGGATCGCATCGATGCCGACGCGCTGCTCGGTGACTCGATGGGTGAGATGGCGATGTACTACGCGACGGCGGACGTCGCGCTGATCGGGGGCAGCCTGAAGCCGCTCGGCGGGCAGAACCTGATCGAGGCCTGCGCGTGCGGCTGCCCGGTCGTCGTCGGCCCGCACATGTTCAATTTCGAGCAGGCCACGCGCGACGCGCTCGACGCGGGGGCGGCCGTTCAGGTCAAGGACGCCGAAGCCGCGCTGCGTACGATGGCGGAACTCACGGCGGACCGCGCTCGGCTCGAATCGATGCGTACTGCCGCGCTGCGTTTCGCCATTGCACACTGCGGTGCAACGGCGCGCGCCGTCGCGATCGTCGAGCAGTCGCTCAGCAAGAAATAGGGGTCAGACACCATTTTTGGGAAATTGGTGTCTGACCCCATTTTTTGGCGGGCTCAGCGGGCGAGCAGGGCGTTGATCGCTTCGAGGTCCTTGTCTTCGAGCGCGCCGGCGGCCGACTTCAAGCGCAGGCCGTTGACAAGGAAGTCGTAGCGCGCCTTTTTCAGGTCGCGCTGCGTGTTGAACAACTGCGTCTGCGCGTTGAGCACGTCGAGGTTGATCCGCACGCCGACCTGGTAGCCGAGTTGCGTCGAATCGAGCTGGCTCTTGGCCGACACCTCGGCCGACTCCAGCGCGCGTACCTGCGCGAGCCCGAAGTCCACGCCGGTGTACGCCTGGCGCGCGCCCTGCGCGGCGTTGCGGCGCGCCGATTCGAGGTCGAAGCGCGCACGCTCCTCGCTGGCGAGCGCTTCGCGCACGCGGCTCTGGATCAGTCCCCCGGTGTAGATTGGGATGTTCAACTGCACGCCGATGCGTGAGTCGCGAAACGTGTTCGACGTATCGGACGTGAGGCTGCCGCTGGTGCGCGACTGGCTGACCGAAGCGGCCAGGTCGAGCGTCGGATAGTGGCCGTGCCGGCTGCGCGTCGTCTCGATCCGCGCGATTTCCGCGGCCGCGCGCGCGATCGCGACGCCGTAGCTGGCTTCCTCGGCGCGCTTGGCCCACGCCTCGACGTCGGCCGGCTGCGGTGCGGCGAGCCGCGGCGAGTCGCGCAGCGGCAGCAGGCTGTCGCCGGCGTCGCGACCGATGATCGCGCGCAGCGCGTTGCGCTTGACGATCAGATCGCCGCGCGCGACCTGCTCCTGCGCCGCGATCTGGTCGAAGCGCGCCTGCGCCTCGTGCGTGTCGACGATCGTCTTGGTGCCGACTTCGAATTCGCGCCGCGCCTGCGCGAGCTGCTCGGCGGTGGCCTTCTTGCTCGCTTCGATCGCGGTCAGCGCGTCCTGCGCGGCGAGCACGTCGAAGTACGCCTGCGTGACGCGCAGGATCAGGTCCTGCCGCGCCTGCGCGAGCTGCGCCTCGGCCGACTGCACCGCGAGCTTGGCCTGCGACAACGCGTCCCGGTTTTGCGGTCGGTAGATCGGCATCGTCAGTTGCAGCGACGGCCCCCACGAGTCGAAGGAGT
Organism: Burkholderiales bacterium; assembly: GCA_037446035.1. Lineage (GTDB taxonomy): Bacteria > Pseudomonadota > Gammaproteobacteria > Burkholderiales > Burkholderiaceae_F > DSNY01. The sequence goes on from JBBIJJ010000067.1 coordinate 14,004, forward strand.
TCGACACGTTGGGTGTGGCGGAGTCCTGCCAGATCCGGTTGTAGCCCACGGCGGCGCCGACGTTCGGCAGCAGCGCCGCCCGCGCCTGCGGCTCGCGCTCGCGCGCGGCCTGGTTCGCGAAGCGCGCCGACGCATAGACGGGGTCGTTGGCGAGCGCGTCGCGATAAATCGAAAGCAGATCGCTCTTCTGCGCGGCGGCGCCGCCCGTGGCGAGCAGCAGCGAAGCGGTGACCGCCGCCAGGGCCTTCGTGCTTGTCTTGTGTATCACGCTTTCTCCGCCCGAAGGGTGAGGTTAGTACGTCGGCATCGTTGGATCGACTTCGCGGCTCCATGCAGCCACACCGCCGGTCAAATTGTGGACATCGTGGAAGCCGTGGTGCGCGAGAAACATGGCGGCGTGCGCACTGCGATTGCCGTGGTGACAGATGCACACGGTCGGTCGCGCGCGATCGAGGTCGAATGCGCGCGCGCCCAGCGCGCGCAGCGGAATCAACTCGGAGCCCTCGATGCGGCAGATCTGGTATTCCCACGGCTCGCGCACGTCGAGCAGGAACGGAGGCGGACGGTTGCCGTCGCGCAGCCAACGGGCGAGCTCGGTCGCGGAGAGGGTTTTCATCGTCGCGCTAGAAACGGAACGTCGAAGGTCGCCACGCATGGCGCAGATATTTCACGTTCGTCTCGAAGAGTTTCAACGTGTCATAACCGGCGTCGGTGACGCGCGTCACGATCTGCGCCGTCATCACCGGTGCCTCCCCCACGATGGCGGCCAGCCGTCCGCCGATCTTCAACTGTTCGAGCAGCACGGGCGGCAGCGTCGGCAGACCGCCCGAGACGATGATCACGTCGTACGGCGCGCGTGCCGGCCAGCCGCGCGCGCCGTCGCCCCGCTCGACGCGCACGTTGCGCACGCCCGCGCGCGCGAGGTTGGCTTCGCCGAAGCGCTTGAGGCGCTCGTCGATCTCGATCGACAGCACGTGCTGCGCCTTGTGCGCGGCGAGCGCGGCCATGTGGCCGGAGCCCGTGCCGATCTCCAGCACGTGCTCGTGCGGGCGGATGCCCAGCTCCTGCAGGATGCGCGCCTCGACCTTGGGCGCGAACATCGACTCGCCGCTGTCGTAGACCGCGCCGTCGACTTCGATCCGCAGCGGGATCTCCATGTCGACGAAGGCGAGCCGCCGATAGGCCGGCGGAACGAAGTCCTCGCGCCTGACCACGAACAGCAGGTCGAGCACCGACTGGTCGAGCACTTCCCACGGGCGCACCTGCTGCTCGACCATGTTGTAGCGGGCGCGCTCGACGTCGAAGTCCTCGGTCGTTGATGCGGTGACGGCGGGCATGGCGATGCGGTTCTCGTTGTCCTGGGCGTGACCGGCGCGGATTCTATCAACCGGGCGCGCGGCGACCGCCGCGTTTCGTGCCGCCGTTGCTGCGTTCCGTCGCGTCGGCATGGTCTGGCCAGTGACCGCTTGCGGCGCCGAGATCCCTCGCCTTGCTCGGGATGACACGATCGGATGAGCGCGATCGGAT